>NZ_MUMF01000533.1 GCF_002155905.1 Streptomyces tricolor | reverse complement strand
CCCCGGCGGCCCGCAGGATGTCCTCGCGCAGCCGCTCGCCCTGCCCGCGCGGGTTGCGCACCCGCGCCGTCCGCTCCGCGGAAGCCCCGGCGGAGCCGCCCTCGTCCCGCTTCATCTCGGCCACCGCCGTGCACCTCCCTCGCATCCGGACACCCGCACCGCACTGCCCACGGCGGCGGATCCGCCGATCACCGCAGGCAGCCGCCCCGAACCTACACGACACCGGCCACCGCACCGGCACACGCGGACGTCCGGAAGCGGTGGTGTGCCGGATGCGGGACGAGAGGGGGCATCGGCGCACCGAAGGGGGTCACCTCAAGAACCTCCTGTAGATGATGTATCAACTGCTTAGACTCTCTCCATGGCAGACACAGTGCGATGGCTGACCCCGGAGGAGCAGCGCGCGTGGCGAGGCTTCGTGCGGTTGCAGGAGCGACTCGGCGGGCGCCTGGGACGCTTGCTCCAGTCGGAGTCGAACGTGTCGCCCGCGGACTTCGCGGTGCTGGTCCACCTGACGGACGTCCCGGAGGGACGGCAGCGGTACCAGGACCTGGCCCGGGCGCTGGAGTGGGAAAAGAGCCGGATGTCCCACCACATCGCGCGGATGGCCGGGCGGGGCCTGGTGGTGCGCGAGGAGTGCGCCGAGGACGCGCGCGGCGCCTTCGTGGTGATCACGGACGCCGGGCGGGCCGCGATCGAGGCCGCAGCGCCGCGCCACGTGGAAGCGGTGCGCGCACTGTTCATCGATCACGTCACGCCGGCGGAGCTGCGGGTACTGACCGAGATCTCCGAGCGTGTCCTGCGCAACCTGGACGAGGAGGCGGGCTGACCCGAAGGCCGGGGCCGGCCGCGGAATAGTGGCGTCGGGGGGTGTGTTCCGGGGATACAGTTGATGCGTCAACAAGCTGGGAGGGCTGAGGACCATGCAGTTCGGTATCTTCACCGTCGGTGACGTGGCCACCGACCCGACCACGGGTCGTACGCCGACCGAGCGCGAGCGGATCAAGGCCATGGTCGCCCTCGCGCTGAAGGCCGAGGAGGTCGGGCTGGACGTCTTCGCGACCGGTGAGCATCACAACCGGCCGTTCGTCCCCTCGTCGCCCACGACCCTGCTGGGGCACATCGCCGCACGCACCGAGCGCATCGTCCTCTCGACGTCCACCACGCTGATCACCACCAACGACCCGGTGAAGATCGCGGAGGACTTCGCGATGCTCCAGCACCTGGCCGACGGGCGGGTGGACCTGATGACGGGCCGCGGCAACACCGGGCCGGTCTACCCGTGGTTCGGCAAGGACATCCGGCAGGGCATCGACCTGGCGGTGGAGAACTACGCCCTGCTGCGCCGGCTGTGGCGCGAGGACGTCGTCGACTGGGAGGGGAAGTTCCGCACCCCGCTGCAGGGCTTCACCTCCACCCCGCGCCCGCTGGACGACGTGCCGCCGTTCGTCTGGCACGGCTCCATCCGCTCCCCGGAGATCGCCGAGCAGGCCGCGTACTACGGCGACGGCTTCTTCCACAACAACATCTTCTGGCCGAAGGAGCACACCAAGAAGCTGATCGACCTCTACCGCGCGAGGTACGCGCACTACGGCCACGGCACTCCCGAGCAGGCCATCGTCGGTCTCGGCGGCCACGTCTACATGCGCCCCCGCTCCCAGGACGCCGTCCGCGAGTTCCGGCCGGTCTTCGACCACTCACCGGTGATGGGCGGTGGAATCCCCATGGAGGAGTACATGGAGCAGACCCCGCTGACCGTCGGCACCCCCGAGCAGGTCATCGAGAAGACGCTCACCTTCCGCGAGTACGCCGGCGACTATCAGCGCCAGCTGTTCATGGTGGACGGCGGCGGAGTCCCGCTGAAGGCCGCACTGGAGCAGATCGACATGCTCGGCGAGCAGGTCGTTCCGGTGCTGCGCGCGGAGTTCGCCAGGAACCGGCCGGCCGATGTGCCCGACGCCCCCACCCACGCCTCCCTGCTCGCCGCCCGCGACACGGACCGCGCGCAGACCGCCGGCGCGCTGGCCTGACGCCTGCGGAAGGAGTACCGGACCTGGCGCGACCGGTGACGGATGCATCCACCACCGATGCATCCACGGCCGGTGCATCCACGGCCGATGCGGCTACGGCCGATTGGGCGGAGCCCGCCGGCCCCTCGTGCCGTTCGAACAGCAGCCGGCCGCATTCCGGTCCGCGTGAAGACGCGTACCGGAATCGCGGCGGCGGAGAATGGAGGAACCGATGACCGACAACCTCAACGCCTACACGGCGACCGGCGGAGTGGCGCCCGACCGCTGGGCCAGCGCGCTGCACCTCTTCGACGACGGAGTCGGAACGCCGCACGAGGAGACGACCGCCGAACGCTGGGAGCGGGCTCAGCTGCTGTTCGAGGCGAAGGACTACATCGGCGCCGCCGAGCTGCTCGTCGCCGTGGTGGAGGAGGCCCCGGAGCAGACCGGACCCCGGCTGCTGCTGGCGCGTGCCTACTACCACTCCGCTCAACTGCGGCGTGCGGAGGAGCAGCTGCGGCAGATCGTCGAGCGCGATCCGGTGGAGCACTACGCCCACCTGATGCTGGGCCGCACCCTGGAACGTCAGGGCCGCCCGGACGAGGCGCAGCCCTGGCTGCGCATGGCCGGCGCGTTCGCCGGCGAGTTCCCGGACGACGACTGAGCGGCGAGTGCGGCACCCACGCGGGAGCCCTGCTGATGACATCCGGACGCCCGACCGCCTGGCGGCCCCGCCGCCTCCGCGCTGCGGAAGCCGAAGGCCGCCGTCGGACTCCCGCGCCCTGACCCCGGCACGGGCTCCCGCTGGGACCGGCGCCCGGCCCCGAGCGGCACCCGCCGGCCCCCCGACGCGTTCACCGGCGGGGGCCGGAGCCGGGCCTCGTGCGGGCGAGCTGATCGCTTTGTTAGGCTCGCCGTGCCTCCCGTGGGGGAAGTCCGGTGAGAATCCGGCACTGACCCGCAACGGTGTGCGCGGCGACCCCTGGTCCGTCGCGCGAGTCCGATCGCCCACGGAGGGTTCAGCGACCCGTTGACTGCTCGCCGTGGACTGCGAGAAGGGGCCGCGCGGCCTCCACGGTCGTACGGGTTGTCCCCTGCTTGACATCCAGCAGGCGGCCCATGCGAAGGACGGCCCCCACCGTGCGTCGAAGAACGGCCCCCCGCCGGATATCCGTACTGCCGCTCAGCCTCCTGCTGGGAGTGCTGCTGGCGCTGTCGCTCCTGTGCGGTGCCGGACTCGGGGCCGCCGGCATCGGCTGGAGCGAGGCGCTGCGCTTCCTGTGGGCCGGGCTCACCGGCGGGACCGTGCCCGCGCACGACGCGGCCGCGTACACCATCGTCTGGGAGATCCGGCTGCCCCGGGTCCTGCTCGGCGCCGTCGCCGGCGCGGGGCTCGCGGCCGTCGGCGTGGCCGTGCAGGCCATGGTGCGCAACGCGCTGGCCGACCCCTTCGTCCTGGGCATCTCCTCCGGCGCGGCGGTAGGCGCCAACGCCGTCATCCTGCTGGGAGCGCTGGCGGGACTCGGGGTGTGGGCGCTGTCGGTGTCGGCGTTCGTCTCGGCGCTCGCGGCCATGGCGCTCGTGTACGCCGTGGCCCGCTCGCCCCGCGGCCTGACCCCGCTCCGGCTGATCCTGACGGGCACGGCACTGGCGTACGGCTTCGAGGCCGTCACCACCGTCATGGTGTTCGGCGCGGCCCGCGGCGAGGCGACCCGGTCGGCGATGATGTGGCTGCTGGGCAGCCTCGGAGGGGCGACCTGGGCGCAGTTGCCGCTCGCCGCGGTGACCGTGGCGGCCGGCTGGGCGTGGCTGCGCCTGCGGGCCGAGGCCCTCAACGCGCTCGCCATGGGCGACGAGACCTCGGCCGCCCTCGGCGTCGCACCGTCCCGCATCCGGCGGGAGCTGTTCCTGGTCACCGCGGCCGTCACGGGGACCGTCGTCGCGGTCAGCGGGGCCATCGGGTTCGTCGGCCTGATGGTGCCGCACGTCGTACGGATGCTGGTCGGTGCCGACCACCGCCGGGTCCTCGTCGTGGCCCCGCTCGCCGGAGCGCTGCTGCTGGTGTGGGCGGACCTGCTGTCCCGGCTGCTGCTCGCCCCGGCCGAGCTGCCGGTCGGCGTGATCACCGCGGTGGTCGGGGTTCCCGCGTTCCTGCTGCTGATGCGGCGGGGCGGCGACGCGTTCGGGGGGCGGTGAGGATGCGACTCGACATCGACCGGGTGACGATCGAGGCCGCCGGAATCCGGCTGGTCGAGGACGTCCGGCTCGCCGTGGACAGCGGGGCGTTCGTCGGACTCGTCGGTCCCAACGGCAGCGGCAAGTCCACCCTGCTGCGCAGCGTGTACCGGGCGCTGCGCCCGGCCGGCGGGGCCGTACGGCTCGACGGCGACGACGTCCACACCATGGACCCCCGGGCCGCCGCGCGCGTGCTCGCCGCGCTGCCCCAGGAGTCGTCGGCCGAGTTCGACTTCACCGTGGCCGAGGTGGTCGCCATGGGACGGCTGCCCCACCGGAACCGCACGGCCGCCTCGGACCGCGCCGTCTGCGCCCGGGCGATGGAGCGCACAGGCGTCGCCCACCTCGCCGACCGCGGGTTCCTCAGCCTGTCCGGCGGCGAGAAGCAGCGGGTCCTCATCGCCCGCGCCCTCGCCCAGCAACCGCGGGTGCTGGTCCTGGACGAACCCACCAACCACCTGGACATCGCCCACCAGTTGGACGTCCTCCGCCTGGTCCGCGGCAGCGGCCTGAGCGTCCTGGCCGCGCTGCACGACCTCAACCTCGCCGCCGCCCACTGCGACGTCCTCCACGTCATCGACCGGGGCCGCATCGTCGCCTCCGGCCCCCCGCACGACGTGCTCCGACCCGACCTTCTGGCCGACGTGTTCGGCGTCCGCGCGCACCGCGTACGGCATCCCGTCACCGGCGCCGTCCAGCTCCTGTTCGACCTCCATCCGCCCACCACCACCTGAGGACCCGCATGCGCAAGCTGCTCGCCGCCGCCCTCTGCCTCGCCGCGACCGCCACAGGCTGCGGTGCCACGGTCGAGTCCGCGAAGGACCCGGAATCCTCCGCGGTCACCCTGACCAACTGCGGCCGGACCGTGACGTACGACAAGATCCCCGAGCGCGTCGTCACCAACGACGTCGGCATCACCGAGCTGATGTTCGCCCTCGGCCTGGAGGACCGCATGGCCGGCTTCGCCATGCCCGACGACAAGGGCGACCTGCGCCGCGTGCCGTGGAAGGACGGCTACGACAAGGTCCCCTGGCTCTCGAAGGACCAGCTCACCAAGGAGAACGTCCTCGACGCCCGCGCCGACCTCGTCTTCGCCGGCTGGAACTACGGCTTCCGCGAGGACGGCGGCTTCACCCCCGACGCGCTGAGGAAGCTCGGCATCCCCTCGTACATCCTCACCGAGTCCTGCCGCAACGGCCGAACGGACTCCTCGCGCGGCATCATGCCGCCGCTGGAGGCCCTGTACACAGACCTCACCAACCTCGGCAAGCTGTTCGGCGTCGAAAAGCGGGCCGCAGCGCTGATCGCCCGCTTCAAGAAGCAGATCGCGGACGTACGGGCGAAGGCCCCCAAGGGCGCCGACCGCCCCTCGGTCTTCCTCTACGACAGCGGCCAGGACGCCCCGTTCACCTCCGGCCGCTACGCCGCCCCCGAGCAGATCATCACCGAGGCCGGCGGCGTCAACATCATGCACGACGTGGCGGACTCCTGGACCACGGCCGGCTGGGAGAGCGTCGTGGAACGCGACCCGGACGTGATCGTGATCTGCGACTACGGAGACGTGAGCGCCGAGCAGAAGAAGAAGTTCCTGCTGTCCTACCCCCCGCTGCGCAGCGTCTCCGCGATCCGGCACCGGCGGATCGTCGCCCTCGACTACGCCGACCTGGTCGAGAGCCCCCGCAACCCCTCGGCGATCGCCCGGCTCGGCGCCTATCTGCGGACGCGCTGACGACACAGCGGTACGGACCGCGGGCCGGTGCCGCGGTCCGTACCGTGAGGAATCCCACCGGGCCGTCGGGGAGGCCGGCCCGTCGCGCCCGCGGGATCAGCCCGCCTTGTGCACCTGCGCCAGAGCCTGGGCGAGACCGTTGGCCCACAGCTGGTTGACCCGGGCCCGCTCGGTGGCGTTCGGGTACCGGTTGGTGCAGCTCGGACCGGGGCCGCCGCCCGACATCAGCTCGCTGCACGGGCCGCTGTAGTGGTCCGGCAGGCCCAGCACATGGCCGGTCTCGTGGGCGGTGACGCGGATGGAGTCGTACTGCCGGTTCTGCGCGTAGTCCAGGAAGATGTAGCCGCGGCCGTGGCCGTTGGTGGAGGCGTACGAGCCGCGCGGGTCGTTGCCCTCGTAGTAGGCGAAGTCGCCCGTGCCCGAGGTGGCCTGGAGCTTGACGTTCGACACGGAGCTGTTCCAGATGGAGGCAGAGCTCGATATCTGGGAGCGGAAGCTCGGCGCCTGCGAGGCGTTGTAGTAGACGGTCACCACCTTCAGGGAGGGCTGGTCGGCCTGCCTCTTGGCGACCGACTTCAGCACGGCGTCGAAGAACGCCTTGCTGCCGGCCTTCTCGGCCGTGCCCACGTAGCCGGCGGCGGCGGTGCGGGCGGGGATCTCGGCGGTGCTCTTCGCGCTCGCCGGGCTCGCGGTGCCGAGCGCGGCGGAGGCCAGACCGAGGCCGAGCGCCAGGGCCACGAGTCTCCTGGACTTCTTCGGCCCGGTGCCGGTACGGAACGACGCCATGGGGGGGCTCCTTCTCGTCCTGTGGGGTTGAACGATCGGTTGCCAGTGAGTCTCGGGCAGGCCAACGGGACGACGGATGATGGCAATCGGGGATAGCTCCGGGCTATCGGTGGCCGACTCGTCCACTTTGTTGGAACTTGAACATCTGGTGCGGTGCCCGGCGCCGCCCTACGCTCCTCCCATGGAGCTCGAGGTGAGGCATCTGCGCGTGCTCTGCGCCATCGCCGACACCGGCAGCTTGCACAAAGCGGCACGGGAACTCGGCGTGGCACAGCCCTCGTTGAGCACCCAGCTACGGCGCATCGAGCGGGCTCTCGGCGCCCAGCTCTTCGTCCGCGCCCGGACCGGCTGCCGCCCCACCCCGCTGGGCCTGGCCGTGCTGAGCCGCGCCAGGCCGCTGGTCGCGGAGTTCGCCGCGATCGTCACCGAGACCAGGGCGGCGGCGTCCCGGGCCGCCGGCGGATTCCAGCTGCGCATCGGCGCCACGGCGAGCCGCGCCATCCCGGGCTGGCTGCGCCGGCTGAGAGCCCGCGGCCCGGACTGCGCACCGACACTGCAGATGAACGTGTCCGCCAACGCCCTGCTCGGCATGGTCGCCGCCGGCCGGCTCGACATGGCGTTCGTGCACGAGGTCGAGGGCAGCCCGCTGCGCATCCCGCCCGGCCTGTGCCTGCGGGTACTCGTCGAGCGGGAACCGCAGTTCGTCACGCTGGCCGCGGACCATCCCGCGGCGTCGCAGCCGGAGGTGAGCCTCGCCGACCTGGCCGGCGACCGCTGGATGGTCGACTCCACGGTGGACGGCGAGTGGGACGGTCTGTGCCGGGTGCTGCGCGCGGCGGGCCTGAACT
>NZ_MUMF01000532.1 GCF_002155905.1 Streptomyces tricolor | reverse complement strand
CATCCTGCGGGCCGCCGGGGGGCTGCTGGAGCAGGTGGGCAGCGAGGACGCGCTGTCCCTGCGCGCGGTGGCCCGGGAGGTCGGCATCGCCACCCCGAGCATCTACCGGCACTTCTCCGACAAGACCGAACTGGTGTGGGCGGTGCTGGCGGAGCACTACGAGCGGCTGGCCGCCTCGATGGCCGACGCCGGTGCCTCGGCGCCGGCCGACGACCCGCTCGAACGGCTGCGGCACCAGTTGCGCGCGTACTGCCGTTTCGCGGTGGCCAACCCGGCGAAGTACCGCCTGATGTGCGAGACATGGCAGACCCCGGTGGACGAGGAACGTCTGCACGGCCATCCGGCGGGGCTGCTTCTGCGCGGGCTGAGCCAGGCACTGACCCGCTGCGAGGAGGCCGGCTGGCGGGTGCGGGGCACCCGCTCGGAGGCCCCTTATCTGCTGTGGTGCGCGCTGCACGGCCGGGTCGCGCTGTGGCAGGTCATGCCCCGCCGCAAGGACACCGCCCGCCTGGACCGGTTCGTCGACGAGCTGCTCGGTCTGCTGCTCGAGCACTGACCCGTCTCCTCGACTACTGACCCGTCCCGCGGTCCTGCGGTCCTGCGGTCTGCTCTGTCCGAGGCCGCTGCTCCCTCAAACCGCTTCCCCTTCAGACTGCCCCCA
>NZ_MUMF01000531.1 GCF_002155905.1 Streptomyces tricolor | reverse complement strand
CCGGCGTGGCCCGCCGCGGACATCACCGGCCTCGCGGACCTGCTGACCCGCCTCGGCGGTACGGGCCTGTCCGGCCGCTGAGTCCGCCGCGCCGCGCGCCGCCGTGCCGCAACTCCTGGTGGTGCAGGTCACGTTGAGCTGTGGCCGGATTGTGCGCGACCTGTGCCCCTTGGGTGGCATGCTCATGCTCGTCACCGAGTTACCGACCGGTTCTACCCATGAGTAGAGCCGGTATCGGCAACTCTCTGCCACCCCCCACCTCTCACAGGACCCACCTTGCGCAGACGCATGAGGCACAGGCGTGCCCTGCTGCCCGCTTTCGCCATGACCACACTGTTCCTCGCCGCCGCCTGCTCCTCGCCGGCGCCGCGGGCCGCCCAGCAGCCGGCCGCCGCACCGGAGCAGCAGCTCCGGGCCACCGAGCAGCCCGCCGACGNNCGCCGCTCCCACCGCCACCGCGACCGCGACCGCCACGGCGGCCCCGGGCCGCTCCCGGCAGCGCGCGCACCGGACCACGCTCACCGTCAGCTCCTACGACGGCCGCACCCGGCGGGCCGTCATCTCCGACCGGCCGCAGCGGACGGCGGGTTCAGCACCCGCGCCCACGCCGTCCACCGGCTCCTCCGCCGCACCGCGCCGGACCGCCGTGGGCGACGTGATCGCCAGCGCGCCCGCGCCGGGGGCACCGCACGGACTCCTCGCCAAGGTCACCGAGGTGATCGGCGAACGGGACGGCGGCACCGAGGTGCAGACCGAACCGGCCACCCTCAACGCACTGTTGGGCGACGCCACGGCGAAGGGTGACGTGCCGGTCGACCCGTCGTCCTTCACCGTCGACAAACTGCTGCCCGATGTGCGGGTGTCCTGGTCGAAGACCGGTG
>NZ_MUMF01000530.1 GCF_002155905.1 Streptomyces tricolor | reverse complement strand
GGGCAGCCGCACCGACGCCGGGCGGGACCAGGAGAACTCCCAGTGCAGCAGCGAACGGGAGCTGAACTCGGCCAGCACCATGGTGCGCAGCGAACGGCGCAGCGCCGGCCGTACGAACTCGCGGAACGCCCGCCCCTTCGCGGCGGCGGCCTCCTCCGACAGCGGCAGCTGCTCCGCCAGCCGCCACAGTCGGCCGTCGTCGATGACGTCCAGCAGCGCGGACAGCGTGGCCGGCTGCCCGGTGTACCCGGTCAGCGCCCGGTGCAGCGGGGTCTGCGCGGTCGCCAGGCCCGCGGCCATCGAGGCGTCCAGCAGCTCCTCCCAGCCGGCCGCGCGCGGGTAGCGGAGCAGCTCGTCGGCGAGGACGGCGTCCTCCAGGGCGGCCAGCGTGCGCGCCGGGTCGGCCAGCAGGGCCAGCGCCGCCCCCTTGCCCTCCTCGGCCCGGCCGTCGGCGGGCAGCGCCTCGATCCGGCGTACGCGGTCGGCGATCGGCGGGTGGGAGTCGTACTGCCCGGCCGGCTCCTCCGGCAGCTCCGAGCGGAGGTCGACCAGCTCCAGTTCGCGGGCCGTCAGCAGCTTGCCGAAGCCGCCGAAGAACTCACCGCGCGGCGGCAGCAGCCGGGCCTCCAGGCCCAGGGTGGCGTACGACTCCAGGTAGAAGTCGTGGGAGGCGGACAGCACCGGGATCTCGCGCAGCGCCGACGCGGTCGCGTCGCGTCCGGCGATCCGGGCCGCGGCCAGGTCGGCGGCGTACTCCTGGCCGCGCGCCGTGGAGAGGGAGGCGCGCAGGTAGAACTTGCCGTACGCGGTGTAGATCTTCGCCATCGTCCGGTACGTCGCCCCGACGCCGGTCGTGTCGATCTCCTTGGCCTTCTTGCCCTTCGCGACCCGCTTGGCGGACTTCTTCTCCTGCCGGGCCCGGTCGGCGGCCACCTTGTCGTCGGCCTTCGCGTGGAACTGGCCGATGACCCGGCCGATCTGCACGCGCCCGCGCACGACGAGCGCCGACAGCCGGGTGTCACCGCCGGTGAAGTGCCCGAACTCGTGCGCCAGCACGGAGCGCAGCTGGGCCTCGGTCAGGCCGGTCAGCAGCGGGACGCCGAGGTAGAGCCGGCGCGGGCCGGGGAGCAGGCCGAGCAGCCGCGGTTCCTCGCTGACGGCCGCGTTGACCTCGCCGGTGAGCAGGATCCGGTCGGGGGCGCGGGTGCCGGCCGCCGCGGCGAGTTCCCGGACCAGCGCCCACAGCCGGGGCTCGTCGGCCTCGGTGACCGGGATGCCGGGGCCGTCCTCCCCCTTGGGCGTGCGCAGCATGAACATGCCGCGGACGACGGGGATGGCCAGCAGGACCGTGACGAAGCCGATCTTCGCCGCGAGGGGGCCGTGACCCCAGCTGAACACGAGGACGTCGATGCCGATCAGCGCGGCGAGCAGGACGAGACTCAGCAGATAGAAGCCGAGCAGCAGGACGAGAGCGCGCAGCGCGCGCAGAGTTGCGCCCATCGGGCAGATCCCCCCACAGGACCTCAGAAAAGGGACATGACGGAACACCGGACCGGCGGCGGGCCGGTCGGTACAGGGTGGTGCTGACGATTGCTGGTGGTGCCGGTGATGCGGTGTGGGGGGAAGCGGAGTATGCCCTACCCCAGGTCAGAAGGGCAATGCGAGTGGATCGCAGGGCACCCGGGGGAGCCCTGCGGCAGGCCGGGCCGCCGGGCCGTCGGTCAGCCGGGGAGGCCGGCCGGGCTGCCGCCGTTGGCCTCGTAACCGGCCACCGCCAGCGCGCGGGCCACGGCGAACTCGGCGGCCGGGTCGGCGTACAGGGTCCACGGCAGCGCCCCGACGTGGCCGTCGATGTGTATCAGCTGCTGCATGGCCTCCGCCCAGCGCTCGGCACGGACCAGGAAGAAGAGCAGCAGATGCCGGACGTGCGGCAGCGTCGGGTCGTCGGGGCGGGCCGCGTGGACCGCGTGCAGCGCGCCGTGGATCGCTCTGGTGACGACCTCGCTCTGGTAGAAGCTCGCGACCAGGTTGACCTCCGGGAGGTGCTCGAACACCGCGAACAGCGGCAGCGCCGCGAGCAGCGAGCCCTCCGGGGCGCGGGCGGCGGCGGCCTCGGCGAAGGAGTACGCCTGCTCACGGGAGCCGTGCCACTTCTCGCACCAGTAGTGCAGCGCGGCCAGGTGCGCGCCCATGTGCTGCGGCGCACGGTCGAGGATCTTCAGCCAGAGCTGGTCGAACTCGGCTTGCGCATAGGCCAGTCCGCGCGCGATGGACAGCTCTATGACGTACGGCACCGGGTCGCCGGGGGCCAGCAGGGCCGCCTGTGCGCAGGCCTCCCGTGCCTCCTCCATGATGATCCGGAAGTCGTCCGTCCCGGGGGTCGCCGTCCGCCAGGCCTGCTGCACCAGGAACTCCGCGTGGACGGCGACCCCCGGGACGGACGACTTCCGGATCATCATGGAGGAGGCACGGGAGGCCTGCGCACAGGCGGCCCTGCTGGCACCCGGCGACCCGG
>NZ_MUMF01000529.1 GCF_002155905.1 Streptomyces tricolor | reverse complement strand
ATCACCCGGTACGCCGACGCGGTGGAGGTCTACCGCAGCCGGGAGTTCACCACCGAGCACGGCAACGGCCTGCCCACCCTGCTCACCGGAGGGGACGCGGCCGCCGGGACGATGCTCGCGGTGACCGACGGCCTGCGCCACCAGCAGATCCGCGCCGTCCTGACGAGGGCGTTCTCCCCGCGGGTGCTCGCCGCCGTCCAGGACGGCGTCCGCCGCACGGTGGACGACCTCATGGCGGCGGCCGTCACCAAGGGCACATGCGACTTCGTCCGGGACGTCTCCGCCAACATTCCGCTCGGCGCCGTCTGCGACCTGCTGGACGTGCCGCGCGGCGACCGGCAGTACCTGCTCGGTCTCACCTCGCAGGCGTGGAGTTCCGAACACGCCGACGCCCCGCCCGAGGGCTCCTGGACCGCCAAGAGCGAGATCCTGCTCTACTTCGCCGACCTCGCGCGGACCCGGCGCGGCGGTGACGGCGACGACGTGGTGAGCCTGCTCGCCAACTGCCGTATCGACGGCGAACCGCTCAGCGACGCCGAGCTGATGGCCAACTGCTACGGCCTGATGATCGGCGGCGACGAGACCGGCCGGCACGCCATCTCCGGCGGCCTGCTGGCGCTGATCGAGAACCCCGAGCAGTGGGACGCGCTCAAGAGCGGCGGCCTGAACCTCCAGACGGCCGCCGACGAGGTCCTGCGCTGGACCGTGCCCTCCCTGCACGGCGGCCGGACGGCCACCGCCGACGTCGAGGTGAACGGACAGCTGATCCGGGCGGGCGAGATCGTCAGCGCCTGGATCGCCTCGGCCAACCGGGACGGCGACGCCTTCCCCGATCCCGACCGTTTCGACCTCACCCGCACCCCGAACAAGCACCTGACCTTCGCCTTCGGCGCCCACTACTGCCTCGGCCACTACCTCGCCCGGGTCGAGATCGAGGCCGTGCTCGACAGCCTGCGCCGGATGGTCTCCGGCGTACGCCAGACCGCGCCGGAGACCTGGATCTACTCCAGCATCCTGCACGGCATGAACACCCTGCCCGTCGCGTTCGAAGCCGATCCGGCGGGCCTTGCCCCCTGACCCAGGAGTACGGCGTGTCCCCTGTGTTCGAAGACGACGACACGGACTATCTGGTGCTGCGCAACGCGGAGTTGCAGCACTCCCTCTGGCCGGCGTATCTCGCGGTACCCGGCGGCTGGCAGGTCGTGTCCGGACCCGCCGCCCGCACCGACTGTCTCCGCCACGTCGAGCAGAACTGGCGCGACCTGCGGCCGGCCTCGCTCACCGCGACCGGCGACCAGACCCGACAGAACGGAATAGCTTCGTGATCAACACATCGTTGCCCATCGTCCCGCAGGACAGCACCGACCAGCGGGAGATCTTCGCCACCGCGCTGGTCCGCCAGGCGCCGCTGCCCGAGCGGCTGAACACCGTCCTGCTGGAGATGGAGAAGGCCGCCAGGGACGAGGGCATCCCGGTCATCGGGCGGCTCGAAGGGGCGATCGTCCGGACGCTCACCGCACTGCGCGGCGACACCACGACCCGTGTCCTCGACATCGGCACCGCGATCGGCTACTCGGCGCTGTGGCTGGCGTACGCGCTGCCCGAGGGCGGCAAGGTCACCAGCATCGAACTCGACCCCGAACGAGCGGCACGCGCCGCGGACTTCATCGACCGCGCCGGCATGGCCGACCGCATCGAGATCCTCGTCGGCGACGCCTTCGAACTGATCCCGCACCTCGGCGCCTACGACCTGATCTTCCAGGACATCATGAAGCACCGGTACTTCGGCAGCGACCCCTCGCTCGCCACCGAGCTGCTCAAGCTGTCGAAGGCGCACCTGGAGGTGAACGGCCTCCTCATGATCGACAACGCCTTCTGCGGCGGCGGCGTGGTCGCCGGGGACGCGGCCGAGCACTCCAACGAGCTGGTCGGCGTACGGAACATGAACCAGGCACTCGCCGAGGACCCCGACTTCGACGGCGTGATCCTGCCGGTGCGCGACGGCCTGTGGATCGCGCGGCGCACCGCCTGAAGACCGGACGGCAGCCCGACGACACCGACGAGGGGAGCGCCATGACCACCGGGCAGGACATCGAGGAGCTGGTGCGGTTCGTGCTGGCGCCGGGCACGAGCGACGACCCGTTCGCCCACTACCTCCGGCTCCGCGAACTCGCCGACGTGCACCGCAGCGAGCGGACGGGCATGACGCTCCTGTCCCGGTACGCCGACTGCCGGCAGGTCCTGGGCGACCCGGAGACCTTCCGGGTCGTCGACACCGACTGGATGGCGGCCCACCGCCCCGGCTGGCGGCCGTCGCCGAGCCAGGAGCAGTTCCTCTCGTCGCTGTTCTTCCGCAACCCGCCGGACCACACCAGGCTGCGGCGGCAGCTGTCACGCGGATTCACCGCACGCCGGCTGCGGGTGCTGCGCCCGCTGGTGCACCAGGAGGTGCTGCGCGCGCTCGACCGGCTCGCCGCCGTCCCGCCCGGCGAGGCCGCCGACTTCCAGGAACTCGTCGCCGTACCGCTGAGCCTGACGGTGCTCGGCGGCCTGCTGGGCATCCCCGCGAGCGATCACCCCCGCTGCTGGACGCTGCTCCACGAAGCGGTCCCGGCACCCGACCCCGCCGCCGACGAGGCGGCCAGGGCCGCCCTGGCCCGGCGCGCGGACGAGGCCGCGGCCGAACTCGCCGCCTACTTCACCGACTTGATCGCGCGCAAGCGCACCGAGCCCGGTGACGACCTCGTCAGCGCCTGCCTGAGGGAGCAGGCGGACGACCCCGAGCAGCTGACCGACCACGAGCTGGCGCTCGCGGTGCTCCCGGTCTTCGGGGCCGGCGTGACGACCCTGAGCGACACCCTCGGCAACATCATGCACACCCTGCTGGCCCACCCCGGCCGGCTGGAGCGGCTCGCGGCCGACCCGGCGCAGGCCGAACGGGCGGCAGCCGAAGCCTTCCGCTACTGCGGCGGCTACCACATCACCCGCCGCTACGCGACGCGCGACACCGAGATCCGCGGGGTGCCGGTCGAGGCGGGCTCCGTCCTGGTGCTCCTCCTGGCCGGGGCGAACCGCGACCCGGAGGCGTTCGGCCGGCCCGAGGAGTTCGACGTCGAGCGCCCCGAGACGGCTTCGCTGGCCTTCGGCGCCGGAATCCACCACTGCCTCGGCGCGGCCCTGGCCAAGCTGCTGGTGGAGACCGTGTGCGGGGCGCTGCACCGGGCACCCGCGCTGCGCCCGGCCGGGCCGCCCCGATGGCGGCCGTCCCTGCTGTTCTTCGGACCGGTGCACCTGCCGGTGACGGTCGTGGCGGAACCCCCCACGGCACGGCCCGCACCGTAGCGGCCGACCGCCACCGGGGCGCGCACGGCGCCCCGCACCGACGTACTCACCACCGGGCCGGCGGCGACCCCCCGCCGGCCGGGGACTCGGCCGGCCCGCCGCAGCCGCGGCGCCGGCGGCCAGGGGCGCCGCCGAACGGCGCGCACCGCACCGACGCCCCGACGCGTTCGATTCGACAAGCCAGGAGGACGGACTTGAGCACGCCGGAACAGGATCTCGTGAAGGCTCTGCGCGCATCGGTCAAGGAAACCGCGCGCCTCCGGCAGAAGAACGCCCAGTTGCTCGCCGCCGCCTCCGAGCCGATCGCCATCGTGTCGATCGGCTGCCGTTTCGCGGGCGGCATCACTGGTCCGGAGGACTTCTGGAAGGTCGTGTCCGAGGGCACGGACGTGTACACGCCGTTCCCCGACGACCGCGGCTGGGATCTCGAAGGGCTGTACGACCCCGACCCCGACACCCCCGGCACGACCTACGTCAACCAGGGTGCCTTCCTCCACGACGCGGCCCAGTTCGACGCGCGGTTCTTCGGGATCTCCCCGCAAGAGGCCATGGCCATGGACCCCCAGCAGCGGCAACTCCTGGAAGTGTGCTGGGAGACGCTGGAGCGGTCGGGCATCGACCCGCACAGCCTGCGCGGCTCCGACACCGGCGTCTACGCCGGCATCGTGCACCAGGACTACGCCCCCGACCTCCCCGGAGCGGAGGACTTCCTCAGCCTCGAACGCGCGCTCGGCAGCGCCGGCGGCATCGCCTCCGGGCGGGTGGCCTACTGCCTCGGGCTGGAAGGCCCGGCCGTCACCGTCGACACCATGTGCTCCTCGTCGCTGGTCGCCATCCACCTGGCGACCCAGGCGCTGCGCCGCGGCGAGTGCTCGCTGGCCCTCGCCGGCGGGGCCACCGTGATGGCCACCCCGGGCGGCTTCGTCGGTTTCGCGCGCCAGCGCGGCCTCGCCTTCGACGGCCGGTGCAAGTCCTTCGCCGCCGCCGCCGACGGCAGCAGCTGGGCCGAGGGCGTCGGCGTCGTCCTCCTGGAACGGCTCTCCGACGCGGAAGCAAACGGACACCGGGTCCTCGCCGTGATCCGTGGCTCGGCCGTCAACTCCGACGGCGCCTCCAACGGGCTGACCGCCCCCAACGGGCCCTCCCAGCAGCGCGTCATCCGCAGCGCGCTCGCCGCCGCGGACCTGTCCACCGACGACATCGACGCCGTCGAGGCCCACGGCACCGGGACCACCCTCGGCGACCCGATCGAGGCGCAGGCCCTCATCGCCACCTACGGGCAGGGCCGCGATCCGAAACGCCCGCTGCTGCTCGGCTCGGTCAAATCCGTCCTCGGCCACACCCAGGCGGCCTCCGGCGTCGCCGCCGTGATCAAGACCGTGCTCGCACTGCGCCACCGCTACCTGCCGGCGACCCTGCATGTGGATACCCCGACCCCGCAGGTCGACTGGTCCGCCGGAACCGTCGAACTGCTCACCGAGGGCCGCGACTGGCCGGAGAACGGCCGGCCCCGCCGGTGCGGCATCTCCTCGTTCGGCGCCAGCGG
>NZ_MUMF01000528.1 GCF_002155905.1 Streptomyces tricolor | reverse complement strand
GGCCTTCGTCGGCAGCGTCGGATGTGTATAAGAGGCAGGCCTGAGGGTGCGAGGAGCGGAGAGGCCCGGTGAGCGGAGAGGCCTGGTGAGCGGCGAGGCCCGGCGAGCGGTTCGCGCGGACACGGCGAAGGGGCGGCCCGCCTCCCCTGGACGGGCCGCCCCTCGTACGTGCCGGACGCGTCAGACCTTCAGCGGCTTGATCGACGTCGGCGCGTGGCCGGGCTCGGTGGCCAGGTCCTCGAACTCGCTGATGTCGCTGATGTCCATGGTGCGGCTCATCGAGATGTTGGTGATCCGCTCCAGGATCGCCTCCACGACGACCGGCACCTGGTGCTCGGCGGCCAGCTTCTTCGCCTGCTCGAAGGCCGCGCCCAGCTGGTCCGGCTCGGTGACCCGGATCGCCTTGCAGCCGAGGCCTTCGGCGACCTTGACGTGGTCCACGCCGTAGACGCCCAGCTCGGGGGTGTTGATGTTCTCGAACTCCAGGTTGACCTGGAAGTTGATGTCCAGGCCGAGCTGCGCCTGCCGGATCAGGCCCAGGTAGGCGTTGTTCACCAGGACGTNNACCGGGGAGTCCGGGTCGGCCTTGGCGACGCCGATCGCGGCCGGGATGGTCCAGCCGAGCGGGCCGGCCTGGCCGCAGTTGATCCAGTGGCGCGGCTTGTAGACGTGCAGCATCTGCGCGCCGGCGATCTGGGAGAGGCCGATCGTGGTGACGTACCGGGTGTCGGGGCCGAACGCCTTGTTCATCTCCTCGTACACGCGCTGCGGCTTCATCGGCACGTTGTCGAAGTGCGTCCGGCGCAGCAGCGTGGCCTTGCGCTCCTGGGTGGAGGCGACCCAGCCGGAGCGGTCCGGGAGCCGGCCGGCCGCCTTCAGCTCCTTGGCCACCTCGACGAACAGCTCCAGGGCGGCCTTGGCGTCGGAGACGACCCCGTAGTCCGGCGGGAAGATCTTGCCGATCTGCGTGGGCTCGATGTCCACGTGCACGAACTTCCGGCCCTGGCGGTAGACGTCCAGCTTGTAGCCGGTGTGGCGGTTGGCCCAGCGGTTGCCGATGCCGAGGACGAAGTCGGACTCCAGGAAGTTGGCGTTGCCGTAGCGGTGCGAGGTCTGCACACCGACCATGCCGGCGTTCAGCTCGTGGTCGTCGGGCAGCGCGCCCCAGCCCATCAGGGTCGGGACGACCGGGGTCTGGGTCAGCTCGGCGAACTCGACCAGCAGGTCGCAGGCGTCGGCGCCGATGATGCCGCCGCCGGCGACGATGACCGGGCGCTCGGACTCCAGCAGGAAGGAGATCGCCTTCTCGATCTGGGCGCGGGTCGCGGCCGGCTTGTAGACCGGCAGCGGCTCGTACGTCTCCGGGTCGAACTCGATCTCGGTGAGCTGGACGTCGATCGGCAGGTCGATCAGGACGGGGCCGGGACGGCCGGAGCGCATCAGGTGGAACGCCTGCTGGAAGACGCCGGGGACCTGCGCGGCCTCCAGCACGGTGACCGCCATCTTCGTGACCGGCTTGGCGATGGAGGCGATGTCGACGGCCTGGAAGTCCTCTTTGTGGATCACGTGGGTGGGCGCCTGGCCCGTGATGCACAGGATCGGGACGGAGTCGCCGATGGCGGAGTACAGGCCGGTGATCATGTCGGTGCCGGCCGGACCGGAGGTGCCGATGCAGACGCCGATGTTGCCCGGCTTGGTGCGGGTGTAGCCCTCGGCCATGTGGGAGGCGCCCTCGACATGGCGGGCGAGGGTGTGGTTGATGCCGCCGCCCTCCTTGAGGGCCTTGTAGAACGGGTTGATCGCCGCGCCCGGCACACCGAAGGCGTCGGTGACGCCCTCGCGCTTGAGGATCTCAACTGCCGCGCGGGCAGCGGTCATACGAGCCATCGAGTACTCCTGCTTCGGCTGTCGGATGCGTACTCCCGTCGCGCCCCGCGGTGAGCACAGTCTCCAGAGGATCAATCTCCGCGCTTATTCCGTATTGCGGAAATTGACTTCTACTATCTGGAAGCAATGTAAGTGGGTGGGGCAAGGTCGTCAAGAGCGGTCCGGACACCGGCAAGCGCCGGACAGGAGCGGTCCGGGAGGAGCACCATGGGAGCGCCGTCCCGACGCGACGCCTTGGAGTGGGCCATGCCCGAGAGCGTTCCGGTGCGCTGCCCGGCCTGCGGGCGCACGCACCTGTACACCGCGCCGGTGTATCCGTGTGCGTGCGGGGCGCCGACCGCGCCGCGGCTGGATCCGGCGGCCGAGCCGGCCGTGGCGGCGCACCGCGCCTGGGACGAGGAGTGGGTCACCGTGCCGTGCGCCGCCTGCGGGCGCCCGGGCCAGTGGCCCCGGCCGGAGGTGGGCTGCCCGTGCGGCACGGTCCTGCGCGTTCCGGTGGCCGAGGGCACGGCGGCGCCCGGGCCGGCCCCGGCCGCCCCGGCGGATCCGCCGCGCCCGGCGGCCGACGGCGGCCGGGAACCGGACGGCACCCGCGAACCGTCCGGCCACCGTCCCCCCTTCCAGCCCCGCACCATCCGCACCGCCCGCGACGCCGTCACCACCGCCGCGCTCTATCTGCGCTGGCTCGGCTACCGGGACATCCGCCGCGCCGACCAACGGCCCCCGAACGGCATCGGGCTCGCCGCCCGCGGCGTGCTGGCCCAGGTGGACCCGACCGTGCGGCCGGCCGGGCCGAGGGACGTGGAGTGCCTGTGGCTGACGGCGATGACCGAGTCCGCGCGGTGCGTGTACTTCTCCCTCGCCGGCTACACCGGCGCCGCCCGGGCCGGGGCGGACGCGCTCGGCATCCCGCTCTTCGTGCTCGACCTGGCGGGCGTCCCCCAGCCGGTGAACGACCCCGCCGACACCCTGCACACCACGGGCGCGCCGGAACGGGGAAGCAGGGCACGGGGCGGACCGGGCTGAACGCCGCCCGCGCGACGAGCCCGGGCCGAGTACGCCACCGACAACGCGCTCGGCCCGGGACCGCCGTGGAACAGTGAGCGGATGCTCGTTTTCCACGGTTTCACACCCCCCGTGCGCCCCGCGGTCCGACGACGGGGAAACGCCTCAGCCGTCGGCCCCCCGACAGGTCGTCACGTACGCCGTCTCACCGGCGTGCGCCTTCCACGCCGCGCGGTCGAGACTGGCGCCGCCCAGCCGGGCGCACGCCTCGGGAAGCAGGTCGGCCCCGGGGGACGCGACCTCGGAGAGGTCCCACAGGTCGACGCTGGAGATGCCCTGGACGGCGAGCGTCCGTCCGCCCGGCAGGAACAGCATCGACAGCGGGAATCCGATCCTCCTGCTGTACAGGGCCGGGCCGATGCGCCGCGGCCGGCTCCGGTCGGTGACGTCCCACAGGACCAGCGCACCGTCCACGCTGCCCGTCGCCACCCGGGAGCCGTCGGGCGAGAAGGCGATCGCCCCCACCGGACCGATGTGCCCCACGTCGGTGCGCGCCAGCCGGCGGGCGCGGGCGGGGTCGGTGACGTCCCACAGGGAGAAGGAGGCGGAGGTGTGGCCGACGGCGAGCAGCCGGCCGTCGGGCGACAGGGCCATCGAGGAACGCCGGTTCCCCATCTGGCCCGAGTCGACACCGCCGAGGCCGCGCGGACGCCCCGTCTCGCCGGACATGTCCCAGAGGGACACCTTGCCGTCGCCGCCGATGGTGGCCAGTCTGCGGCCGGAGGCGCTGAAGACGGCGTCGAAGGCGCCGCGGGGGTGCTTCAGCGTCGCCGTCCGCACCGGGGCGCCGGAGCCGGACACCCGCCACACGATCACCACGCCCTCGGCGTCCCCGGTGACCAGCCTGCGTCCGTCCGGCGACCAGGCGAAGGTCTGCGGGCGGCTCCGATGGCCCGTCAGGGGCGCGCCCTCGGCACGGAACGAGCCCTGCCCGGCCCGCCACAGCACCACCTGCGTGGAGTCGGTGCCCCCGCTGGTGGCGAGCCGTCGGCCGTCGGGTGAGAGCGCCGAGCCGGGCGGAGCGGACACGTCCGTGCCGCGCCGGTAGACCACCGGCGGCAACGCCTGCGGCCGGGCCCGCGCGGAGACGTCCCAGACCAGCACCTTCCCGTCGTCGGCGCTGCTGGCGAGCAGCGAGCCGCCCAGCGACAGATGTCCCACCGTCGAACGCGGATGGTGCCCCGCCAGCGGCGCGCCGGCCGGGCGCGGCAGGCCGCGGTCGGACATGTCCCACAGCACCACTCTGCCGTCGGCTCCCCCGGTGACGGCGAGGTCGCGCCGGGCGGCGACCGACACGGAGGTCACCGCCGCGCCGTGCACGAGCGGCCGGTCGGTCCGCTCGAAGCCAGAGCCGGACACCTGCGCCAGCTGCACGGTGCCGTCCTGGCTCGCGATCACGAGTCTGGTGTCCTCGTCGGCGAAGGCCAGGCCGGTCACCTGGTCGGCCAGGCCCACGTACGACGAGTAACGGGGGTAGAGCCGCTCGGGTGCGCGCCGGTTCCGCACCGACCAGAAGCCGACCTCGCCGGCCCGCGTCCCCACGGCGAGCGTGCCGCCGTCGGACGACAGCGCCACCGCGGTGACCGGTGCCTCCTCCGTGGAGACCGGGGGCAGCGGGGGGCCTCGCCGTACGGCCTTCGTGCCCGTGACGTCCCACAGTTGCACGGAGTCGTCCCCGTCGCCGGTCACCAGCAGGTCCCCGTCCGGCGACAGGGCGAGCCGCGGCAGGTCGTACGGCTCGCTCTCGTGCCGCAGACCGATGTAGACCCGGGGGTCGTCCAGGTCGATGAGCAACGTGACGTGCAGCGTGGCCATGGCCAGCCGGGTCCCGTCGGCCGACCACGCCAGCGCCACGACGGGTGTCCCGAATCCGGAGAGCGGCGACCGGGGCTTGGGTGCGCGCCGGTCGCTGGTGTCCCACAGCGTCATCTCCCGCGGGCCGCCGGCGGCCAGGAACTTCCCGTCGGGCCGCCAGGCCAGTGCGGAGACGGCGCCCCCGGCCGTCCGCGCGCCGGCCGTGCCGCGGGCCCAGGCCTTCTTGAGCAGCTTCGGCCGCGCGGCCCGGGTCACGTCCCAGAAGCGCAGCCGGCCGTCCGCCGTGGCCGCTGCGAGGGTGCGTCCGTCCGGGGAGAGGGCCACCGCCGTCGGTTCGTCGCCGAAGCCGTCGAGCGAGGCCGCGTACCGCGAGGTGGTGAGGGTCTCGTGGAGGCTGGCCCGGGTGGCCGGGTTGTCCGGGTCGAGCCGGTGGGCGGCGGCGCCCAGTTGCAGGGCCAGCCGCGGGTCGCTGTCGCGCAGCAGCTCGGCCTTGCTGACCATGCTGCGGGCGGCGGAGGCCCGCGCTTCCCGCAGTGCCTCCCGGCGCTGCTGGTAGGCGAGGCCGCCGGCGGTGGCCGTCGCCACCAGCAGCAGCGCCAGCGCGGTCGTCACCAGGTTGCGCACCCGCCGCCGCCGGCGCCGCCGCCGGGTGCCGGCGGCCAGGAACTCCTGGGCGACCGGGGGGAGCCCGGGAACGCGGTCCGGGTCGGCGGCGGCCCAGTGCTCGGCGGCGGCGAGCGGCGCCCCGTCGTACAGCAGGCCCGGTTCCCGGTCCCGGGCCGCCCAGCGTTCCGCGTCGTCCAGGAGCCGGTGTTCGAGCAGCAGGCCCGCCTGGTCCCCCTTCAGCCAGCCGCGCAGCACATGCCATTCGCGCAGCAGCGCGTCGTGGACGATCTGCACCGTGGCGTGGCTGTCCGCGCCGTCCTGGGTGATCAGCCGGGCCGCGCCGAAGGCGTCCAGCACGGCCTGGGCGGCGGCCGGGTCGGGCAGGCTCGCCAGCAGCCGGTCCCGGTGCAGCCGGCGGCGGGTCGGCACGGTGTCCTCGTCCAGGTGCACCAGCCTCAGCAGCAGCCGCCGGGCGCAGTCCCGGCCCGCCTCGTCCAGGCTGTCCAGTGCCTCGTCGGCACGGTCCGACAGGGCGCGGCTGATCCCCCCGGTGCGCAGGTAGTCGGCGACGGACAGCGCCGCGCCCGCGCCGCGTTCCCAGGTCTCGCTGAGCGCGTACGACAGCAGGGGGAGCCGGCCGGGCTCGTACCAGCCCTCGCCGGTGTCCCAGCCGCCCTCGCCGAGGTCGTTCAGGAGGACCTCGACGAGATCCGGGTCGACCCGCCGGCCGACGACGGCCGCGGGCTTGGTGATGGCGTCCCGGACCTCCTCCTGGCGCATGGCCCGGACCGTCAGCGGGCGGTTCTCCAGGGCCGGGGCCAGCTCCGGGAACGCCGCGCACCGGTCGTAGAAGTCGGCCCGCACGCACAGCACCACCAGCGCGGTGGGCGCCGGTGAGCCGCCGCCGGTCGCGGTGACCAGCGCCCGTACGAAGACCAGTCGGTCGGCCTCCGACGCTCCCTCGTTGAACAGTTCCTCGAACTGGTCGACCACCAGCACGAGCCGCTCCTGACGGCCGGTGAGCAGCAGGGTGCCGAAGCTTCCGGGGTCGGCGCGGAGCCTGGCCGCGGCCTGCTCCGCCGGTGTTCCGGTCAGCTCCTCCACCACGGCCGCGAGCACGCCGACCGGGTCCCCGGTGGGGGTGACGACGCGGCGCGGCCACCAGGCGGACCCCGCGACCCGGAGCCTGCCCTGCACCAGCGCGGGCAGCAGTCCGGCACCGAGCACCGAGGACTTGCCCGCTCCCGACGGGCCGAGCACCGCCAAGGGCCGCCCGTCCATGGCGCATTCGCGCAGCCGCGTGAGCAGTTCCGTCACCAGCCGGTCCCGCCCGAAGAACAGCCGCTCGTCGTCCTGCGTGAACGCGTCCAGCCCCTTGTAGGGGCAGTCCGGCCGGGTGCCGTGGCCCGGGTCCCGCGGAGCGTCCGGCGGGGAGGCGGCCTCGGCGGGAGTCCAGGCCGGGTTGTCGGCGACGACCAGTCCCCCCAGGTCACCGCTCAGCGCCCGCCTGGGCTTGGGCAGTCCCGCCGCCGTGAGCGACAGCACCAGCTGCCGGTGGACCTCGTCGAGCGTGAACACGGGCGGCCCGCCGGGCAGGCCCGTGGTCAGCAGCCGCAGCAGCGCGCCGCTGAACGCGGTGTGGCGGTCGCCCTGCGGGGCCAGGGCGGGCGTGCTGCCGCCGGTCGCCGTCAGGACCAGCGCTCCGGCGATCCGGGCCAGCCCGGTCACGGCGTCGGCACGGTCCGGCCCGAGGGTCCCCGAGGCCACCGCGAGCCCGGAGTAGCAGCAGTCCAGCACCACGATCCGGGCCCCGGCCGCGCTGCCGGCGACGCAGGCCCGCAGCACGTCGTACGGCAGCGCGGTGAAGCGGACCCGGTCCCCCCTGCTGACCGAGCCGGCGGTGGCCAGGTGCAGCGTCCCGTCCTCGGCGACGAGTCCGTGCCCCACGTAGTGCACGAGCAGCAGGCCCTCGGCCGACTCGGCGGCCTCCGCGACGGCCTGGCCGAACGCCTCGACGTTCGCGGGGTCGTGCACCACGGTCACCGCGCTCCGGGGCAGCCCGCACCGCTCGACGTACATCTCCCGCAGGTCGACGAGCGTGCGTGAGACCGCCGCCACATCCGGCAGGTCCGACCGCTCGTCGTGCCGCCCCGTGCCGACGAGGAGCACGCTCGCCCCCGTGTGGTCCCCCAGCCTCGCGGCCATGCCGCGCCCCCCCTCCGCCCGCCTGTGCGTGCCTGCCCCGTCGAGCCGGTCACCGGCCGGGGCGCGCCTCGCCGTGCTCGGCGTCCTCGGCGTCCCGGCCGGCCCGCTCGACGGCCGGCGGGCGGCTCTCGGGGGCCTGGAGGGCGTCCGCGATCTCTTCGACGAGACCGCGCAGCCGCTCACCGTCGAGTCCGGCGACCCGGTCCGCGG
>NZ_MUMF01000053.1 GCF_002155905.1 Streptomyces tricolor | reverse complement strand
GCCGCCCGGGCCGGGGTCGGGCGGGGCACGGTCTCCCGGGTGATCAACGGCTCGCCCCGGGTCAGCGACGCCACCCGCGCCGCGGTCGAGGCGGCCGTCGCCGAACTCGGCTACGTCCCCAACACCGCCGCCCGCGCCCTCGCGGCCAACCGCACCGACGCCATCGCCCTGGTCGTCCCCGAACCCGAGACCCGCTTCTTCGCCGAGCCCTACTTCTCGGACATGCTGCGCGGTGTCGGAGCGGAACTCGCCGACACCGAGATGCAGCTGCTGCTGATCTTCGCCGGCAGCGACCGCGAGCGGCAGCGCCTCGCCCAGTACCTGGCGGCCCACCGGGTCGACGGCGTCCTCCTCGTCTCGGTCCACGCCGACGACCCCCTCCCCGACCTGCTGGCCCAGCTGGAGATCCCGGCCGTGATCAGCGGCCCGCGCTCGGCCGCCGAGACCCTCACCTCGGTGGACTCGGACAACTACGGCGGCGCCCGCTCGGCGGTGGAGCACCTGCTGAGCCGGGGCCGGCGCCGGATCGCGCACATCACCGGCCGCCTGGACGTCTACGGCGCCCAGCGCCGCGCCGACGGCTACCGCGACGCCCTGCGCGACGCGGGCCACCCGACGGACGAACTCCTCATCGAGCCGGGCGACTTCACCGAGGAGGGCGGCCGGCGCGCGATGACCCTCCTCCTGTCCCGCCACCCCGACCTGGACGCGGTCTTCGCCGGCTCGGACGTGATGGCGGCCGGCGCCCGGCAGGTGCTGCGCGAGGCGGGCCGCCGCATCCCCGACGACATCGCCCTCGTCGGCTACGACGACTCCGCCATCGCCCGCCACATGGACCCGCCCCTCACCAGCGTCCGCCAGCCCATACAGGAGATGGGCCGCGCGATGATCGACCTCCTCCTGACCGACATCGCCGACCGCCGCCCACCCGCGTCCCGGGGCCTGGACCGACGCCAGGCGGTACTGCCGACGGAACTGGTGGTCCGGGCGTCGTCGTGAGGACGGGGGCGCGCGTGCCGGCTCGGACCGGCCTTTCGGGCGGGCGGCAACCACTTCTGTGTACGGCTCCCGGTTCGCGGACGCCGGGTGTCCCGCACTTCCACGATCTGCTCGGCACAGAGATCCTCCTCACCAGCGGCTTCATCAGCGGCCGGTGAGGGCGCCGTCCGGCGGGCCGCCGACCGTGGCCAGGCGATCAGGGGCCGAGCGACAACGAGGAACAGCGCTTTCCCACCGTCCGTGTGGAGGACCTCAGGCCGGTCGGCGTCTCCGTGCTGATGCCCCTGTGCCTGGCGGAGGCCTGGGCTGACGGGCAACGGCTGCTGCTGGAGAGTGCCGAGAGGCAGCCGAGCGAGGTGGCGGGGCCCTCGCCCGGCGCCTATGCGTGGCGGCGCTTACCCGAGCAGGAGGGGCTTCGCTCGCACGTGCGCTTCATTGCGTGTACGCAGGCGCTATGTCTCATAGGATCTTCTGGTACTTGGGACGCGGCAGGTCTACGCGACGGGGGCGGAGATACGGCATGAGTGCGCGCGGCATCGGCAGGGGTCAGGGAGCCGGTCCCGATCTTCAGGTGTCGGCTGAGGATCTGACCAAGCTGGCGAACGACCTCGACGACATGCAGCGCCACCTGGACAAGCAGGTCAGGCGTATGGACGCGATCGTCGACCGGATCGAGGCCGGCTGGCGCGGTCCGGCTGCGACGGCTTACCGCGAATTCCACCGGGCGGCGGCCGAGGACGCCGTGCGCATTCGTGAAGTGATGAAGCTGCTGGAAGAGGCAGTGCGTCTCAGCCGGGACGGTTTCAGCCGGGACGACCTGGACGTTCTGCAACGCATGCGTGCGATACAGGTGGACGTCGTGAGCGAGGTCGAGAGACTGTCGACGCCCGACACAGACGCACCGGCCGGGAACATGCCGCCGCGCAGCAGCCGCCTGGACACCTACTGACCTGCCCGCAGACAGCGGCGCTGAGCACAGACGCAATCGCCAGCGCACCCAAGGGGGAACCATGTCGAACGATCCTGCTGCCGACGACCACATCGCCGTCTCTTTCTCGACACTCCACGACCTCGCCTCGGAACTGGAAGACATCCTGAGACAGCTCAACGGCAAGCTCGACGACCTCTACGACCGCGCGGTACCGGTCGTGCTGTCCTGGCGGGGCGAGGCACGCGAGGTCTTCGTCGACAAACTCGACGAGTGGGACCGCTCGGCCCAGGACCTCCAAGCGGCCCAGAAGTGGCTGCACGGGTACGTCACCACGGGTCACGCCAATTACGCCGCGGCACATCGGGCTGTGCTGCGGGGTTGGGGGGCCGCCTGATGGCCACGCCTCCACCGCCGCAACCCAGCCCCTCAGCCAGTCCCTCCGCGAGAACCACGCCTCCCGAGCCGGCCCCGGACAAGCGACCGGAGCCGAGCCCCGGTACCTCGCCCGACCCCAACTACGAACCGCCCCCTCCGCCGCCCACGGAACCCGACGGTCGCCCGTCGGACGCCCGGCGCAAGTGGGAGCGCGAACAACTGCGTCAGCCCGCGCCCGGCAGCGGAGGTGGTTTCGACGTCAAGCCCGGCCACCTCTACTACATCTCAGCTCTCGTCCGCGACGAGCAGTTCGTCTTCCACAACGCGGCGTCGCGCCTGGTCGATGACGTGCACCGTCGTCAGGCCGCCGGCAAGGGCGAGGGTGCCGACGATTTCGCCGAGGCCTATGACGAGATCGCCAAGTTGTTCCTGGAGGTCTGGGCGAAGGGCGTGAGCAGCGTCGGCGGCGTCGCGGTCGGTCTGACGAACACGGCCAACAACTACGTCGCAGCCGACTGGCAGACCCGTGGCATCTACGGGCCACCACCTCGCAGGGACGCCCCCATAGGTGTCGGGGCCGTCACGTACGGACCAGTCGCCTCCATCAAATGGACGGGCACCGGCGACGGTACAGACGTCGCCTTTCTGGCTGGTCTGGGTGAAGTCCCCGACTTTCTGGCCGACTTGATCAAGCCCGCCATCGAGGAGGGTCTCAGGCTGGGCAAGACCCATGAGATCACGCCCGGGGCCGATACGGACGACCTGCGCAGCATCGGGAACGCATGGGAAGCGGCAGGAAAGGCCGCTGAGAAGTCCGCGGACAAGTTCACCGAGTGCATCGAGTACCTGACCGATGGCGGCAACAGTGAATGGCAGGGCGCGATGAACGCCTTCTGCCAGTCCATCTGGGGCAGCACTGCCTGGGGGAGGAGCTGGAAGCCGGACGGGGGCTTTCTGGGACCCAAGGAGACCGGAGGGCGTGACTGGCGGACGAACCCTTCGCAGTCACCCTCGACGCGTCGCCCCATCATCGAGGTGCTGAAGAAGAGCGGTGACGAGATCAAGAAGGCGTTCCACGATGTTGCGGACGCCGCGGAGAAGTGCCGGAAGACCACCGAGCGCCTCGCCCTGGAAGCCGCGAAGGCAACCGTCCGGGACCTCACCCCGGACGGCTTCGATCTCAAGGAGTTCACCAAACTCGCCGCGGTCGTGACCTTCGTCGAGGTCGTCACCGTCTTCCGCTCGCACATGGATAAATCGGGCGCCGACAAGGCTGTGGAGGAGTGCCACAAGGCCTTCCATGAGGGCGCTGCCAAACTCCGGGCCCTCCGCTGGGAGCTGACGGAGGCCTCCCGCAGTGCCCCCAAGTACGAAGCGGAGGAGGCTCGCGCGCAGGCCTTCGGGGCGCGGTCGCTGAACGAGTTCAAGGCAGAACACAAGTGGAGCACCCCGGGCGACGCCGATCGCGGCGTCTACAAGATCGACCTGGCGTCCACCGAGTGGCTGGAGAACTCGCATACGGTCTCCAAGCATGTGGCACTGACGGACGAGCAATTGGCGCAACGTCTGCGCGACGACCTCAAGAAGCCGCCACGGCCCGGGACCACGTGGCCCCACGGCCAGCCCATGGTCGCCGAGGCGTCCACCTTTATGGACCTTGGGTCGGCACAGAAGATGACGCAGTACAACATTGATCGGAACTCTCGTCGAATAAGAGAATGGATAGATGAGCAGAGGGCTCTGAACCCTACAGATCGCGAACGCTTGGACATTAGCGTCAAGGAGACACCTTACGGCGACAGCGGTCGAAGTATCGATAAGAGGGAAATGCAGAGCGATCCTTTCCCGGTCGACAAGGTGAAGACCGTTAAGGGAGTCGAGACCCGCCTCGTCTACAACGAGAATCTAGACCCTCCGTTCACCGTCATGACTTCGATGCCGAAGGACCTGAAGTAGAACTAGGATTGTGCCATGACCCAACCGGAAAGCGTGAAGTATTCGAGCCTGGCTGGGGCGCGCCTTTTGCTCGAGCCGTTCGAGGGGTGGGGGAATAGCATTCCCCTGGATCCGACCGCATGGCAGGAGAAATTGTTTCCCCTGATTCGCGGTATCAAGAACGCAGAACGCGACGGCGGCCGCACGCTGTCGGAAATTGCGACCGAACTTCGCATCGCCGCAGACCTCTTCGAGAGGTTCCCGGACGGAGGTGCCGCTGCGCTTCAGCGCATTCCAAGCGCGGCTGAAGCGTCCCGGACGCCTCAGGTGTTGCGGGAGATCGCTGAGCACATCGATGACTGGCGGCCCGGCTGGTCTACCTGGTCGGCAGAACCGCTCAGCACCGGGGAATTGCTCCTCAGGTTCCCTCGCTTTCAGCAGATCCTGCCGATCTTCTGGGGGCAGGACGGGGTCGCGATCAGCGACGACATGCAGGACGCCACCACCGAGGACGGCATCCGCATGTTCATCGAAGAAACACACCCTTACTGTCCCTGGAAGCTGCCCAGCGTCGTCGCCGAGTGCTACCAGGCCATCGCCCTGTTCCACACAGAGGAAGAGATGGACCGGTTTTTCTCGGGTGAGGCGATGACCGGAGGCTCAGGCACCGAAGACTTCCTCGACTTCTTCCCGCTCTTCGCGCAGCGCTGCATCGAACACCTGAAAGAGGCCCACCACCCTCTCTGGGAGCCGAAGGTCAGGTGGTACAGGAGAGAGACTGACTGACATGCGCACCCGATCCGCCACCTACCCCGACCGCGAGACCGCCCAATGGGCCACGCAGCAGGTCGTCACCGTCAACGAGCAGCTGATTCACCGCTGGCTCGCCCAGTCCACCCGCCCCCGCCTGACCATCGAGGCGTCCTGGCCGTCGCGGACCGAGCCGGTCGGCAGGGTGCTCTTGCAGGCGATGATGCTGGCCGGACGAGAGCCTGTCGACGTGCGGGCGGCGCGGGTGATCCTCAAGCGGGACCCTTCCCGGCCCCACGGCTTCGCTGTTCACGCCACATTCCCCATGTACCTGTGACCCACCGTAGAGGCAGACCACTGTGCCCCTGAGCCCCCTCGACCACGACCGCCGTTACGGCGAGCTGGACCAGGTGATGCGTGCCTACGCCGGACAGCCGGCCGACGACACCCCCGACAGGCCCAGCCAGGCGCTGACCGCCTACCTGCGGCACACCTGGCACACTCGCCCCTGGGCCCTCGCCGTCGCGGAGCGGCAGCTGAGGGAGTACGCCGACCAACCGCCGGGACGCCTTCGGCTGCGCCTCGGGGAGTTCTACGCGATCCCCGACGTCGGTCTTGCCGACGGGGAGATCCAGTCCTGGCTGCGGTGCCTCGCCGACCACCTCCGGCGCAGCATCGAGGAGGGCGAGGTCCCGCCTCCCGCTGCTCCCGCGACCCACTGGGAGTGGCACGCGCGCTTCCCCGAGCTCGGCCAGTTCCTCGGCGGCTGGTTCTCGCAGGACATGCCGGACGAGTTCGACGACCACGACGCCGCCGTCGACGACTACCGCGACGCCACCGACGCCCAACTCGTCGCCCGTCTCATCGGCGAACTGCATGAGTTGCTCGCGCTCGACCTCGACGAGGCCGACTACGCTCAGGCAGCCGCTGAGCTGGGCATGGAGGTCGACCCGCCGGCGCCCTATTCCCCCAGCGGGTGGTTCACGCTGGTTGCTGATCGGCTCGCTGGAGGGCGGCCCGAGTACGCCTCGGGAGTGTGAGGAGGCGACGGCCTGGCACACCGGGGCCGTGTGGGGCCCCGGTGCCCCCAGCGGCCCCCGATGACCTGACCCGGGAACTCGGACGCCTCCTCGTCCACGTGAGAGTGCGCCTTCCCGGGAGCCGCCCTCGTGCCCTTCTCAGGATCTCGGGTGGCGTCGGTGCGGGACCCTCGAGGAAACGCAAGAGGCCGATAACCTTGTGCAGGTCATCGGCCTCTCCGGAGAGGGTGAGTGACGGGACTCGAACCCGCGACATCCTGGACCACAACCAGGTGCTCTACCAGCTGAGCTACACCCACCACGACCGGTGGTGGAACTTGTCGTTTCCCCGACCGGCCGAGAAGAAGTCTACAGGGTCCGAAGGGGTGCTCGCGCACACGTTTTCGCGGGCACCCTTCTGGCGCGCTACTGCGCGGGCAGGACGTGCTTGGCGGCGATCGACTTCGCGGTGTCGGAGTCGGGGCCGGGCTGCGGCACGAAGATGGCCTCGCGGTAGTAGCGCAGCTCGGCGATCGACTCGCGGATGTCGGCGAGGGCCCGGTGGTTGCCGTTCTTCTCCGGGCTGTTGAAGTACGCCCGCGGGTACCAGCGGCGGGCCAGCTCCTTGATCGAGGACACGTCGACGATCCGGTAGTGGAGGTAGTCCTCCAGGGTCGGCATGTCGCGCAGCAGGAAGCCGCGGTCGGTGCCGACGGAGTTGCCGCACAGCGGGGCCTTGCCGGGCTCCTTCACGTGCTCCCGGACATAGGCGAGGACCTGCTCCTCGGCGTCCTGGAGGGTCGTACCGCTCTCCAGCTCGGCGAGCAGCCCGGACGCGGTGTGCATCTGACGCACCACCTCCGGCATCGTCTCCAGCGCGCGGGCCGGCGGGCGGATGACGATGTCCACCCCTTCGCCCAGCACGTTCAGCTCGGAGTCGGTGACGAGGGCGGCCACCTCGATGAGAGCGTCGTCGGACAGCGAGAGGCCGGTCATCTCGCAGTCGATCCACACCATGCGATCGTTCATGCGACCACCCTAAAGCGGACCTGAGCTTTTGGGTGCCCCCCGCGCTCCGCGGGAAGCGCCGGGACGGGCCGTGCCCGCGCGGCGGCAGCCGCCCGTTGCGAAAGGGGGGCGGGTGTCTCCCGCCCCCCTTCGGTTGCGCTCAGCTACCGCTGCGCGGTCCCGGCAGCAGGCCCACCGCGCCGGCCGCGGCCCGGCGGCTCTGCATCGGCACCCCGCCGTCCCTGTGCTCGTGCAGCAGGGCGGGCGGTGGACCGACCGGGCCGGGGCCGGACAGGCCCGTGGGCGCGCCCTGCTGGCCGGTCGGCGGCACGGACGGCTCCGCCTCGCCCGGCTTGTCGCCCTGCGGCCGGCGGGCCCGGTAGGCGGCCCGGTAGGCGGCGGGGGACGAGCCGAGCTGGCGGCGGAAGTGGCCGCGCAGGGCCACCGGCGAGCGGAACCCGCACCGGCCCGCCACCTCGTCCACGGAGTAGTCCGACGTCTCCAGCAGCCGCTGCGCCTGGAGCACCCGCTGCGTGATCAGCCACTGCAGCGGAGCGCTCCCGGTCAGCGAGCGGAACCGGCGGTCGAACGTACGGCGGCTCATGTAGGCGCGTGCCGCCAGCGTCTCCACGTCGAACTGCTCGTGGAGGTGTTCCAGCGCCCAGGCGACGACCTCGGCGAGCGGGTCGGCGCCGATCTCCTCCGGTAAAGACCGGTCGAGGTAGCGCTCCTGGCCGCCCGACCGGCGCGGCGGGACCACCAGGCGCCGGGCGAGCGCGCCGGCCGCCTCGTTGCCGTGGTCCGTCCGCACGATGTGGAGACAGAGATCGATTCCGGCCGCCGTACCCGCCGACGTCAGGACGTCGCCGTCGTCGACGAACAGTTCGCGCGGATCCACGTGCACCGACGGGTAGCGCTTGGCCAGCGTCGGTGCGTACATCCAGTGGGTGGTCGCCGGGCGGCCGTCCAGCAGTCCGGCCGCCGCGAGCACGAACGCGCCCGTGCACAGCCCGACGATGCGGGCGCCTTCCTCGTGTGCCCGGCGCAGCGCGTCGAGTGCTTCCTCCGGCGGCGGCGAGGTGATCGAACGCCAGGCCGGTACGACGACCGTCCCGGCGCGTGAGATCGCCTCCAGCCCATGCGGTGCGGTGAGTTCCAGGCCCCCTGTGGTCCGCAGCGGGCCTTCCTCGCCGGCACACACCAGCAGGCGGTAGCGCGGCACGCCGGCGTCCTGACGGTCGATCCCGAACACCGACAGTGGAATGGAACTCTCGAAAATGGGGCCGCCGCTGAACAGCAGCACCGCGACGATCTCCTTGCGGCGTCGCCCGGAGAGTTTCCGGGCTGCGGCGTCCGGCGAGGCAGTGGAGTCGTGGCTCATACTGCTAAGCCCCCCTCGGTGGTCGCGGCTCCTCGGTTGTGTCGCTCCTGCACGTTTCCCCTCGGTCCTGCACGAGTCCCCCGCCGTAAAGACAGTCAAGATCGAATTTACTGGCTCCCGCGATCAGGCGGTGACCAGGTCCCCACGCGGCACATTGTCGACATGACAACTTGGCGTGAAGCATTCGATCACGAAGCGTTGCACTCGTGAGGCGTGCAGGGAAGTGCGCCTTGTCGCAGTGGCCAAACCGCGTAGGGTGCGCAGCGGCCCCTAGACCCTTTCCGTGCAGGTGGAACGGGGGTTGGGGGGTGGTTCGGACCCCTCCTGGCCGATATCCAGAAGTTGGCTGAAAAGCAGCGTTCGGAGGTGCGGAAACAGGTCAGTCGACCGGTGTCCGCTCGCGGGTGTGACGTCCGCCTCTTTGCGTCTCGCAACGCAGCGCACACCGCTCGGAGCGGCGCAGCAGCACCCGGCAGGCGGCCGTGACGGCGGCGAGGCCCAGCGCGGTGCCCGTGGCGCCGGCCAGCGAGGTGCCGAACCAGACCAGCACCACGGGGACGAGCACGCAGCTGAAGGCCGCCCAGCCGATGACGTCGCTCACGGTGTCCGCCGCGGGGCGCGGCTCGCTGCTGGGTCGGGCTCCGGGCATCTCGTACTCCCTGTGGCGGTGGCTCACCCCGATTCAACGCACGTCCGACCGGTCGGTCACCACAGGCGCATCTGTGAATGCCGTGCAAACCGCCTGTACGGGGCAGCAACCATTGCGTTACGGGCGCGGCTCGTGCATGCTCCGGTGAACCCCTACGGACGTCGGGGGGCCGCTCACGGAGCGTGCGCGGGATCTGGGCTCAGGAGGCGTGCCGCCGTACCCTTGGGGGTATGGGCTTGGGAAGATGTTTCCCGGACACAGCTCCGCCGCACACTGTCGTCCCTCCCATAAAGGATCACAACGCCGAGACAGTCATGGCCGGTCACGAATTCTTCGAACCCGCGGACCGCAAGCGGCCGGTCGCCGATCCCACGGCGGCCGATCCCCTGGCGGCGGAGGAGTCACGTCCTTCCTGCGACCCCGCCTTCCGACACGGTGTCGTCGTCGGCTTCGACGGCTCCACCTCCAGTGAGCGCGCCCTCGCCTACGCGATCGGCATGGCCCACCGCTCCCACTCCGGCCTGATCATCGTGCATGTCGCCAACCGGCTGCCCACCACCGTGTGGGCCGGCTGCGAGCCGCCCGTCTTCGTGGACGTGCCGGACCACCGCACGGAGGTCCTGGGGCTGGAGCTGGCCTGTGCGGACTACCTGGCCGAGGTGCCGTGGATCCTGGTCGAGCGGGGCGGTGACATCTGTCACGAGCTGGAGGAGGTCGGGCGGGAGTACGAGGCCGACGCGATCGTCGTCGGCTCCACGCACGGCATCGTCGGCCGGATCTTCGGCTCCGTCGCGGGGCGGCTCGCCAAGCGGGCGCAGCGGCCCGTGATCGTCATTCCCTGAGCGCCGTCCGCTCACCCCACACCCCGTCAACTCCCTGTACGCACACGCGAACTACTGGCGCGTAGTAGGTGTTTGTGCCCTTGTGAAGGGCATATACCGGTCACCGCACCGTGCCGCCGGCCGGGGGGTGACGGCCGCCGGCCGACACCTAGCGGCACGGGGAGGACCCCCACGTGTTCTGGTGGCGCACGTGGGGGTTCCCCCTTCGGGATGCCTTATTCCACCGTCACCGACTTGGCGAGGTTGCGCGGCTTGTCGATGTCCCGGCCCAGGGCCTTCGCCGTGTGGTACGCCAGGAGCTGGAGGGGGATGCCCATCAGGATGGGGTCCAGCTCGTCCTCGTTCTTCGGGACGATGATCGTCTGGTCCGCCTTCTCCTGGTGCTGGTGGGCCACCGCCAGGATCTTGCCCTCGCGGGCCTTGATCTCCTCCAGGGCCGCGCGGTTCTTCTCCAGCAGGTCGTCGTCGGGGACGATCGCGACCGTGGGGAGGGCCGGCTCGATGAGGGCCAGCGGGCCGTGCTTCAGCTCGGAGGCGGGGTAGGCCTCGGCGTGGATGTAGGAGACCTCCTTGAGCTTCAGGGAGGCCTCGCGGGCCACCGGGTAGCCCCGGACACGGCCGATGAAGAGCATCGAGCGGGCGTCGGCGTAGCTCTCCGCCAGCTCCTTGACGGTCTCCTCCTGCTTGAGGATCTCGGTGATCTGCTCGGGCAGCTTGCGCAGGCCCTCGATGATCCGCTTGCCGTCGCGGACCGAGAGGTCGCGGGTGCGGCCCAGGTGCAGGGCGAGCAGGGCGAAGGCGACCGTGGTGTTGGTGAAGCACTTGGTCGAGACGACGCAGACCTCGGGGCCGGCGTGCACGTAGATGCCGCCGTCGGCCTCGCGGGCGATCGCCGAGCCGACCACGTTGACCACGCCGAGGACCCGCGCGCCCTTGCGCTTCAGCTCCTGGACGGCGGCCAGGACGTCGTACGTCTCACCGGACTGGGAGACCGCGATGTACAGGGTGTCGGGGTCGACCACCGGGTTGCGGTAGCGGAACTCGGAGGCGGGTTCGGCGTCGGCGGGGATGCGGGCCAGCTCCTCGATCATCTGGGCGCCGATCATGCCCGCGTGGTACGAGGTGCCGCAGCCGAGGATCTTCACCCGGCGGATCCGCCGGGCCTCGCGGGCGTCCAGGTTGAGGCCGCCGAGGTGCACGGTGGAGAACCGGTCGTCGATACGGCCGCGCAGCACGCGGTCGACGGCGTCGGCCTGCTCGTGGATCTCCTTGTGCATGTAGGTGTCGTGGCCGCCCATGTCGTACGACGCCGCCTCCCACTCCACGGTGGTCGGCTCGGACGAGGTGCGGGTGCCCTCGGTGGTGTACGTCCGGAAGTCGTCGGCCTTGAGGGTGGCCATCTCGCCGTCGTCGAGGGTCACTATCTGCCGGGTGTGGGCGACCAGGGCGGCGATGTCGGAGGCGACGAACATCTCCTTCCCGCCGATGCCGAGGACGACCGGGGAGCCGTTGCGGGCCACCACGATGCGGTCGGAGAAGTCGGCGTGCATCACCGCGATGCCGTAGGTGCCCTCGACCACCCGCAGGGTCTCGCGGACCTTGTCCTCCAGCTTCTCGGCCTGCGAGCGGGCGATCAGGTGGACGAGGACCTCGGTGTCGGTCTCGGAGAGGAACTCGACGCCGTCCGCCTCCAGCTTGCGGCGCAGGTCGGCGGCGTTGTCGATGATGCCGTTGTGGACGACGGCGACCTTGTTGTCGGCCGACATGTGCGGGTGGGCGTTCACGTCGGAGGGGGCGCCGTGGGTGGCCCAGCGGGTGTGGGCGATGCCGGTGGTGCCCTTGAAGCGCGCCGGGACCTTGGCCTCCAGGTCGCGCACCCGGCCCTTGGCCTTGACCATCTTCAGGCCGGGCGTCTTCGGGGAGGTGACGACGATGCCCGCGGAGTCGTAGCCGCGGTACTCCAGCCGCTGCAGGCCCTCCAGCAGGAGAGGGGCGACGTCACGCTTCCCGATGTATCCGACAATTCCGCACATATATAGAGGTATCCCTTTGGCTGTCGCTGGTCCGGCTGTCGCTGGTCAGGTACCGGCTGGTCTCAGCCGTAGACCATGCGGCGCAGCTGCCTGAGCGTCAGCTCCGGCGGCGCCACCGCCCGGTATTTCAGGTCCGCCTCGATCCGTTCGAAGATCTCCGCGTTCACCAGGCCCTGGGCCTGGAGTTCGCGGTGGCGGCGACGGACGTACTCCTGGGTCGTCTCGTCGAAGTAGGCGAGCACGTCCTGGACCACGCGCAGCGCCTCGCCCCGGCTGAGGGGCGTGGACCGCGTCAGATGATCAACAAGTTCGTCGTGCACCCGGTAGATCCTGGAGTACGAGCGAATCTTTCGCAAGAATCGTGCCCGATTCCGGGCAGACGGCTGTTGAAACTCTCATGGCGCTCTGTTCGCGAGCTGTCCATCCGCCGTCCTGCATCTCGTTGCCCGAGCCGACGAGTTTCAGTGGCCATGGACATTCCTCGTATGGGCGTACCCGAGCGGCTGGCCGCGCGCATGAGCATCGCCGAGCAGCATGAGTACCTGCGTGCCACGTTCTCGCGGCGCACCATGATCAGGGGCGGCGCCGTCACCCTGGGGGCCGTCGCCGGGGGCGCGTTCGTGCCGGGTGCCGCCGCCCGGGCCGCCGTGCCGACCCGGCCGGCCGGGTCCGCCGCCGCGGCGGTCGACGGCTCCCTCGTCGCCCCCTTCGGCCGCCACCTGGCCTGGGGCAACGACCCGCGCACGGAGGTCACCGTCTCCTGGCAGGTCCCGGTCGCCGTCAAGAAGCCGTTCATCCGCATCGGCGCCCACCCCTGGGACCTGTCCCGCAGGATCGAGGCCGAGGTCCGCACCCTGTACACCCCGGCCGGCGTCGGCGCGAGCGGCGACCACACCCAGTACTACCTGCACGCCGCGCTGACCCGCCTGCGCCCCGGCCGGACGTACTACTACGGCGTCGGCCACCAGGGCTTCGACCCGGCGCAGCCGCACCTGGCGGGCACCCTGGGCACCTTCACCACCGCCCCCGCCCACAAGGCGCCGTTCACCTTCACCGCCTTCGGCGACGAGGGCGTCGGCTACCACGGCCTGGCCAACAACGCCCTGATCCTCGGCCAGAACCCGGCCTTCCACCTGCACGCCGGCGACATCGCCTACGGCGACCCGTCCGGCGCGGGCAAGACCACCGACACCGGGTTCGACGCGCGCACCTGGGACCAGTTCCTGCACCAGACCGAGTCGGTCGCCAAGCAGGTCCCGTGGATGCCCGCGTACGGCAACCACGACATGGAGGCCTGGTACTCGCCCAACGGCTACGGCGGCGAGGAGGCCCGCTGGAACCTCCCGGACAACGGCCCCGACAGGAAGAACCTGCCGGGCGTCTACTCCTTCGTCTACGGCAATACGGCGGTCATCTCGCTCGACGCCAACGACATCTCCTTCGAGATCCCGGCGAACCTGGGCATCTCCGGCGGAACCCAGACGAAATGGCTCGAAGGCCAGCTGAAGAAGTTCCGCGCCGCCAAGGACGTGGACTTCATCGTCGTCTTCTTCCACCACTGCGCCTACTGCACCTCCACCGCCCACGCCTCCGAGGGCGGGGTGCGCCAGGAGTGGGTGCCGCTGTTCGAGAAGTACACGGTGGACCTGGTCATCAACGGCCACAACCACCAGTACGAGCGCACCGACGTCATCAAGGCGGGCGAGGTCGCCAAGAAGCTGCCGATCGGCGGCACCGCCTACCCCGAGACCGACGGTGTGGTGTACGTCACCGCGGGCGCGGCCGGCCGCAGCCTGTACGCCTTCTCCGCCCCGGACTCCTACGAGGGCCACGAGCACGAGACCGACTCGGTCGCCTCCTTCGTCAACACCAAGGAGGGCAAGGTCGACGAGACCGTCGCCTGGTCCCGGGTGCGCTACCTCGACTACTCCTTCCTGCGCGTGGACGTCACGCCCGCCCCGAAGGGCCGGCAGACCACGCTGAAGGTGTCGGGCATCGCCGAGACCGGCGACCGCATCGACCACTTCACGGTGTCCCGCACGGCCAAGTAGCCCCCCGCGCAGGCGGTCCTCACAGGCGTTTGAGGACCGCCTGCTTGGCCAGTGTGAACTCCTCGTCCGTCAGCACCCCGTCGCGGTGCAGCTCGCCCAGCTCGCGCAGCCGGCGCAGCAGCACGTCGTGGTCGTCCCCGGCCGGCTCCGTGACCCGCTGCGACGGGATCTCCGGTACGTCCGTCCCGGCGGCCGAGGGATGCGGCAGGCGCGCCTGCACGGCCGCCGCGACGAGGGCCATCAGCGGATCCTTCTTGAAGCCCCACAGCTCGACCGCGTTCGGGTCGTACTTGGGCGGCACGCCGGCCGGGGCGCCGCGCACGAGGAACCGCAGGTGCCCGTTCTCCAGACCGGCCGCCGGCTGCCACTCCACGCCGGTGATGTCCGCGAGGGGGATCGTGCGCGGACCGGCGGAGGCCTTGGCGTCCTCCGTCTTCCAGTTCCACTCCAGCCGCACCCGCTCCCCGTCGAAGCCCGCCGTGCCGTCCCCGGCCGAGACGGACACCGGCAGCGACGGCCCCGGCAGCAGGTACTCGGTGACCGGGTCCGGGGAAACCCCGTCCAGCAGGAGCGCGTTGCGCACCTCGTCGGAGACGTACTCGGCGACGCCGTACCGGTCGGACTCCACGGCCAGCTGATACGGGTCGTGCGCCTCGGCGAGCCGGCCGGCGGTGGCCTGCAACAGCGGATCGGCGCCGTCGCGCAGCCGCAGCCTGAGCCGCCCCGACTTCCGGCCCTGCTCGAACGAGATCCCGGCCAACGCCCCGAGCGGCACGACGAGTTCGCCCAGCTCGCGGCGGAGGAGGCCCACGTTCTTGTCCCGGCCCGGGGTGATCCGCAGGGCGTCGCCGTCGAACGCCCAGGTCCCGTCCTTCTGGATGATTTCCGCCATGCGGGGATTCTTCCACCCGATCTGCGGGACAGTGGTCTCGACCAAGGCGGACGTCAACTCGTCCGACGGTCGACCCCCTCCGAAGGGAGCGCATGTGAGACGGCACCACAGCACGACTCCCCGAACCCCCCGCGTCCTCGGCTGCCTGCTGCTGCTCGCCGCGGCCGGCGGCCTCAGCCTCGGCCCGGCCCCCACCGCACAGGCCGCCGCCCCCACTCCGCTGCACCGGGTGGTCCCGGCGCCGGCCTCGGTCACCCCGGGCGGGACGCCGTACCGCATCACCCGCACGACCCGGGTCCGGGCCGACGGCCCCGCCGAGGTCCGCCGGATCGGCACCTACCTGGCCGGCCTGCTGCGTCCGGCCACCGGCTACCCGCTGCCGGTCACCGACCGCGGCACCGGAGGCATCCGGCTCCGCCTGGCGAGCGGCGACTTCGGCGCCGAGGGGTACCGGCTGACGAGCGGCGCCGGCGGAGTGACCCTCACCGCACGCACCCCCGCCGGGCTCTTCCACGGCGTCCAGACGCTGCGTCAGCTCCTCCCGGCGTCCGTCGAGCGGAAGACCGTCCAGCCCGGGCCCTGGCAGATCGCCGGCGGCACCGTCCAGGACCGCCCCCGCTACGCCTACCGGGGCGCCATGCTGGACGTCTCCCGGCACTTCTTCACGGTCGCCCAGGTCAAGCGCTACATCGACCAGGTGGCGCTCTACAAGGTCAACGAGCTGCATCTGCACCTCAGCGACGACCAGGGCTGGCGCATCGCCGTCGACTCCTGGCCGCGCCTGGCCTCCTACGGCGGCTCCACTCAGGTCGGCGGCGGCCGGGGCGGCTTCTACACCAAGGCCGACTACCGGGAGATCGTCCGCTACGCGGCCTCCCGCTACCTGGAGGTCGTGCCCGAGATCGACATGCCCGGCCACACCAACGCGGCCCTCGCCTCGTACGCCCGGCTCAACTGCGACGGCGTGGCACCCCCGCTGTACACCGGCACCCAGGTCGGCTTCAGCTCGCTGTGCGTGCCCAAGGAGGTCACCTACGACTTCGTGGACGACGTGATCCGGGAGCTGGCCGCCCTCACCCCCGGCCGCTACCTGCACATCGGCGGCGACGAGGCGCACTCCACCAGCCACACCGACTACGTCCGGTTCATGGACCGGGTGCAGCCGGTCGTCGCCCGGTACGGCAAGACGGTCATCGGCTGGCACCAGCTCACCGGCGCGCACCCCGCCCGGGGCGCCCTCGCCCAGTACTGGGGCCTGGACGGCACCGCCGCGGCGGAGAAGGAGCAGGTCGCGCAGGCCGCCCGGAACGGCACGGGCCTGATCCTGTCCCCGGCCGACCGGATCTACCTGGACATGAAGTACACGAGCGCCACCCGGCCGGGCACGAAGTGGGCGGGCCTGGTGGAGGTGAGACGCTCCTACGACTGGAACCCCGGCGCGTACCTGCCCGGCGTACCGGGTGGGGCGGTCCGGGGCGTCGAGGCGCCGCTGTGGACCGAGACCCTCGCCACGTCCGCCGGCCTGGAGTACATGGCGTTCCCGCGGCTCGCCGGCGCGGCGGAGCTGGGCTGGTCGCCGGCGGCCACCCACGACTGGAACGCCTACAAGGTGCGGCTGGCCGCGCAGGGCCCGCGCTGGGACGCCCTCGGCATCCGCTACTACCGGTCGCCGCAGGTGCCCTGGCCGGCGCGCTGACCGCAGGCCGACGGGCACCCCGGAGGACCGTACTCCGGGGTGCCCGTCAGGTCGGTGCGGCCCTCGGGGCCGTCAGAACCCGGCGATCGGGTTCGGAAGGGTGCCGACCAGCTGGAGCGCGCCGGACGGGTCGGCGAGGTCCACCATCTGCTTGTTGTTGCGCAGCTGGAGCCGGTTGAGGCAGGACAGCGCGAACTCGGGGGCGAACATGTCGTACTGGCGGAACTTGTCGGCCAGCTGGGGGTTCGCCTCCTGGTACTCGCGGGTGACCTCGGCGACCGTGCGCCAGAAGTCGTCCTCCGTCAGGACGCCCTCGGCGGCGAGGTGGGCGGCGAGGAAGCGGAAGAAGCAGTCGAAGACGTCCGTGAAGATCGACAGCAGCTTCGTCTCCTCGGGGACCTCGACGCGGATCCGCCGCACCTCCGGCGGCAGCGCCGCGTCCGGGTCCATGACGGCGATCTCCTCGGCGATGTCCTTGTAGATCGCCCGCTGCACCGCGCCGTCCCGGAGCACCAGGATGACGTTCTCGCCGTGCGGCATGAACACCAGGTCGTAGGCGTAGAAGCTGTGCAGCAGCGGGGTGTAGTAGGCCCGCAGGTACTGCCGCAGCCACGCGGTCGGGGTGAGGCCCGACCGCTCGATCAGCGCGCCCGCGAGGGAGGCGCCCCGGTGGTCGACGTGCAGCAGGGAGGCCATCGTCGCCAGGGTCTCGCCGTCGCGCAGCGAGGGCACCGGGCTCTCCCGCCACAGCGCGGCCAGCATCTTGCGGTACGGCGAGTAGCGGTCGGTGGCCCGCTCGTACTCCAGGTGCCGGTAGCCGACGGCGGCCCGCTCCCGGATGATGGTGAGGCCGGTGGACTTCATCACCGGGTCGCTGTCGATCAGCTGGGCCAGCCAGTCGTTGATCGCCGGGGTCGCCTCCATGTAGGCGGCCGACAGCCCGCGCATGAAGCCCATGTTGAGGACCGACAGGGCCGTCTTCACATAGTGCTTGTGCGGGTCGCTGGTGTTGAAGAAGGTGCGGATCGACTGCTGGGCCAGATACTCGTCGTCGCCCTCGCCGAGGCAGACCAGCAGGTCACGGGCGACCTCGGCGGCGAAGGTGACGCTGAGCTTGTTCCACCACTGCCAGGGGTGGACCGGGATGAACAGGTAGTCGGCCGGGTCCAGGCCCCGGTCGGTGAGGACGGCACGGAACCGCTCCACCGTCTTCTCGCCCAGCTCGTCCCGCAGGAAGGACTCGTACTCGATCCCGACACCGGCCGTGAACGCGGCCCGCGAGCGGTGCGCGGCCAGCCACACCAGCCGGACCGGGCTCGCCGTCTCCGGCGCGTACGACAGGTACTCGTGGATGCCGAAGCCGAGCCGCCCGTTGTTGGCGACGAAGCACGGGTGGCCCTCGGTCATCCCGGTCTCGACGTCCTGGAAGCCGCTGCGGGCCAGCTCGGCGGAGGTCACCTGCGGCTTGGTGAGCTTGTAGCAGGTGCCCGACAGGGTGGAGGAGATCTCCTCCAGGTACACCGGCAGGATCTCGTCGCTCAGCCCCAGGGACTCCTTCAGCTCGATGAAGAAGTCCAGCGCGGCCAGCGGGAGTTCGCCGCCGTCACGGTGCCGGGTGATCGACTCGGCGTCGATCTGCCAGTGGTCGAGGGCCCGCCGCACGGCGGTGAACCGGTAGCTGGTCAGCCCGTCGTCGCTGCGGACGACGTACTGGCCGCCGTCCTCCTCGGGGGTGATCAGCCGCTCGTGCGCGAACTCGGCGAGGGCCTTGCGCACCAGCTGCCGGTTGGCGGTCGCCCAGCGCTCGGGGGACAGATGGGCCACGGCGTCGGCGAGGGTCATGCGGTAACCGCCTTCTCGAACTGCTCGCGGGTGCAGAAGCTCAGCAGCGCCCGCTTCTCCGGCTTGTCGATCTCCCGTTCGGCGACGAAACCGACGGCTTCGTTCAGGGCGTGGACGGCCGTGTTGCGGACGTCCGGCTCGACGACGACCCGCTGCACGGACGGGTCCTCGAACAGGTGGAACATCACGGCGGTGATGACCGCCCTGGTGAACCCGTGCTCGGGGGTGTCGGTGGCCGGGGTGAGGAAGTGCATGCCGATGTCCCCGGGCCGCGGCTCGTACAGCCCGACCAGCTCCCGGTGCGCGGGGTCGTACTTCTCCATCAGGAACGCGGGCGTGCCGTCCCGCAGCCCGAGCAGCGCGTCGTGGTGCTCGTCCGCCGCGATCTCCATGTAGGCGCGCTCGACGTCCTCCAGCTTCGCGTCCTGCATCATCCAGTAGGCCGCCTTGGGGTGGGTGACCCAGGAGTGCAGCAGCTCGGCGTCGGTCAGCGGGTCGACGGGCCGGAAGGTGAAGGTCATGGTGGTGCTGGTCATACCGCGAACTCCTGGAAGGCGATGGACTTCTCGACCGGGTAGTACTCCGTGCCGAGCAGCTCCCGGATGATGTACGAGTTCCGGTACGCGCCCATGCCCAGGTCGGGGCTGGTGATGCTGTGCGTGTGGACGCCGGCGTTCTGCAGGAAGACACCGCGGCCGGTGACGTCGATGGCGTAGTTGCGGGCGACGTCGAAGCGGCCGTGGCCGTCGAAGCGGAGGCGGTCCCGGACGGGGTTCAGGAAGGCCGGCGGGGTGTAGTGGTAGCCGGTGGCCAGGACCAGGCCCTCGGTGCCGATCTCGAAGTCCTTGCCCTGCTCGTCCTGGCGGAAGCCGAGGGTGTACGTGCCGTCCTGGTACGTCGCCGTGCGCAGCGTGGAGTTGGTGAGCAGCCGGGTGGGCACCGGACGGTCGCCGCTCTCGACGTTCTTCTGGTACAGCAGGTCGAAGATCGAGTCGATGAGGTCCGAGTTGATGCCCTTGAACAGGCCCTTCTGCTGCTTCTCCAGCCGGTAGCGGGTCTCCTCGGGCAGCGCCCGGAAGTAGTCGATGTAGTCCGGGGACGTCATCTCCAGGGTCAGCTTGGTGTACTCCAGCGGGAAGAACCGCGGGGAGCGGGTGACCCAGTTGAGCTGGTAGCCGTGGACGTCGATCTCGGCGAGCAGCTCGTAGTAGATCTCGGCGGCGCTCTGCCCGCTGCCGACGATCGTGATGGACTTCTTCTTCTGCAGCTCCGCCTTGCGGTGCATGTACTGCGAGTTGTGCAGGAAGTCCCCGCCCAGCCCCTGGCAGGCCTCCGGCACGAACGGGGCCGTGCCGGTGCCGAGGACCAGGTGCCGGGCTCGGTAGGTGTCACCGGCCTCGGTGCGGACGACGTACAGCTCGTCCTCGTACGTCACCTCGGTGACCGTGGTGCCGAAGCGGACGCTGCTCAGCCGGCCCGCGGCCCAGCGGCAGTAGTCGTCGTACTCGACCCGCAGCGGGTAGAAGTTCTCCCGGATGTAGAACGAGTACAGTCTGCCCTTCTCCTTCAGGTAGTTCAGGAAGGAGTACGGCGAGGTCGGGTCGGCCAGGGTGACCAGGTCCGACATGAACGGGGTCTGGAGGTGGGCGCCGTCCAGGAACATGCCGGCGTGCCACTCGAAGTCGGGCTTGGACTCCAGGAAGACGCCGTCCAGTTCGGCGATCGGCTCGGTGAGGCAGGCGAGGCCGAGGTTGAAGGGGCCGAGCCCGATCCCCACGAAGTCGTAGGTCTTGTTCGGGGCTTCAGGACGCGCGGTCAAGGGACTCTCCCAGGTACTGCTCGGCATGGCCGGCGATCAGATCGAGGACGGCGGCGATGTCGGCCGTCGTGGTCTCGGGGTTGAGCAGGGTGAATTTCAGGTAGTGGCGGCCGGCCACCTTGGTGCCCGCGACCACGGCGTCGCCGGAGGCGAACAGGGCCTTGCGGGCGTAGAGGTTGGCGCGGTCGATCTCGGCCGGGTCGGTGACGGCCGCCGGGATGTAGCGGAAGACGAGGGTGGACAGGGTGGGCTCGACGACGACGTCGTAGCGGGGGTCGGCGGCGAGCAGCTTCCAGCCCTCCCGGGCGAGGTCGCAGACCTCGTCGAAGAGTTCGCCGATGCCGTCGGCGCCCATCACGCGCAGCGTCATCCACAGCTTGAGGGCGTCGAAGCGGCGGGTGGTCTGGAGGGACTTGTCCACCTGGTTGGGGATACGTTCCTGCACCATGCGGCGCGGGTTGAGGTACTCCGCGTGGTAGGTGGCGTGCCGCAGCGTGGCCGCGTCCCGGACCAGCACGGCGGAGGAACTGACCGGCTGGAAGAAGGACTTGTGGTAGTCGACGGTGACCGAGTCGGCGCGCTCGATGCCGTCGATGCGGTCCCGGTACTTCACGGAGGCGAGCAGCCCGCAGCCGTAGGCGGCGTCCACGTGCATCCACACGCCGTGCCGGCCGCACAGCTCGGCGATCTCGGGCAGGGGGTCGATCGAGCCGAAGTCGGTGGTGCCGGCGGTGGCGACGACGGCCATGGGGACCAGACCCTCGCTCGCGCAGCGCTCCAGCTCGCGGGCGAGGGCGACCGTCTGCATGCGCTTGTCGTGGTCGACGGGGATGGCGACGACGGCGTCCGGCCCGAGACCCAGCTGTTTGGCGGACTTCTTCACGCTGAAGTGGCTGACCTCGGAGGCGAAGATCCGCAGGTCGGCGAGGGAGTCGGTCTTGGCCTCCTCCCGGGCGAGGAGGAGCGCCTGGAAGTTGGACTGGGTGCCGCCGGAGGTGAAGACGCCGTCGGCGGCGGGGCCCAGGCCGATGCGGGCGGCCGTCCAGTCGATGAGCTTGCGCTCGATGAGGGTGCCGCCGGCCGACTGGTCCCAGGTGTCCAGCGAGGAGTTGACCGCGGAGAGCACGGCCTCGCCGAGCACCGCCGGGATGACGACCGGGCAGTTGAGGTGGGCGAGGTAGCGGGGGTGGTGGAAGTAGATCGCGTCCCGGAGGTAGACGTCCTCCAGTTCGTCCAGCGCGGCGGCGGTGTCGCCCAGCGGACGGTCCAGGTCGATCGCGTCGATGGTGGGGGCGAGGGCGTCCACGGTGACGCCGGTGAACGGACGGTCGGTGGTGGCGAGTTTGGCCGCCACCCGCTCGACTCCTTCGGTCACGGAGCGGCGGTAGTGCTCCGCGGTGAGGCCATTGAGCAGGTGCGAGCGCATGTGGGGGTCCTCCGAGGGGACGGTCCGTGCGGGATCAACTTAGGTAAGCCTAACCTAACTTGGATGGTGCAGGACACACCTCTCCCGTGACGGGCGTCACGGGAGGGCGGGTGTGCCCGGCTTACTCCGCGGCCCGGAGCTGCTCCTCCGTCATGCCCTGCCGCCAGTAGCCGACGAAGGTGACGCGCCGCCGGTCCACCCCGCGCTCGCCGACGAAGTGCCGCCGCAGCGCCTTCACCTGCCCGGACTCGCCCGCGAGCCACACGTACGCCCGCTCGGTGCCGGGCAGTTCGGCGGCCCGTACGGCGTCGACGGCCATGGGAGCCCCGTCGTGCCGCACGAGCCACGTGATCTCCGCGTCCGCCTCCGTGCGCACGTCCTGGATGTCCCCGGCGTGCGGCACCTCCAGCCAGACCCGGGCCCGGGTGCCGGCGGGGAGGGACTCCAGGATCGCGGTCGCGGCGGGTACGGCGGTCTCGTCGCCGCACAGCACGACGAGCCCGGTGTCCTCCGGCGGGCGGAAGCGGATCGCCCGGTTGTCGGCGAGGGCCGGCCCGAGCAGCAGCACCCGGTCGCCGGCGGCGGCCCGGGAGGCCCAGCGGGAGGCGGGCCCGGCGGGGGCGGCCGTGGCGCCCGGCGCCGCGCCGTCCGCTATGCCGTGCAGGGCGAAGTCGATGTCGATCTCGTCGGGGTCGCGGCGCAGCGCCCGCAGCGTGTACGAGCGCATCACGGCCCGGACGTCGTCCGGCAGTTCCCGCCAGCCCTGCCACCAGCCGTCGCCCAGCTCCAGCGGGACGACGGGCTCGCTCTGCCCCGGGTGCGGCAGGAACAGCGACAGGGACTGGTCGCGCCCCAGCGAGTGGAAGGCGTGCAGATCGGGACCGGCGAAGGTGACCCGGACCAGAGACGGACCGAGCCGCCTCGTCCGTACGACCTGGAGGGAGAAGAAACGGAACGGGGCGGCTACGGCCGTCGTCATCTGTGGCTCCTGAGTCTGTTTCAGGGAACTGGGGGGTCGCGCCCCGGCGGGGCGCGGTGAACTGCCCGACCAGCCACGGACGGCCGGCAGTTCACCGACTGCGAGAGGCTCCACGGCGCTCCGGCCGGCCCTCGCGGCGGAGTGCCTAGCTGACCTTCTTGGCCTTCTCCAGGGCCTCGGCCAGGTTCGTCAGCAGCGGCACGCACTTGTCGTACGACAGGATCGGCTCGGGGGAGCGGGGGATGACCTGGCCGGCCTTCACCGCGGGCAGCTTCTTCCAGGTGGCCTTGGTGATGTCGGCCGGCTGGATGGCCGAGGAGCGGTCGTCCATCATGATGATGTCGGCCTTGTACTTGTCGACGTTCTCCCAGCTGAGCGACTCGTACCAGCCGCCGCCCTGCTTCTTGGCGCTCTCCGGCGGCTCCACGAAGTTCACGCCGAGGGCCTTGAAGTACTCCAGGTCGATGGAGAGGTTGGTGCCGGAGACGTAGAACAGCTGGTCGCTGGCGCTGCCGGCCATCACCTTGATGTCGGGCTTGGCCTTGGCGGCGGCGCGCAGCCGGGCGGCGGCGTCCTCGAACCGCTTCTTCGCGTCGGTGACCTTGGCGGCCTTCATGTCCGCGCCGAGCGACTCGGCGAGGTCCCACATGCGCTGCAGCGGCTGGGTGAGCTGGCGGTCGTAGACGGAGACGGCGACGCTGGGGGCCAGCTGGGCGATCTTCTTCTTCGACTCCTCCGGGACGTACCAGAGCGTGCCGGCGCTGTCGAACATCGTGGTGATGAGCACGTCCGGGGCGAGGGAGGCGTACTTCTCGATGCTGAACTGGCCCCAGGCGTTGCCCAGGATCGTCAGCTTGCTGATGTCCATGTCGCCGGCCTGGACGTCCGCCTTGCCGTCGGTGGTCTTCGTGGGGCCGAAGACGCCCTTCACCTGGATGCCGTAGTCGTACAGCGCGGCGCCGACGCCGGTGAACGCGACGATGTTCGCGGGGACCTTGTCCCGCTTCACGGTCGTACCGCGGTCGTCCTTGAAGGACCAGGGGCCGGACTTGCCGGCCTTGCCCGCCGTGCCCGAGTCACCGTCTTTGCCCTTGTCGTCCCCGCAGGCGGCAAGCGCGGCACCGAGTCCGAGGGCGCCGCCGGCGGCGAGCAGGCCGCGGCGAGTGAAGTGGGTGGCACGGGCATGGGACATGGGTATGACTGCTTTCGAACGGGGCGAAGCGCCCGCCGGACAAGTTCCAGGGTAGGTTAGCCTAACCTCAGCTGATGTCCAGGGGGTAGGTGTTGTCCCGTTCAACCTGTGCGTGAACCGTGACGGCGGGGGACCGGACGGCCGGGTGCCGCCGGTCCCGTGGGACCGTCAGCCCGTCAGGCCCAACTCCCGTGCGATCAGCATGCGCTGGACCTCGCTCGTGCCCTCGCCGATCTCCAGGATCTTGGAGTCGCGCCACATGCGGGCCACCGGGTACTCGTTCATGAAGCCGTAACCGCCGTGGATCTGCGTGGCGTCACGGGCGTTGTCGACGGCGACCGTGGAGGAGTAGAGCTTGGCCACGGCCGCCTCCTTCTTGAAGGGTTCGCCCGCGACCAGCCGGGACGCCGCGTCGCGCCAGGCGAGGCGGGCCGTGTGGGCCTTCATCTCCATGTCGGCGATCTTGAACTGGATGGCCTGGTTGGCGCCGATGGGCCTGCCGAACGCGTGCCGTTCCCTGGCGTACTTGACCGACTCGTCCACACAGCCCTGCGCCAGGCCCGTGGCGAGGGCGGCGATCGCGATGCGGCCCTCGTCCAGGATGCGCAGGAACTGGGCGTAGCCACGGCCCTGTTCGCCCAGCAGGTTGGCCGCCGGGACACGGACGTCCTGGAAGGACAGTTCGCGGGTGTCGGAGGCGTTCCAGCCGACCTTCGAGTAGGGCGCCGCCACCGTGAAGCCCGGCGTGCCGGACGGGACGATGATGGCCGAGATCTCCGGGCGGCCGTCCGGCTTGCGGCCGGTGACCGCGGTGACCGTGACCAGACCCGTGATGTCCGTACCCGAGTTGGTGATGAAGCACTTCGTGCCGTTGATCACCCATTCGTCCGTGTCCGGGTCCAGGCGGGCCGTGGTGCGCGTCGCTCCGGCGTCACTGCCGCCGTCCGGCTCCGTCAGCCCGAACGCGCCCAGCATCTCGCCCGCGCACAGCCGGGGCAGCCACTCCCGCTTCTGCTCCTCCGTGCCGAACAGGTGCAGCGGCATCGCGCCCAGCGAGACCCCCGCTTCGAGCGTGATGGCCACCGACGAGTCGACGCGGGCCAGCTCCTCCAGGGCGATGCCGAGCGCCAGGTAGTCGCCGCCCATCCCGCCGTACTCCTCCGGGAACGGCAGCCCGAACAGGCCCATCCGGCCCATCTCGCGGACGATCTCGTACGGGAACTCGTGCCGCTCGTAGAAGTCGCCGATCTTCGGTGCGACGACGTCGTGCGCGAACTCCTCCACCGTGCGGCGGAGTTCCTCCAGCTCGGGGCTGAGACGGTGGTCCATGCTGATCACTGGTCCTTGTGGGAGAGAGCGCGGACGGTACGGGACGGGCTGGGCCGGCCCAGCTGTTCGGCCATCCACACGCTGGTGGCGGTCAGACGGCCGAGGTCGACCCCCGTCTCGATGCCGAGCCCGTGCAGCATCCAGACGAGGTCTTCGGTGGCGAGGTTGCCGGTGGCGGACTTGGCGTACGGGCAGCCGCCGAGGCCCCCGGCGGACGCGTCGACCGTCGTCACGCCGTGGTGCAGCGCGGCCAGCGTGTTGGCGAGCGCCTGGCCGTAGGTGTCGTGGAAGTGCACGCCGATCGCGGGCGTCGGCACGCCCCGCTGGTTCAGCAGGGAGAGCAGTTCGCGGACATGGCCGGGGGTGGCCACGCCGATGGTGTCGCCGAGGCTCAGCTCGTCGCAGCCCATGTCCCGCAGGGCCGTGCAGACACGGGCCACCTGCTGCGGCGCCACCGCGCCCTCCCACGGGTCGCCGAAGCACATCGACACATAGCCGCGCACGTGCACGCCCTCGTCCTTGGCGCGCCGCACCACCGGCTCGAACACCGCGAGGGATTCGTCCAGCGTGCGGTTGAGGTTGGCCTTCGCGAAGGACTCGGTGGCGCTGGCGAACACCGCGACCCGCGTGGCACCGAGGGCCAGCGCCCGGTCCAGGCCGCGCTGGTTGGGCACCAGCACCGGCAGATCGGCGCCGACGTCCCGCACGAGCGGGAACAGCTCCTCGGCGTCCGCCAGCTGGGGCACCCACGCGGGGTGCACGAAGCTCGTCGCCTCGATCGTCGTCAGGCCCGCGTCGGCCAGCCGGCGGATGAACTCCGCCTTCACCCCGGTCGGTACGGCCGTCTTCTCGTTCTGCAGGCCGTCGCGCGCGCCGACCTCGTGGATCCGCACCCGCGGGGGCAGGTCCCGGGCCGGTACGACCATGGGCAGTCCCTCGGTGGTCACCGCGCCACCTCCTCGTGCGGGGCGATGACGGCCAGCACCTGGTCCATGGCGACCGTGCTGCCCGGGGACACGTCCAGCTCGGCGACCGTGCCGGCGTGCGGGGCGGAGATGACGTGCTCCATCTTCATCGCCTCCACCACCAGCAGGCTCTGCCCGGCGCTCACCTCGTCCCCCACGGCGACCTTGACCACGGTCACCGTGCCCGGCATGGGGGCGGTGAGCGAGTCGGCGCCCGCGTGGGCCGCGCCGCTCAGCGAGGCGGCCACCGGGTCGTGGTCGCGCACCTGCCAGGCGTCGCCGTCCCGGCCGACCCAGTCGCCGGCGCGGTGGAAGGTGTGCCGGACGCCGTCCAGGGTGACGCTCACCCGGTCGTCGGTGACGGTGTGGGTGCCCCGGGGGGTGTACGTCACCGGGTCCTGCACCCGCAGGTGGAAGGCGGGCGGCTTCGGGGTGCCGCCCAGGCGCCAGCCGCTCGGCACCGAGAAGGGGTCCGTCCAGCCCTCCCCGCGGGGCCGGAGCGCCTCCAGCCGCACGGCCGCCGCGGCCTCGTAGACCTCCTCCGGCACCTTGGTGGGGACCAGCTCGTCCACCACCCGCTCGACCAGACCCGTGTCCAGCTCGCCCGCGACGACCGCCGGATGGGCCAGCAGCCGGCGCAGGAAGCCCGCGTTGGTCGGCACGCCCAGCGTGACCGTCTCCGCGAGGGCCGACCGCAGCCTGCGCAGCGCCGTCTCGCGGTCGGGGCCGTAGGCGATCACCTTGGACAGCATCGGGTCGTACAGGCTGCCCACCTCGGTGCCCTCGCTGAGGCCGGAGTCGGTGCGGATGCCGTCGCCCTCGGGTTCGCGCAGCAGCAGGACCGTGCCGCCGGACGGCAGGAAGCCGCGCGAGGGGTCCTCCGCGCAGAGCCGGGCCTCGATCGCGTGCCCGGTCAGCCGCAGCTCCTCCTGCGCGAAGCCCAGCCGCTCCCCGGCCGCCACCCGCAGCTGCCACTCCACCAGGTCGAGCCCGGTGACGAGTTCGGTGACCGGGTGCTCCACCTGGAGACGGGTGTTCATCTCCATGAAGTAGTACTGCGACGGGTCGCCGCCCGGGACGATGAACTCCACCGTGCCCGCGCCCCGGTACCCGCACGAGCGGGCCGCCTGCACGGCCGCCTCGCCCATCGCGGCCCGCGTCCCGTCGTCGAGGAGCACGCTCGGCGCCTCCTCGATGATCTTCTGGTGGCGCCGTTGCAGCGAGCACTCGCGCTCGCCGAGGTGGACCACGTTGCCGTGGCCGTCGGCCAGCACCTGGATCTCGATGTGCCGGGGCCGGTCGATCCACCGCTCCACCAGCAGGGTGTCGTCGCCGAAGGAGGCGCGGGCCTCGCGGCGGGCGGCGGCGATCTCGTCCTCCAGCACGGTCATGTCCCGCACCAGGCGCATGCCCTTGCCGCCGCCGCCGGCCGACGGCTTCAGCAGCACGGGCGCGCCCAGCCGGCGGGCCGCCTCGGCGAGTTCGGGGTCCCGTCCGCCCGGGACCACCGGCACCCCGGCCGCCTGCACCGTCTCCTTGGCCCGGATCTTGTCGCCCATGAGCGCGATCGCCTCGGCCGGCGGGCCGATGAAGACCAGCCCCGCCTCCTCGCACGCGCGGGCGAAGGCCGCGTTCTCGGCGAGGAAGCCGTAGCCGGGGTGGACGGCCTGGGCGCCGGTGCGGGCGGCGGCGTCGAGCAGCCGCTCCACCGACAGATAGCTCTCGGCGGCCGGCGCCGGACCGATCCGTACCGCCGTGTCGGCCTCCCGGACGTGCCGCGCGTCGGCGTCGGCGTCGGAGAAGACCGCCACCGAGCGCACGCCCAGCGAGCGGAGCGTACGGATGACGCGTACGGCGATCTCGCCCCGGTTGGCCACCAGCACTGTGTCGAACACGGTTCCCCTCCTCACATCCGGAAGACGCCGAACTGGGGCTCTCCCAGGGGCGCGTTGGCGCAGGCCGTCAGGGCCAGTCCGAGGACCTGACGGGTCTCCAGCGGGTCGATCACGCCGTCGTCCCAGAGCCGGGCGGTGGCGTAGTAGGCGTTGCCCTGGCGCTCGTACTGCGCGCGGACGGGCGCCTTGAAGGCCTCCTCGTCCTCGGCGGGCCACTCCTCGCCGCGCGCCTCCAGCTGGTCCCGCTTGACCGTGGCGAGGACGCTGGCGGCCTGCTCGCCGCCCATGACGGAGATCTTGGCGTTGGGCCACATCCACAGGAAGCGGGGGGAGTAGGCCCGGCCGCACATCGAGTAGTTGCCCGCGCCGTAGGAGCCGCCGACGACGACCGTCAGTTTCGGCACGCGCGTGCACGCCACCGCCGTCACCATCTTGGCGCCGTGCTTGGCGATGCCGCCCGCCTCGTAGTCCTTGCCCACCATGAAGCCGGAGATGTTCTGAAGGAACACCAGCGGGATGCCGCGCTGGTCGCACAGCTCGATGAAGTGGGCGCCCTTCTGGGCGGACTCGGAGAACAGGATGCCGTTGTTGGCGACGATCCCGACCGGGTGGCCGTGGATCCGGGCGAAGCCGGTGACCAGGGTCTGCCCGAACTCGCTCTTGAACTCGGCGAACCGGGAGCCGTCGACCACGCGCGCGATGATCTCGCGGACGTCGTAGGGGGTGCGGGAGTCGACCGGGACGGCGCCGTAGAGCCCGTAGGGGTCGACCTTGGGCTCGACGGACGGCCGGACCTCCCAGGGCAGGGACGGCCGGGCGGGCAGGGTGGCCACGATGTTCCGGACGATCCTGAGGGCGTGCGCGTCGTCCTCGGCGAGGTGGTCGGTGACCCCGGAGACGCGGGAGTGCACCTCGCCGCCGCCCAGCTCCTCCGCGGTGACGACCTCGCCGGTGGCCGCCTTCACCAGGGGCGGCCCGCCCAGGAAGATCGTGCCCTGGCCGCGGACGATCACGGCCTCGTCGCTCATCGCCGGCACGTACGCCCCGCCGGCCGTGCACGAGCCGAGGACGGCCGCGATCTGCGGGATGCCCGCGCCCGACATCCGGGCCTGGTTGTAGAAGATCCGCCCGAAGTGGTCCCGGTCCGGGAAGACCTCGTCCTGCATCGGCAGGAAGGCGCCGCCGGAGTCGACCAGGTAGACGCAGGGCAGCCGGTTGTCGAGGGCCACCTCCTGGGCGCGCAGGTGCTTCTTCACCGTCATCGGGTAGTACGTGCCGCCCTTGACCGTGGCGTCGTTCGCGACGATCACGCACTCGCGCCCGCTGACCCGCCCGATGCCGGCGATCACGCCGGCCGCCGGGGCCTGCCCGTCGTACATCCCGTCGGCCGCGAGCGGGGCCAGCTCCAGGAAGGGGGAGCCCGCGTCGAGCAGCGTGTCCACCCTGTCCCTCGGCAGCAGCTTGCCGCGCGCGGTGTGCCGGGCCCGTGCCTTCTCGCCGCCGCCGAGGGCCGCCGCGGCCAGTTTGCCGCGCAGCTCCTCCACGAGTGCGAGATGGGCTTGTTCATTGGCCCGCCAGGCCTCCGACGCGGGATCTGCCGCGCTGTGAAGCTCCGGTGCCTCGTGCATCCTGCGGTCCCCTCACCCGGTGATCGAACCTGTGATCCGCTGTTAATGAGCGTTAACCATTTCCTCCAGGTTAACGAGCGCTAACCTCGCTGTCTAGAATTGTCTGCATGGCCAGCAGAACCGACGCCCCCACCCGCCGCGAGCAGATCCTGAAGGAGGCCGCCCGGCTCTTCGCCGAGCGCGGTTTCCACGGCGTCGGGGTCGACGAGATAGGCGCCGCCGTCGGCATCAGCGGGCCCGGTCTCTACCGGCACTTCCCGGGCAAGGACGCGATGCTCGCCGAGCTGCTGGTCGGCATCAGCGGCCAGCTGCTGACCGGGGCCAGGCGGCGGCTGGCGGAGGCCGACGGGGTGCCCGCGACCCGCGTCCTCGACTCCCTGATCGAGGGCCACATCGACTTCGCGCTGGACGACCGCCCGCTGATCACCCTGCACGACCGCGAGCTGGACCGCCTGCGCGACAGCGACCGCAAGCTGGTGCGGCAGCTCCAGCGGCAGTACGTCGAGCTGTGGGTGGAGGTGGTCCGCGAGGTCTACCCGGGCCTGACCGAGCCTGCCGCCCGCTCGGCCGTCCACTCCGTCTTCGGCCTGCTCAACTCCACCCCCCACCTCGGCCGCGCCGGCACGCTCCCCGGCCGGGGCACGACGGCGTCCCTGCTGCACCGGATGGCGCGGCCGAGGTG
>NZ_MUMF01000527.1:370-636 GCF_002155905.1 Streptomyces tricolor | reverse complement strand
CGACGCCCACACCGATCGCGTAGGCGAGGCCGTAGGCGGCGGCCATGCCGGCGACCGCCCAGCGCGGCGGCAGCAGGAAGTAGCAGAGCGCCGAGGCGCCGGCGTTGACCGCGGCCACGATGACCGTGTTGTAGAAGGGGGTGCGGGTGTCCTCGTACGCGTAGAAGGCGCGGAGGACGACGTACTGCACGGAGTAGGGGATCAGGCCGAGGCCGAAGGCCATCAGCATGTAGCCCATGTTGGTGGCGGCACCGGTGCCGGCCGAG
>NZ_MUMF01000527.1:130-306 GCF_002155905.1 Streptomyces tricolor | reverse complement strand
GCGGCAGCAGGGCGGCCATCAGGGACACGGTGATGATGGCTTGCGGCAGGCCCCAGATCAGCTGGGCGTTGGCGTAGGCGGCGAAGCCGGTGCCCTTGACGCCGGAGTCGCTGCCGGCGGCGGTGGACAGCTGGGTCACGACCATGGCGCCCGCCTGGTTGGCGAGGACGAACAGG
>NZ_MUMF01000527.1:0-123 GCF_002155905.1 Streptomyces tricolor | reverse complement strand
CTGGCCCTCCGGCGGGATGCTGGTGACGTCCATGTGGGAGTTGGCGGCGGTGCCGTAGACCCAGATGAACATGCCGAGCGTCACGATGATGACGATGTTGTTCAGGACCGGGGTCCACATCAT
>NZ_MUMF01000526.1 GCF_002155905.1 Streptomyces tricolor | reverse complement strand
CGCGCTGGTCGCGGGCGGCCTGGGCGGCGGCCTCGGCTACACCCTGGCCAAGGACCAGGACGACCGCGGCTCCACCACCGTCTCCGCGTCCGACAGCGCCACGCAGGTCAAGCGCGCGCCGGGGACGATCGCCAACGTGGCCGCCAAGGCGCTGCCCAGCACGGTGACCATCGAGGCGGAGAGCGACAACGGCGAGGGCGGCACGGGCACCGGGTTCGTCTTCGACACCCAGGGCCACATCGTCACCAACAACCACGTGGTGGCGGACGCCGTCGACGGCGGGAAGCTCTCGGCCACCTTCCCGAACGGCAAGAAGTACGACGCCGAGGTCGTCGGCCACGCGCAGGGCTACGACGTGGCGGTCATCAAGCTGAAGAACGCCCCGTCCGACCTCAAGCCGCTCGCCCTCGGCGACTCCGACAAGGTGGCCGTCGGCGACGAGACGATCGCCATCGGCGCCCCCTTCGGGCTGTCCAACACGGTGACCACGGGCATCATCAGCGCCAAGAACCGCCCGGTGGCCTCCAGCGACGGCAGCTCCGCCAGCAAGGCGTCGTACATGAGCGCGCTGCAGACCGACGCCTCCATCAACCCGGGCAACTCCGGCGGGCCGCTGCTGGACGCCTCCGGCGCGGTCATCGGCATCAACTCCGCGATCCAGTCCAGCGGCAGCGGCGGCTTCGGCACCGGCCAGTCCGGTTCCATCGGCCTGGGCTTCGCCATCCCGATCAATCAGGCCAAGTACGTCGCCCAGCAGCTGATCAAGACCGGCAAGCCGGTGTACGCCAAGATCGGCGCGTCCGTCTCCCTGGAGGACTCCACCGACGGCGCCCAGATCACCGACCAGGGCACGGGGGGCTCCGCCGCGGTCGAGGCGGGCGGCCCGGCGGACCGGGCCGGCCTCAAGCCCGGCGACGTCATCACCAAGCTCGACGACCATGTGATCGACAGCGGCCCCACCCTGATCGGCGAGATCTGGACCCACAAGCCGGGCGACAAGGTCACGATCACCTACAAGCGGGGCGGCCAGGAGCACACGGTGGAGCTGACGCTCGGGTCGCGCGAGGGCGACAACTGACCCGCCCCACCCCGCGCAGGCGAGGGAGCCCGGTACGCTGTACCCGCTCCGCCCCTGGTGGGCCGGGGCGAAGGTGGGTTGCCCGAGCGGCCTAAGGGAACGGTCTTGAAAACGTAGTGACGTGAAGCCGTCACCGTGGGTTCGAATCCCACCGCCTCCGCAGGTCACAGACGTGCTGGTCAGATGGGGTGTCCCTGGATGAGGGCGCCCCTTCTGCATGGGACCTGTCGCACCCTGATCCGGCCGTGTCGCGTTGTGGATCAGTCCGTGTGGACCAGGCGTGGATCACCATTGCGAGACAAACAGCACGTCGGTGCCACATCAGGGGATTGGCGCTGTCGCGGACCAGTGGTGGAGGGCGCCGTGACATTGACGAGCCCCCGCCCTCCGGAACGTTCGGAGAGCGAGAGCCGCGGGTGCTCTTGTGATCAGCTGTTCTTCGCCCTGGAGCCGGTTCCGCCCGGCTCCTTCGGCGCCCAGCTGGGAGCTTTGGTGGCGTCCTTGAAATCGGTCGACTTCATCAGAACCCGCCAGTCCTCCTTACCCGCGTCGCCATCGAGTCGAACGGTGAACTCTTTGACCTGGTGGGTGTCGTGGAAGTACAGGACCACGACTTGGCGCTCTGAGCCATCGTCATAGAAATCGCCTGTCACTTTGCCACGGGCGCCGGCACCGAAGCCTTTGAGCCAGTTCTCAGCGGTCTTCCGGGCTTCCACCTCGCTGCTGTCACTGGTCGCCAGCTTGCGCAGTTCATCCGTCTTGCCGTCGGCGATATCCCACACAAGCTTCTGCACCACCAGCAGAGAGCCGGTGGAGGGGTAGCCGACCACGTGCAGCGGCTCGTGGAAGAAGCGTGGCTGAGGCCGGCGGGGGCTGGAGACACATGTGACGGGTGACGGGTGCTCGTTCGGCGAGCCCACCGCCGTGGCTGACTTTCGGTGGTGCAGGTCAGCATTGGGACGCCGACCGGAGCACCCCGGATCGCTGTCCAGGCTGAGGGGTGGTCCGGTCTCTCTTGTGGGCGCCCGCCGATCGCGTTACGGGCGGCGAGCGACGGGCGCCGGGGAAGCCGTACGCCCTTCTCGGGGACCGAGGCGCCACGGCGGGCTTACTGCGGCAGCAGCTCGATCGCGATGGCGAGCGCGCCAAGCGCTTCCTTCTCCGCCGAGTAGATCTCGCGGATGTTGGCGAGCTGCTGCTCTCGGGAGGAGGACGGGTTGACGTTTGCCGGACCCTCCCCGTCGAGCAGCTCCTCGAACGTCTTGTACTCCGTGACCCGCTTGACCAGGACGTCACAGGTCTCGTCCGTGCCCTTGATGCGGAAGCGGATGCCGTCTCCGGCGGCCAGGTCTTCGAGGTGGGGATACTTCACTCGCACCTCGATCGTCTTCTGACCAGCGGCGACAAGGTCGAAGTACTGCCGGTAGAGGTTCAGTTCGTGGACGCGCGCGGCGGCAGTTTCCGTCATCGGGCGGGAATGCTCCTAGCAGTTGCAGTGGACATGAGCCGGCTGAGTTCACCGGCCGAGTACGAGCGGAAGAAGTGGCGGGGGTCGGCGAGTAACACGTCCGTCAGACCGAGCAAGCGGTCGACGTACTCACCCAACGAGCCGGGCCACTCTCGGGTGTCGAGCATCCACGGGGCCGCACCGTCCGGCAAGGGTGCGCGACCCTCGCGGATCAGGGACTTGGACAGCTTCGCGCCCGTGTCCGTGACCACCTGGGGGCAGAACAGCCGGGCGGGCAGCTGCCCGCGGGTGAGTCCGACCGCCTGTAGGGCACCGTCGACGAGGATGCATCCAGGCATCCAGTCGCTGCCCTTCACCATGACGTACAGCGTGCCGACTGCCCCGCTGATCATCAGTTCCTTGACCAGGTTCCGGTAGAGCGTGGCCAGGTCCAGGTAGTCGCCGTCCGCCGGTTCGATGACCACCTCGTACTCGCCGTGGTGGAGGCACACGGCCGAGACGGTTGCCCGCTCAAGGCCGTCATCACGTACGCGGGTGCGCTCGGCGTACTTCTCGGCCCATCCGCAGCCGGGACGTGGGCAGGGGACGCGAACGTGCGGAACGCCGGACGACGGGGACAGGTACCAGCGGGCGGCGTCCATGCGTGGCAGCACTCGTAGCCAGGTGCGCCGGAAGTGCAGTGTCGCTTGCTGCTGGGTGTACGTCTCGACCGAGAACGGCACCCTCAGCCGCTCGGAGAGCGCGGTGAACAGCGGTCGGTAGAGCTTGTCGATCTGGTCGGCGATGCCGGCCGCGCCGAGGGCGTGAGCGTAGGCGCGCTGGTAGCGGTGGCCGCTCTCCTTGTCGGTGACGATGGTGTACGGGGCGTTGTCCAGTGCGCCGAACTGCACCACGGCCGGGACACCGAACCGGTCCCGGATGCGGGCCGCCGTGGCGAAGGTGAGCGACTGGACCAGGGACGTTCCGATGTGCGGGGCTCCGTTGATCTGGGTTCCCACCACGAACACGATCCGCTCGGGTTCCGCGTTGACGATGTGCGGCCTGAGCAGGTCTTCCGCACGGGTGAGCGCGTTGGCGAGCACGGTGTTCGGCGATACGGGATAGGTGGTCACCGCGTCTTCCCCTCGGTTAGATGGGCAGGACAGTGCCGCAGAGCGGCGGGTGTGCTGAGCGGTCGAGTGGTGGACCCGCCCCCGCGCCGGGGGGAACCAAAAACAGCGCGGGGGCGGGAGTCATCGGAATGTGCGCCGCCCTCGGGGTTTTCGACGGCGCCCCTTCCCCGGCGGGGAATGGGGTGGCGGGCACCGGGCGGGGGCGGGCGCTTGCGGAAGCGTCGGTCGGTGAGTAGGCAGCGGATACACGCGGAGGGAGTACCGAGCGTCGTAGTCCGTGACGGTGAACGTCAACGCCCGGCCTGCGGCGAGGGAGCGCAACGCGTGCTCGTAGGCACGGTCGTCATCTGCCCACGCACGCAGGGCTGCGTCAGGGCGAGGAATGTCCAGACCGGCGGCCGTGAGGGGCGCTTCCCGGAGGAAGCGAGCGTCAGGGTCCGGGGACAGCAGCCGGGCGAGGCGGTGAGCTTCCGCGCGGAGCCAGCGGGCGGCGAGGCGCGGGGAGCGGCCATGGTAGGTGGCGAGCAGAACTTCGCGGGAGCCGCTCAGGTCGTGGGCGGTCGCCTCACAGCGGAAGGCTATGGGCGAACGCATCGGGGCACGTGCAGAGGCCGGCGGGGCGAGCGTCAGCACGGCCGGGCTCACCGCGCGTGCTCCCGTGCCGATTCCCTCGCGGTGATGAGCTGTGTGAACTGGATGGAGTACAGCTCGACCTGCGCCGGGGTGAGTACGAGCACCGTCTCGCAGGTGCCACCGTCTTCGTAGTGAACGGTTACCGGCAGCGCGGCCTGCTGGGCGCGGTGGTCGTAGAGGGCGTCTCGCTGCATGGGCGTGACGTGCGTGGCCGGGATCGGCACGGGGCGCAGGGTCGACCCGTCCGACTTGGCACGCCAGTCTTCTCCCCCGCCCGGCGGGCGCAGTTGGTACGACGCCGAGGCGTCGCTCGGCAGGGCGACGCACACACCGATCTTTCCGCCCTTGGCGAGGTCGAGCGCCAGATCGCCGAGGCGGGGGTGAAACGGCGCGCCGGCGCTTAACTCAGCGCCACGAGCGGGAAGTTGCTTCGCGGTTCGTTCGGCCATGCCCCGAAGCTAGGAATATCTCCGGGGCCGAATATGAACCGCAGGAATACGAACCTCAGCCGTCGAGGTGGAAGCGGTCTGACATGCGACGCAGCTTCTCACGGGTGCTCGCCCGCTCGGCGTACACGATGCTGCGCAGGGTTGACCGGGCGATGGGGTGATTGCGTACGAGCTGGGGGGCGGTGCGTTCTGCCTTCTCCAGTTCCTTCAGCGCCTTGTCGCGGTTCCCGTCCCACAGCCAGGCTCGTGCCAGGTCCATGTGGTGGTGCCCCTGACGAGAGTTAGGAAGCGACTCGATCAGTTCCTTACTCGTGCGCCGGTTTATCGACAGCGCCTCGCGTTGCTCATGCATCTCCAGGGCGACGTTGATCGCGTGGATCTGCACGTTGCCCGGCGAGAAGGTGAGGCTGTGGCGGTCGTAGACCAGGGGGTCAGCGGTCTCCACCATCCGCTTGGCTGCAGCGCGCGCGTGCTTGATCCGATCCTTCGCTTCGGCCTTGCGACCGCCCCGCGCAGCCGAGACTGCCGCGCGCAGTTGCAGAGACCCCCACGCTCGTACGGCCAGCGGCTCGCCACGGTCGTATTCCTGCTGCACGCTTCGGAGCGCTCGGTCAGACAGGGCAATGGCGTCATCCCAGTCCGCCGTAGCCCACATATCCCACACGCGCATCCAATCGGCGACGGCAGGCATGACTGGGTCGCCCGACAGCTGCGCGGACCAAGCGGCCCTTTCACATGCCATGGCGACCAGTTCAGGGTGCCCCAGGGCGTGCGCGGACGTGTGAGCGAATTTGCAGCACACCGCATAGATCGCGTACGCCTCTTCCCGCTCGTGGCCTGTGGCGATTTCAGCCAGGGCGCGCGTCTCACGGAAGAGGTCGGGGAGTACCTCCATGATGGCCGTGTTGGCCGCAGCATCGCGGAGGCGGTGCAGCCGAGTGGTTTCCTGCCACAGTTGACGAGCGGGCCGGGGTGTCCCGTCGAAGACGGGGGCGAGGTCGTAGCGGCGCAGTTCGCGCATGATCGCTGCGGCAGAGATCTGCCACTGGTTCTCGGCCGGAGAGCTGTTGTACGGCCGTCCGATCAAGTCGTTCGGGTGTACGTGCAGCTCCGAGGCGATCAGGTTGAGCAGACCGACGCGGTCCAGCTCGATGAGTCCGCGTTCCATCTTGGACACCCAGCCCTGCGTCTTGCCCAGGGCGGCAGCGAGGTCGGCCTGAGTCATGCCGAGGCGGAGCCGGGCGCGGCGTACGCGGTTGCCGATCTCTTCGGCTTCTTCCAGCATCAGCGCGCCCCTCTGTAAGTGAGGCGCCGGCGGTCCAACAGGCGGCGAGGCATCGTGCTCCATCCGTCGGGGCTTCTACCCTTGACGGTACCGAGGCCGCGTGCCGCTTGTGGAGTGCTAAAGGTCAGGTCGTGGCCCGGTGACGGCGCATCATCGGATCGCCTCGCTCACGAGCAGATGCAGCTTGCCCTACGTTGGGATCATTCGCTGATCATGACATGAAAAGGCCCCGTGGTGCGCGCGTCCACCTCGGGGCCTACTAATTATTGAGATCTACTTAGTCGAATATGTCGCTATAGTGTGCGAGCGGATTGGATATAAGTGGCTGCTGCGAAAGCTAGAGCTCCCGCCCCGCCGGTGACAGTGGCTCCCGCACAAATTGATGACCACCAAGACTGATCGAGTGCCCTTGCTACCAAGATGGCAAGTGTCCCGAGCAGTAGGCAAAAGAGGATGATGAATCCAGCCTTCAGGTAGGGGTAGTGCAAGCGCCTAACTTCGTCTGCGAACTGTGTGTTCATTTGTGCTCCTCAGGGTCTGGAAAATGGGGTTCATGAAATTCACCTCTTGGGTGTTGGGACGCCCCGACCAAGGCGTCGATTAAGTGTTTTGTTGGAGCTGCCTTCGCTTGGTCGATGTGAAGCTGTGATGCGCGAAGGTAACTCTCTCTGCTTCGTGCTGGTCGCACAATCCGTGCGGACAAGCTGTGTAGTCTGGGTCAGGGACCCCTCATGTCGGCCTCCGGAAGGCAAGTGGTGAACGCGGATATGCGTCGCGAGTGACTCTTTACGGAGGTCCTCTCCGTACTGCTTGATCAAGGGCCTCTCACTGTGAACCTCCAGTCGATCAATTTCGAGGAAAGATCACTTATGTGTCTCCGTGTAGGAGGTGACCGTTCCCGCTTTCGGTGCGGGGCGTCGAGGGTATACCGCCGTGCCCTCAGAGGGGTAGACGTTCATCCGGCCAGCGGAGTTCCTGTGGTTACTTGATCATGTTCGCTGACTCTTCACGCTGCCCGCATGCGAGATTTAATATGTGAAAAGCAATTGCATTTGGCATATGCGCCGCAGTAGACAGGCCCTGGTTCAGGAAGTGCATCGAGGTCCGCACGCCGCCTGGTGCGGCTGCTCTCAGGTGGATTCAAAGTGGCCGCGTGGTGGGCGAGACTGGGCATGCCCAGCCGGCAAGTGGCTGATCTTCGTATCAGCGGGTTGTGTGGCGTCCGTAGCCCAAGGAGGGCAGCGTAGGAGCAGGCTCTGCTCCTCGCGCGTGTTGGGCCTCGTCGTCCGGCGCGGGCTTCAAGCAGGCCGCCCCACCGTGTGCGGAGCTGACGGGCAACCCTGACGGCAACGACGGCACACAGAGGCCGCTGATCACGACTGCCAGCGATCAGCCGGGAGGAGGGCGGGGCTCGCGCCCAACGCGCCGCCCGATGCTACGGATCAGAAGGTGCACCGCTGTCCAGGCTCCGCCACCACGGGCGGTGGTCCCGGGGAGGGCGGATGCGGCCGGCACGACAGTAGGCTTCTGCGGTGTCGGCAAGAGCTTCGAGCGAGCCAAGGGTCGATCCTGAGGGATCTTGGGCCGGGTCAGAGCCAGTGGACCCCGTGTGGACCACGAGCCCCGCGTGAGGCCGGAGCCCGGTACGCTGTACCCGCTCCGCCCCTGGTGGGCCGGGGCGAAGGTGGGTTGCCCGAGCGGCCTAAGGGAACGGTCTTGAAAACCGTCGTGGCGCGAGCCACCGTGGGTTCAAATCCCACACCCACCGCAGCCGTTGACGGCCCCCGACCCGCTCTTGCGGTCGGGGGCCGCGGCGTTGTCGGGCGGGGTGGCCGCCGTGCGCCGCGGCTCGGCGCCGTACCGCCGTCCCCCTCGTCTCTCCTGTCCCGTACAACCCTTCGGGCTCGCCGGAGGTCATCTCTGGGCCCGCCCGTACGTCCTGGAGAGGAACTCATGCCCCGGCCCCACCACAAGCGCTCCCGGAGTCTCGCCGTCCTGGGCGCCACCGCTGTCGCGGCCACCCTGGCCGGCGGCCTGCTCATCGCCCTGCCCGGCGCCGCGAGTGCCGCCGCCTCGGGCCTCGCCGACGACTTCAACGGCGACGGTTACCGCGATCTGGCGATCGGCGCCCCGGGGGCCGTCGCGGGCGGGAAGGCGAAGGCGGGGGCCGTGGTCGTCACCTACGGCTCGTCGAGCGGGATCAGCGCCGCACGCCGCAAGACCACCTCGCAGGACTCCTCCGGCGTGCCGGGCACCTCGGAGACCTCCGACCGCTTCGGCACCGAGCTGGCGCACGGTGACCTCAACCGGGACGGCTACGGCGATCTCGTCGTGGGCACACCGCTGGAGGACGTCGGCGGCGATGCCGACGGCGGTTCGGTCACCATCCTGTGGGGCGGCGCGTCCGGCCTCTCGGGCGGCACGACGATCAGCGACCCGAACGCCTCGGGCCACGACCGGTTCGGCCAGTCCCTCGCGGTCGGCGACTTCACCGGTGACGGGAAGGCCGATCTGGCGGTCGGTTCCACCGGCAAGGACGTGTGGATCTTCAAGGGCGGCTTCACCAAGTCCGGTGGCGCGGCCGGGAAGCTGCGTCTCGACACGCAGATCGAGTCCGGCGCGTACCCCCGGGGCGCCGTCCAGCTGGCCGCCGGGGACTTCGACGACGACGGGGCGGACGACGTGGTCGTGGGGTCCTCCGCGGGCAACTTCGTCTACCGGGGCGGCGCCGCCGGGTTCACGCTGCAGACCGAGGCGGGCGCGGGGTACGCGGGCGCGCTCACCGCGGCCGACTTCGACCGCGACGGGCACGACGACCTGGTCGTCGGCTCCGACTTCATGTCCGTCATGGACTCCACGGCCAAGGGCGGCTACGTCACGGTGTTCTACGGCGGTGCGGCGGGCGTCGACACCACGCGCAGCGCCGTCTTCACCCAGGACACCGCGGGGGTGCCGGGAGCGGACGAACACCACGACTCGTTCGGCGGCGCCCTCGCCGCGGGCGACGTCGACGGCGACCGCTACCCGGACCTCGCCGTCGGCGCGTACTTCGAGACCGTCGGTTCCGCGAGCCACGCGGGGAGCGTCTGGGTGCTGCGCGGCGGCGCCTCCGGTCTGACGGGGACCGGCGCCCAGTCCTTCAACCCGGGCACCGCGGGTGTCCCGGGCGCCAACGAGTCGTCGGACCTGTTCGGCGGTGCCGTCCACCTCGCCGACCACAACAAGGACGGCCGCGCCGATCTGTCGGTGGGCGCGGCGGGCGAGAACAGCGACGACGGCGCCGTGTGGGTCCTGCGCGGCTCCACCAAGGGGGTCACGGTCACCGGCGCGGTGAACTTCGGCGCGGGGTCCGTGGGCATCGGCAAATCGGGGGACGACCCCATGTTCGGGCACGACATGTCGGGCTCCTGAGCACCGAGAAAGTCCGGCGGAGCGGCCCCTGACCAGGTGAATCGGTCAGGGGCCGCCGTGCTGTGCGCCGCGTATAACCGTCGCTTTCCGCGCCGTCAAGCCCCGAATCCTCGGAGCATGACCCCGCTGCGCGATTCCGGCCTACTTGAAGTGCGGGCCTCACCGGAAACACCGCCGGTGAAACGAAGGCCCGGGCGTGAAAGCGCCTCTTACTTCAGGAGGAGAATTCCATGAACCGCAGCATCATCAAGCGTGACGGAAACCGTGGCAAGCGTGCCCTGGCCCTGGCGACGCTCAGTGTGTCGGCCGCCGTGGTGGGTGGTGCCGTGATCCTCCCGGCCGGTGCGGCCGTGGCGGCCCCGATGCCGGAATCGGTGGCCACGGCCACGGTGCACAAGGACAAGCGCAAGGACAAGCACAAGCCCCAGTGCACCGACAAGAAGTGGCACAAGAAGTGGCAGAAGAAGTACCACAAGAAGAAGCCTTACTCCTGCTGGTACAAGAACTACCACTTCCACTGGGACTACAAGTGCGAGAGCTTCTACGTGGAGAAGGACCACAAGAGGCACTTCTTCACACCCAGTGTCAACAACATCAATTTCTTCGTCCAGAACATCACCATCATCAACAACGGCGACATCGGCAGCATCAATATCAACAATGGCGACCTGTTCGAGGACAAGGCGCCGAAGCCGGACAAGGAGCCGAAGCCTGGTCAGGGGAAGCCTGGTCAGGGGCCGGACGGAGAGCCGAAGCCTGGTCAGGGGCCGGATAAGGAGCCGAACAAGGAACCGGACAAGGAGGATCCCGCTAAGGAGGACCCCGCTAAGGAGGACCCCGCTAAGGAGGACCCCGCTAAGGAGGACCCCGCTAAGGAGGACCCCGCTAAGGAGGACCCCGCCAAGGAAGACCCCGCCAAGGAAGACCCCGCCAAGGAGCCCGGCGACGACAAGAAGCCTGACGAGCAGCCGGCGGAAGAGCCTGCCGAGCAGCCTGTCGAGGAGCCCGCCGGAGAGCAGCCGGCGCAGGAGCCCGCCGAGCAGCCGGCGGAGGAGCCTGCCGAGGAGCCGGCCGCCGGGGAGCAGCCGGTGGATGAGCCCGCTGAGCAGCCTGCCGAGGAGCAGCCCGCTGCGGAGCAGCCGGCGGAGCAGCCCGCCGAGGAGCCGGCCGGTGACGCCGCCGCTGTCGAAGGCGGTGTGTGATCGGCTAGGTCCGCTCTCTCCCTCCCGATGGGGTGAAGGTCTTTCCGGCCTTCACCCCGTCGGCCTGTCCGGCCCGCGCCCCGCTCACGGCCGGTGCCCGGTCAGCCGCGCCGCCGATGCGATGGTGGCGCGGGCCTCGCGTTCGGTCAGCCCCGTGTCGCGGGCCGCGGCCACGAGCGGGGCGAGGAGCGCGGGCCCGATGCCGTTCTCGTAGGCCCGGCAGGCCGCCCAGAACAGACGGGTGTTGCGCTGCCCCTCGTGCGCGGCGAGCACGAACTGGACCAGCCCCTGCCCGTGGCCGCCCGTCGACGGCGGGACGGGATGCGGGGCCCGGGGCGGGGGCAGCAGCAGGCGCAGCAGGGACGGCGGACAGGGGGCCGGGGCCAGGCGGGCGGTGCCGGGCGCGGCGGTGTAGACACCGTGGTCGGTGCGGGAGCCCGGTCCCACGAGGTACCCGCCGGCACCCCGGATGTCGATGCCGGGGGCGAGCCGGCCGGCCGAGTTCGGTACGACGGTGTCCGGCGGACCGGTCAGCCACAGGTGCCGGCCCCCGCTCGGGGTGAGTACGACGACCGTCTCCGGGATCGTGAACAGATGGCGCAGGGCCAGCTCGCGCAGGGCGGCCGAGGAGTCCGTGCCGGTCTTGGTGTCCAGGTCGACGCCGATCAGGTGGTACGGGGGCAGCCCGCAGGCGATGCCGTAACCGGTGGCCCAGGGCGCGGCGGCGAAGAGGGCGCGGACGCGGGCCGGATCGCTGGAGGCGTCGTACACACCATGGCCGAAGCGTCCGCACTCGCCGTGGCAGGGGCGCCCCGCCGGGGCCGGGTCGTCGTGGTGCGGGGAGCGCAGCGCCGGGAGCTTCGTGCGGGACAGCGGGATGACGGCCAGTCCGCGTTCGGCGGCTGACAGGGCATGCGCGAGGGCCAGCGTCCTGGCCTGCCGGTCGGTGGTGGCCATGCCTCCATGTTCGTACGTACGTTCGAAAAAGGGAAGGGTGGCCCGTCGCGGCGCGCCGGTGACCGGCCGGAACGGCCGACAGGATGCCGGAACGATTCGCCCCTTGTGCTGCTTGAGGGGTTGGACATCCGCATCGGTCCGCTGCCGAGGCCGAAGTGGTCAAAGGCGACGATAGGGGTTTATCGACTTGTCATCACGCTTGCGTGCTAATCGCGGCTTCCGAGGGGGTTCGCCGGGGATTCGGTGGGCAACCCTGGAGGCGCGACGTCGTCCACGACAGTCAAGGCGGTCGGCCAACTGCCTCGACACAAGCCACAGTTCACGACTTCCGGCCCTCGGGCCGATGAGTGCTTGGTTCTGGGAGGAACAACATGGCAAGCATCCGTACCGCCCGCGCTCTCGCCGCCGTCTCCGCACTACCGCTCGCAGCCGCCCTCTTCACCGGTGTCGCGGCGGCGGACAACGGCGCCATCGCGGACGACGGATCGAACGCGGGCGTGGCGGCGGTCCTCGGCAGCGGGGTCGGCGGCAACAACAGCGGCAACTCGTCCACCACGAACCAGAACGCGGTCGGCGCCGGCGCCTCGAACCAGAACAACACCGCGCAGGTCGACGGTTCCGCGTTCACGGCCATCCGGCAGGGCAGCGACAACGTCCACGTCGACTTCACCCACCTGTGGTGAGCGGAGGGCGAGGGCCCTCGTGACGAGGCCCTCGCGGGGTGTGCTTCAGGGTCGCAGGACGTCTGCGCGGCGGTGCTTCGGTACCGCCGCGTCGGCGTTCTCCGGGCCGGGGAGGACGGTGACCTTGACACCCCGAGGTATCTGACGGACAGTCAGATACCGTTCCCGAGTCAGGGGGGTGGCGGTGCGCGACGAGCAGAGGTACGACGAACTGGGCGCGCGGCTCAAGGAGTTCGAAGGGCGGCCGGCCGCCGTCTCCGGTGTCGGCAAGGACCCGGTGAACGCGCCGATGATCCGGCACTGGTGCGAGGCGCTGGGCGACACTCACCCCGCCTACACCGGACCGGACGCCGTCGCCCCGCCCACCATGCTCCAGGTCTGGACCATGGGCGGGCTGTCCGGGCACCGGGGCCGTACCGGGGCGTACGACGCACTCCTCGGCCTGCTGGACGCGGCGGGCTGCACCGCCGTGGTGGCCACCGACTGCGAGCAGGAGTACCTGCGGCCCCTGCGGCCGGGCGACGAGGTCGGGTTCGACACGGTCATCGAGGAGGTCTCCGGCCGCAAGACGACGAAGCTCGGCACGGGCTACTTCGTCACGACCCGGACGGACCTGCGGGTGGGCGGCGAGCCGGCCGGCATCCACCGCTTCCGGATCCTCAAGTACGCCCCCGCCCCTCGGAAGGCCCGCCTCCCCGGGCAGTCCCAGGAACCCCGTCCGTCACGGGAAGCACTCCGCTCCGGCGAACCCCGGGCGCTCCGCCCCCGCCCCGTGATCAACTGGGACAACGCCGGCTTCTGGCAGGGCGTGGCCGAGCACCGGCTGCTCATCCAGCGCTGCACCGGCTGCGGCACCCCGCGCCACCCCTGGCTGCCCGGCTGCAACGCCTGCGGCAGCCCGCGCTGGGACACGGTCGAGGCGAGCGGCGAGGGCACGGTCTACTCGTACGTGGTGCTGCACCACCCGCCCTTCCCCGCCTTCGACCCCCCGTACGCCGTGGGCCTGATCGAACTCGCCGAAGGGGTGCGGATGGTGAGCAACGTGGTGGGGGTGCCGTACGACAAGGTGCGCATCGGGCTGCCGGTGCGGCTGGAGTTCCGGCGGTGCGACGAGGAGCTGACGATCCCGGTGTTCCGGGCGGTGGAGCGGTGAGGCCCGGCGAGCGGCTGCCGCCGCTGGAGATCCCCGTGACCCGCACCCTGATCGTGGCCGGCGCGATCGCCTCCCGGGACTACCAGGACGTGCACCACGACCCGGAGCTGGCCCGGCAGAAGGGCGCCCCGGACGTCTTCATGAACATCCTGACGACGAACGGCCTGGTCGGCCGGTACGTCACCGATCACTTCGGCCCCACGGCGGTGCTCCGCAAGGTCGCCATCAGGCTGGGGGCGCCCAACCATCCGGGGGACACGATGGTGCTGACCGGCACCGTCGAGGAGGTCGACGGCGACACGGCCGTGGTCCGGGTCGTCGGCGCCAACCGGCTCGGCCGCCATGTGACGGGCACGGTGACGGTCACGGTCCCGGAGGGCCCCCGATGAGCCTGCGCGGCCGAGACACCCTCGGCGGGCGCGCCGCGATCGCCGGCATCGGCGCCACCGAGTTCTCCAAGGACTCCGGCCGCAGCGAGCTGAGCCTCGCCGTGGAGGCGGTGCGGGCCGCGCTCGACGACGCGGGGCTCACCCCCGCGGACGTGGACGGGCTGGTGACCTTCACCATGGACACCAGCCCGGAGATCACCGTGGCCCAGACCTGCGGGACGGGCGAGCTGTCCTTCTTCTCCCGGGTGCACTACGGCGGCGGGGCGGCCTGCGCCACCGTCCAGCAGGCGGCCCTCGCGGTGGCGACGGGCGTGGCGGAGGTGGTGGTCTGCTACCGGGGGTTCAACGAGCGGTCGGGCCGCCGGTTCGGCGCGGGGGTGCGGCACCGCGAGCCGACGGCGGAGGGCGCGGCGCTCGGCTGGGTGCTGCCGTTCGGGCTGCTCACCCCCGCCTCCTGGGTGGCGATGAAGGCCCAGCGGTACCTGCACGCCCACGGTCTGACACCGGAGGCGTTCGGGCACGTCGCCGTGGTGGACCGGGCGTACGCGGCGACCAACCCGGCCGCCTATTTCCACGGCCGCCCGATCACGCTCGCCGACCACGCCGCCTCCCGCTGGATCGCCGAGCCGCTGCGCCTGCTGGACTGCTGCCAGGAGACCGACGGCGGGCAGGCGCTCGTCGTCACCTCCCTGGAGCGGGCCCGGGACCTGCCGAGGCCGCCCGCCGTGATCGCGGCGGCGGCCCAGGGCGCGGGCCGGGCCCAGGAGCAGATGACCGGCTTCCACCGGGGTGACCTGACCGGCCTGCCGGAGACGGGCGTGGTCGCCCGCCAGCTGTGGCGCGCCTCCGGGCTCGGCCCGGACGACATCGACGTGGGGATCCTCTACGACCACTTCACCCCGTTCGTGCTGATGCAGCTGGAGGAGTTCGGGTTCTGCGGCAGGGGGGAGGCGGCGGACTTCGTGGCGGAGCGGCGGCTGCCGCTGAACACCCACGGGGGCCAGCTCGGGGAGGCCTATCTGCACGGCATGAACGGCATCGCGGAGGCGGTCCGCCAGGTGCGCGGCACGGCCGTGAACCAGATCCCGGGGGCGGCGTGCACCCTGGTGACGGCGGGTACGGGTGTGCCGACATCGGGGCTGGTCCTGACGGCGGACGGCTGACCTCCTCAGGGTCGTACCCGCAGAAGGGACGGATCCGCCGTCCACCTTCAGGAGGTGCAGGCAGCCCCACGCCTACAACCTGAGGGGGACTCGCCTTCGGGACCTGCGGCCGATCCGCAGCGGGTGAACCCGCTCCTAGCGTGGAGCCATGACCACACCCGTCTGCACCAGCGCCTCGGCCGCCGCCGCCCCCGCGCGGCAGACCCGCACCCCCTACCCCTCCTTCGCCTCGTACGTGCGGGCCCGCCGACCGGTCCTGCTGCGCACCGCGCGCTCGCTGACCGCGAACCCCTGCGACGCCGAGGACCTGCTGCAGACCGCGCTCGCCAAGACCTACGTGGCCTGGGAGCGGATCGAGGACCAGGGGGCGCTCGACGGCTATGTGCGCCGGGCGCTGCTGAACACCCGGACCTCGCAGTGGCGCAAACGCAGAGTCGACGAGTTCTCCTGCGACGAGCTGCCCGAGCCGGAGCCCGTGGCCGGCGACGACGACCCGGCCGAACGCCAGGCGCTGCACGACGCCATGTGGCGGGCGGTCCTGCGGCTGCCGGCGCGCCAGCGGGCGATGGTCGTCCTGCGGTACTACGAGGACCTCAGCGAGGCCCAGACCGCCGAGGTGCTCGGGGTGTCGGTGGGCACGGTGAAGTCGGCCGTCTCCCGCGCGCTGGGCAAGCTTCGCGAGGATCCCGAGCTGGTGCCGACCCGCCGGCCGTGACGCCCCGGCCCCGCGGCGGCACACCCCGGTGACCTCTTAGTGACCCATCCCCTAGTGACATACCGCCTGGTATCCGCGCAGAATCAGCCGCACCCCTACCACCGCGTAGGACCACCGCGTAGGCAATGTCGCCCGGGAGGACGCCGTGCTGGCCACCATGCAGGACGTACCGCTGCTGATCTCCAGGATCCTGACCCATGGGTCGACGGTCCACGGCTCGTCACAGGTGATCACCTGGACCGGGGAGCCCGAACCGCGCCGGCGCACCTTCGCCGAGATCGGGGGCCGCGCCGCCCAGCTGGCGCACGCCCTGCGGGACGAGCTGGGGGTGACCGGGGACGACCGGGTGGCCACGCTCATGTGGAACAACGCCGAGCACGTCGAGGCGTACTTCGCGGTCCCCTCCATGGGCGCCGTGCTGCACACGCTGAACCTGCGGCTGCCCGCCGAGCAACTGGTGTGGATCGCGGGCCACGCGGCCGACAAGGTCGTCATCGTCAACGGCTCCCTCATCCCGCTGCTCGCCCCGCTGCTGCCGAAGCTGCCGACGGTCGAGCACATCGTCGTCTCCGGGCCCGGCGACCGCGCCCCGCTGGCGGACGCGGGCGCGCGGGTGCACGAGTACGAGGAGCTGATCGCGGGCCGGCCCACCCACTACGACTGGCCGCAGCTGGACGAACGCCGGGCCGCCGCCATGTGCTACACCTCCGGCACCACCGGCGACCCCAAGGGCGTGGTGTACAGCCACCGTTCGGTCTACCTGCACTCCATGCAGATCAACAGCGCCCAGTCGATGGGCCTGACCGACCGGGACACCTCGCTGGTCGTCGTACCGCAGTTCCACGTCAACGCCTGGGGGCTGCCGCACGCCTTCTACATGACCGGCGCCAACCTGCTGATGCCCGACCGCTTCCTGCAGCCGGCCCCGCTCGCCGAGATGATCGAGCGCGAACGGCCCACCCACGCGGCGGCCGTCCCGACCATCTGGCAGGGCCTGCTCGGCGAGCTGCACGCCAAGCCGCGGGACGTCTCCTCCCTCACCCACGTCACCATCGGCGGCTCGGCCTGCCCGCCGTCCCTGATGGCGGCCTTCGACGAACTGGGCATGCGGGTCTGTCACGCCTGGGGCATGACGGAGACCTCCCCGCTGGGCTCGCTGGCCCGCCCGCCGGCCCACGCGATCGGCACCGACCAGGAGTTCGCCTACCGCTGTACCCAGGGCCGCTTCCCGGCGAGCGTCGAGGCCCGCCTCACCGGCCCCGGCGGCGAACGCCTGCCCTGGGACGGCGAGTCGGCGGGCGAGCTGGAGGTGCGCGGCCCGTGGATCGCGGGCGCCTACTACAACGGCCCCGACGCCGAACCGCTCCGCCCGGACGACAAGTTCAGCGAGGACGGCTGGCTGAAGACGGGCGATGTCGGCACCATCTCCCCCGACGGCTTCCTCACCCTCACCGACCGGGCCAAGGACGTCATCAAGTCCGGCGGCGAGTGGATCTCCTCTGTCGAGCTGGAGAACGCGCTGATGTCGCACCCGGACGTCGCCGAGGCCGCCGTGGTCGCCGTCCCCGACGAGAAGTGGGGCGAGCGCCCGCTGGCCACGGTCGTCCTCCGGCCGGGCGCCACCGCCGGCTTCGAGACCCTGCGCACCTTCCTCGCCGAGGAGGGCGGCATCGCCAAGTGGCAGCTGCCCGAGCGCTGGACGGTCATCGCGGCGGTGCCGAAGACGAGCGTGGGCAAGTTCGACAAGAAGGTGCTGCGCAGGCAGTACGCGGAGGGGGAGCTGGACGTCACGCGGCTCTGAGGGGAGGTGCGGGGGCGCGGATGCGTGCGGCCGGTCGCTCCCCCGAGTTCTCGGCTCCGCTCGCACAGGGGACCCCGTCACGGCGGGACCGCGTATTCGACACGGTCCCGCGCCCCTGGGGCCCGCCCGGCCGGCCGTTACCGCGCGCGCGGGCCCCGGCTCGCCGCCCGGCCGTTACCGCCGTCCGCCCCGTACCGCCGTCACCGTCCATCCCAGCAGCAGCCACAGCCCCGCCACCGCGCACACCCCGCCCCAGCCCCAGTGGCCGAAGGCGGGGCCCGCGACGGCCGAGGCGAGCGCGCCGCCGGCGAAGCCGGAGACGACGTAGGCGGTGTTCGCGGTGGCCGGGGTCGAGGTCGTGGTCAGGGCCAGGGTCTGGTTGGCGACATGGGAGGCGACCAGGGCCGCGTGGATCGCGATGGCGGCGGCGAACAGCGCCGGCAGCACATGCCCGCCGAGCCAGAACAGCGGTACGGCGACGGCGGCCAGCACATAGGCGGTGCCGACGACCCGGGCCGCGCCGAACCGGTCCACCAGCCCGCCCGCCAGCGGCGCCACCGCGCTGGCGGTCAGCCCGAAGAGGCCGAAGAGCCCAGCGGTCGCGGTGGACAGGCCGTAGCCCGGCCCGGTCAGCAGCAGCGCGAGGGAGGTCCACAGGGCACTCCACGCGCCGAACATCCCCGCCTGCCGCACACACGCCCGCCACAGGTCGGGGGAGCGGCGCAGCAGCCCGGGCAGCTCGGCGATCCCCGAGAACAGCCCGCCCTGCCGCACCGGCCGCTCGGCCGGCAGGGCCAGGGCGGTGGCCAGCCCCAGCGCGAGGGTCAGTACGGCGGACCCGCCGAACACCCACCGCCAGCCGAAGGCCTGCCCGGCGAGACCGCCGACGACGCGGGCCGCGACGATGCCGGTGAACAGCCCGGCTATGACGGCCGCGACATGCCGGGCGCGCCGGTCGTCGGGGGCGCGCGCGGCGACCAGCGGGACGAGCAGCTGCGGTACGACGGTGGCCGCGGCGGCGACGAACACGGCGACGGCGAGGGCGGTGGTGCCCGGGGCGACGGCCGCGACGAGCAGCGCCGCCGTGGTGGCCACGGAGAGCCAGCCGACGAGGGGGCGGCGGTCGACGCGGTCGCCGAGCGGGGCGAAGAAGAGCAGGCCGGCCGCGTAGCCGAGCTGGGCGACCGAGGCGATCCAGGCCACGGCCGAGGGGACGGTGCCGAAGTCGTCGGCGATCAGCGGCAGCAGCGGGGCCGCGAGATAGATGTTGGCGGCCGTGACGGCGGTGCAGACGGCGATGAGCAGGAGGAAGAGGGAGCCGGAGGCGGACCGCTCCCGGGCGGGGGCCCGCAGTCCGGGCGCCTGGCGGGTGGAGGTGGCTGACGGCATGAGGGGGACGCACTCCTTAGAGCCGACTCACACAACTAACTGGTTGGTTGTCACTGCTCAACAGACTGCACCCCGTCCGCATTCCTCGTCAACCAAACAGTTGGTTACCCGGTCTCGGGCGTCCTACCCTGTCCCCATGGCACCAGTGAGGGACCCCGAGGCCACCAAGGCCCGCATCTTCGAGGCGGCGGTCGCCGAGTTCGCCCGGCACGGCATCGCGGGCGCCCGCATCGACCGCATCGCCGCCGCGGCCAAGGCCAACAAGCAGCTGATCTACGCCTACTTCGGCAACAAGGCGGAGCTGTTCAGCAAGGTCCTCGGCAGCTGCATGGTCGACCTGGCGGCGGCCGTGCCCGTCGACCCCGACGACATCGACGGCTGGGTCGACCGCCTCCTCGACTACCACGCCGCCCACCCTGAACTGCTGCGCCTGCTCTTCTGGGAGGGCATCGAGTACGGCAGCGCCGAACTGCCCGACGAAGCGGCCCGCCAGGACCACTACGCCCGCAAGGTCGCCGCGATCGAGGACGGCCAGTCCCGGGGGGTCCTCACGGACGCCATCCCGGCCGGCGACCTGCTCATCCTGCTGACCGCGCTGACGAACTGGATGGCCGTGGTCCCGCAGATGCGCCGCATCCTCGCCGGTACCGAGGACTCCGACCAGGACCGCCTGCGGGCCTCCATCAAGGAGGCGGCCCGCAGACTGGTCGCCCGTTGACCGCGGCCGGCGCCTAGTTGGTGCCGATCCGGGCCAGCAGATCCACGATCCTGCTCTGCACCTCGGTGCTCGTCGACCGCTCGGCGAGGAACAGCACCGTCTCGCCCGAGGCCAGCCGGGGCAGGTCGGCCTGGTCGACGGCGGCCGTGTAGACGACCAGCGGGGTGCGGTTGAGCTGCCCGTTCGCCCGCAGCCAGTCCACGATCCCGGCCCGCCGGCGGTGCACCTGCATCAGGTCCATCACCACGAGGTTCGGCCGGAACTGCCCCGCCAGCGTCACCGCGTCGTTGTCGCTCGCGGCCCGTGCCACCTGCATCCCGCGCCGCTCCAGCGTCGAGGTCAGCGCCAGCGCGATCTCCGCGTGCTCCTCGATGAGCAGCACCCGCGGCGGATGCTGCTCGCTGTCCCGGGGAGCCAGCGCCTTCAGCAGAACGGCGGGATCGGCGCCGTACGCCGCCTCGCGCGTCGCCTGTCCCAGTCCGGCCGTGACCAGCACCGGGACCTCGGCGGCCACCGCGGCCTGGCGCAGCGACTGCAGCGCCGTGCGCGTGATGGGCCCGGTCAGCGGGTCCACGAAGAGCGCGGCGGGGAAGGCCGCGATCTGCGCGTCGACCTCCTCGCGCGAGTGCACGACGACCGGGCGGTAGCCACGGTCGCTCAGCGCCTGCTGGGTCGTCACGTCCGGCGCGGGCCACACCAGCAGCCGGCGCGGGTTGTCCAGCGGCTCGGGGGGCAGCTCGTCGTCCAGCGGCTGCGGACGCGGCGTGTCCGCCACCTCCACGGCCCCACCGGGCCCGTCCAGCGGCTCCGGCCCCTCGGCGGCGTCGGGCTCCGGGGCGCCTATGGCGTACGACCGCCCGGCCCCCTCGGTGCCCGCGACCGACCGGGACTGCCCGCCGAGCGAGGGCTGCGGCACGGGCACCGGACCGGCCGGCGCGGGCTGCGGCACCGACGGCTGCCCGGCGAGCGGGGGCTGGCCGGGGACGGACGGCTGCCCAGTGACCGACGGCTGTCCGGGCGCCGGTTCGGCCGGCGGGTGCGGCCGGGCCGCCTGGTCCGGCCGCGGCTCCGGTCGGGTGGCCGGGTCGGGGGGCGTGCCCAGCTTGCGCCGCCGGCCCGAACCGCCCGGCGCGTGCGGCGGCGCAAGCTGGGCAC
>NZ_MUMF01000525.1 GCF_002155905.1 Streptomyces tricolor | reverse complement strand
GCGGGCGCGGTGGCGGGCGGTCTGCTGACCGGCTGCGGCACCGCGTCCGCCGGGCGGCCGGCGCCGCTCGCCTCGCGGGCGCCCGGCTGGGCCGTCCGCCCGTTCGGCCGTCATCTCGCCTTCGGCCCCGACCCGCGCAGCCGGATGCGGATCTCCTGGCAGGTGCCGTCCGCGGTGCGGCGGCCGTACGTGCGCGTCGGCCTGCGCCCCGACGACCTCGGGCGCCGGATCGCGGCCGAGCTGCGCCCGCTGCACACGCCCGGGGTACGCGGGGTGCGGCCGGCGCTGGAGCAGTACTACGTGCACGCGGCCGTGGACGGCCTCGCGCCCGGGACGACGTACTACTACGGTGTCGGCCACGACGGCTGGGACCCCGCCGCGCCCGCCCACCGCGCGTCCCTCGCCTCCTTCCGCACCGCGCCCGCGCGTCCGGAGCGCTTCGTGTTCACGGCCTTCGGCGACCAGGGCGTGGGCCGGGCGGCGCAGGCGAACGACGGTCTGCTGCTGCGGCAGAAGCCCGCCTTCCATCTGCACGCGGGCGACATCTGCTACGCGGACGCAAGCGGCACGGGCCGGCCGACCGACGGCTACGACCCCGCCTCCTGGGACCTGTTCCTGAAGCAGAACGAGCCGGTCGCGCGGTCCGTGCCGTGGATGGTGACGACCGGCAACCACGACATGGAGGCCTGGTACTCGCCGGACGGCTACGGCGGCCAGCTGGCCCGGTTCTCCCTGCCGGAGACCGGCTTCGACCCGCACGGCACCCCGGGCGCCTACGCCTTCACCTACGGCAACGCCGGCTTCGTCGCTTTGGACGCCAACGACGTGTCGTACGAGATCCCCGCCAACCTCGGCAACAGCGGCGGCCGGCAGACGGTTTGGCTGGACCGGACGCTGCGGCGGCTGCGCGCGGACGACGGCATCGACTTCGTGGTCGTCTTCTTCCACCACTGCGCCTACTCCACCTCGCAGCACGCCTCGGACGGGGGCGTCCGCCGGGAGTGGCTGCCGCTGTTCGCGAAGCACCAGGTGGACCTGGTGATCAACGGGCACAACCACGTGTACGAGCGCACGGACGCGATCAGGGCCGGACGGGTCGGCCGGGCGGTGCCCGTCGGCGGCTCCACCGACCCCGGCCGGGACGGCACCGTGTACGTCACGGCGGGCGGTGGCGGCCGTGACCTGTACGGCTTCCCCTCGGGCGTGCGGGACAGCTACGAGGGTCACCTCACCCGGCACGAGCCCGTGCGGACCTTCGCCTGGGCGAAGGGCGGGGACCGGGCGCCGGAGACCGTGGAGTGGTCGCGGGTGCGCTACACCGGCTTCTCGCTGCTGTCGGTGGAGGTGCGGGCGGGCGCGTCGCCGCGGCTCGCGGTGTCGGCGCTGGCGCAGGACGGGCGGCGGATCGACCATTTCGAGGTGCGGCGCGGCGGGTGAGGCCGCGCCGCACCCGCGGGATGCGGCTCCCGGCCGGTGGTCCGGCTCAGTGGCCGGTCGCGCCGCCGTTGTCCCGGCGGTCCAGGGCGCGCTGGAGGGCGGCGGCGGCGTTCTTGCGGTCGGACTCGCTCGTGCGGGTCACGTGGCGGACTCGGCGGCGGACGGTCGTCTCGGCCATGGCGATCGACTCCTTGGGCATACGTGGAGCACGGCAGTTGGGGGGTACGAGACGCCGGAAGAGGCGGGAAGCCACGGCCGCAGGGGTTGCCTGCACGGGGCCCGGCTCACGACCGCCATTCGCTGGATGGAGCGAGACGTTCGGCTCCTTTCAAATTAGGGGAGCGGCCCGCGTCTGTCTGCACAATTACTCGGACTTCCTACTATCTGAGACGGTGGACCGGGTCACACCGCCCTGAGCTGGGGCTTCGCGCGTTCGGGGGTACTCCGTCCGAGGGAGCGCAGGATCCGGACGAGGGCCTGCACGGGGGTGGTGGCGGCCAGTTCGGGGGTGGTCGCGTAGCCGACGCAGCGGTACGGCCGGTCCGGCCCGAGGTCGGTGATCCGCACCGAGGGCGGGGCGTCGGTGAGCGACAGCGCGGGCATGATCGCCATGCCGAGTCCACTGCCCACCATGGACAGCACCGCCCCGTCGTCCTCGGCGGTGACCGTCGCCGCCGGGATCCAGTCCTGGGCGGCCCACCAGTCACGGGTGTAGGAGCCGCAGTTCTCCGTCCAGTCGACGAGCGGCAGGGAGCGCGGCTCCGGGTGCCCGACCGGGTGCACCAGGGAGTACGGCTCCTCCAGCAGCACCCCGCCGACCAGCCCGGGGGGCAGCGCCGCCGGGCTGCCGAGGGTGGCGATGCCGAGGTCGGCCCGGCCGGCGGCGACCTCGCCCGCGGTGCCCGGGCCCAGTTCGCGCACGACGGTGACGGTCACCTCGACGCCGGGGTGCAGGGCGGCCAGCCGGTCCAGGGCGGGCGGCAGCAGGTGGAGGGCCGCGCTGCGGAACGCGGCGACCCGCAGCCGGCCGGCGACCTCGCCGGTGTCCGCGCGCCGGACGTCGGCGGCCATCGCCTCCAGCAGGCGCAGCACGCGGCGCGCGTGGGCGGCGGCCCGCTCCCCGGCGGGCGTGGGCCGGGCGCCGAACCGGCCGCGCTCGAACAGCACGGCGCCCAGCTTGCGTTCGATGCCGCGGACGGCGTGGGAGACGGCGGACTGGGTGGCCCCGAGCCGGGCGGCGGCGCTGGAGAAACCGCCCTCCTCGGCCACGGCGACGAGGATGCGAAGCTCCTGCGGGGCAAGATCGGTTGCGCTCACTCGGGGTCTCCCACCTGCTGCTATGAGCCGGTTTCATGGACCGGCCCGTTCCATGAGCCCAACCCTTCGCCCGCGCCGGGGATTCCTCCGTACGGTCCCGTCCCATGACCGAGACCGCGCTCACCGTGCACCAGACCGCCCGCCCCGCCGGCTTCCCGACCGCCGCCCACTTCCGCTTCGCCGAGTCCCCGGTCCCCGCACCGGCGCCCGGCACCGCCCTGGTCGAGAACCTGTACTGGTCGGTGGACCCGTACCACCGCGAACTGATGGACGGCGGCTTCGCGCTGGACGCCCCGCTGGAGGGCCGCACGCTGGGCCGGGTGACGGCCTCCCGCACCCCGGACCTGCGCGAGGGCGAGATCGTCTTCCACCGGCAGGGCTGGCGCACCCACGCGGTGGTCCGCCCCGAGGAGGTCCGCCGGATCCCGCACCACCCCGGCGTCCCGCTCTCGGCCCACCTGGGCATCCTCGGCGGCACCGGCCTGACCGCGTACATCGCCCTCACCCGGATCGCCCGGCTGCGGGCGGGCGAGGACCTGTTCGTCTCCGGCGCCGCGGGCGGGGTGGGCACGGCGACCGGCCGCTTCGCCCGGCTGCTCGGCGCGGGCCGCGTGACCGGCAGTGTCGGCAGCCCGGAGAAGGTGCGGTACGTGACGGAGCACGCCGGTTACGACGCGGCCTTCGACTACCGCTCCGCCCCGGTCGCCGGCCTGCTCGCCGAGGCCGCCCCCGCCGGCATCGACGTCTTCGTGGACAACGTCGGCGGGGAGCAGCTCGGCGCGGCGATCGGCGCGCTGCGCGAGCGGGGCCGGGTGGTGCGGGTCGGCACGATCAGCCAGTACAACACCCCGGACGCGCCCCCGGTGCTCTTCGACCACGCCGAGGTGGTGGAGAAGAGCCTGCGCATCGAGGGCTTCCTGGTGAAGCACCACCGGGACGCGCAGGAGGAGCTGTACGACTTCGCCGTACCGCATCTGCGCAGCGGGGCGCTGGTGGCGGACGAGACCGTGCTCGACGGGTTCGAGCGGATCGTGGAGGCGTTCCTGCTGATGCTGCGCGGCGGCAACATCGGGAAGATCCTGGTCCGCGCCTGACGTGCCGTCAGGTGACGTCGCCGTCCCGCCAGTCGAAGACCAGCTCGCCGGCCGGGTCCAGCGGGCCGGCGAGGGCGGGCCGCAGAAAGACGTCCCCTTCCTCCTCCGGCATGCGCACGATCCCGTCCGGCGACAGGGCGTGCACCTGACCGGGCCACCGCTGCCAGCCCCGGGCCGTGTACAGCAGGGCGCCCTCGTCGCTCGCGGACAGCGCGCCGAGCTGGTAGGCCCGGTCGATCACCCGCTCCAGCTCGGCCATCACCCGCCCGCCGAGCCCGGTGCGCCGCACGTCGGCCCGCACCGCGACGGCCTCCACGTATCCCGTGCGCAGCCAGCGTCCCCGGTGCCGCACCCGGCGCATCACGACGGCACCGTGCGCGGCGAGCCCGGCACCGTCCCGGAGCAGCGCGTGCATGCCTCCCAGCCCGTGCTCCCAGTCCTCGTCCGAGAAGTCCCCGTCGAACGCGTCGTCCAACAGGGCGCGTACGGCACGGAGTTCGTCGGGGTCGAGGTCGGCGGTGTGGGCGAGGCGGAGGTCGATGGTCATGCCCCCAGTATCGCATCTAACCTCTAAAATCATCTTGACCAGTTAGGCATGACCGTGCTGGACTGCCGCCATGCCCACTCACCGGATCCACCACCGCACCGTGACCGTCCGCGGCCTCGACGTGTACTACCGCGAGGCCGGCCCCGCCGACGCCCCCGTCCTGCTGCTTCTGCACGGCTTCCCGAGCAGCTCGCACATGTTCCGCGACCTGATCCCGCTGCTCGCCGACGGCTACCGGGTGATCGCCCCGGACCACATCGGGTTCGGCCGGTCGGCGGCGCCGGACGCCTCCGTCTTCCGGTACACCTTCGACGAACTCGCGGCGGTCACGGAGGAGTTCACCCAGCTGCTCGGCCTGGAGCGGTACGCCCTCTACATCCAGGACTACGGCGCCCCGATCGGCCTCAGACTCGCCCTCGCCCGTCCCGACCGGGTGACGGCCGTCGTCACGCAGAACGGCAACGCCTACGAGGAAGGGCTCGGCGCCGAGGCGTGGGCGCCGGTGCTGGCGCTGATCGAGAGACGCACGCCGGAGACCGAGGCGCCCGTGCGGGAGATCTACACCCCGGACGGCGTCAAGTGGCAGTACCTGCACGGTGTCCCGGACCCGAGCCTGGTCAGCCCGGACGCCTACGAGCACGACGCCGCCCGGCTCGCCCGCCCCGGCCAGACCGCGATCCAGCTCGACCTGATCTCCGACTACGGCAGCAACTTCGCCCTGTACCCGGCCTTCCACGCCTACTTCCGCGAGAGCCGGGTCCCCTTGCTCGCGGTCTGGGGCGCGCACGACGAGATCTTCGTCCCGGAGGGCGCACTCGCCTTCCGCCGGGACCTCCCCGAGGCGGAGATCCACCTGCTGCCCACGGGCCACTTCGCCCTGGAGACCCACGCGGACCAGATCGCCTCACTGATGAGGGACTTCCTCACCCGCCGCCTGCCCTGACACACCCGGGCTCCAGCCGGTTCCGTGCAGTGCGCACGCCAAGTGCAAGCAGATCCGAACGCGTTCCTCCGGCGAACAGTCGGAGAGAACGGCCCTCAGCTGTCTCATGATCAGCAGATCGCGGCACACCTTCGCCAGCGCCAGGAGAACGCCGAGCAGCAACACCAGGACACCGGCCATCTCCAGGGCTGTCACTCGTACCGCCTGCGGATCTCGGTGGCGACTGCTGCGAGACCGAGTTCCCCCGTTTCTCCTCGGCACCAGCTGGCCCGCAGACATCTCAGAACAATCGAGGCGTCACCGAGATCGATCCGCTCGGGGTGTGGTTCGCGGTGGCCACTGGGGCTGCTGTCGACGCCCTCCCGCTCCGCCGTCATACCGCTTCGGCGCAACGCGTCGGCAACGTCCGTGGCAGGCACCCCGCAGCACCACTCGATGACGATGTCATGGGTGTGGTGTGTATAGGTGTTGGCCCAACCGTGAGACCGGGCTGCCGTGTTGATCAAGAGGGGCCTGCGAAGCACCCGGCTGAACAGCAGATCACGCGCGGCGGCCCGGGGGCGCGTCCTCCCGTCACTCACCCACTCGGCAAGCTCGTCGCCCTCGGGACGTGAGAGCCGGGTCGGTGCGTCGGCCCAGATGCGCGTGATGCCCCTGTCGCGACCGGGCAACGACGGCTGCCACCCCGGGTCGGCGTGCCTCAGACAGACCACTGCCGAACTCGTCGCGTCGACCAGCGCCCATGCGCCGTGCCGGCGTTCCAGTCTCAGCCCTGGAACACCACGGATCCCTCCGTAGAACGCATCGAAGCGCGGCAGCAGTGCGGCCACGACGACGTTCGCCATCGTGGGATGCAGAGAGAGCGTGAGGCGGTCACCGTCCGGGAGAGCCCCTTGGAATCCCAGAACAGCCCCGTCGAGCTGGCCGTCACGAAGGGGATCGGTCAACGTGTGCGCGATCAGCGCCTCGAATCGCCGCTGTTCGGGAGAGCGCGCGTCGGGTACGGGCAGCCGTCGGGAGATGCGGCCGGTCTGAGCCCATTCCCAACAACGGTTGTACTGCACACCGGTAGCACGGTGGCAGGCCCGCGCGGCACGTCCGAAGTTGTCCTGCTTCTTGGACATACGTCCTCCTGCGACCTCCCGGCATGGTCACTGAGGAGAGGCGTACATCCTGACAGCTTCCGTGGAGTACAGGTGGGTTCGCGAGAGCCCTTCGATCCCCTCGGGGTTGCCGGGACCCCGAGTACAAGGAACACGTCTGCCTGCCGACGCCATCCCAGAGTAGCAAGGGAAACAGCGTCTCGACCCGGAGTTCGTTCCGGTGGGCTCGGTCGTCGCGGGCGGAATGGCGACGGGCCGGGGAGTCCGATCGTGGTCGGACTTCCCGGCCCGTGGTCGGGGGGCTGGAGGTCAGCCCATGTGCGGGTAGGTGTAGTCGGTCGGCGGGACCAGGGTCTCCTTGATGGCGCGGGTCAGGGTCCAGCGCTGGAGGTTCTGGGGGGCGCCGGCCTTGTCGTTGGTGCCGGAGGCCCGGCCGCCGCCGAAGGGCTGCTGGCCGACGACGGCGCCGGTCGACTTGTCGTTGATGTAGAAGTTGCCCGCGGCGAAGCGGAGCTTCTCCATCGTGTAGGCCGCGGCGGCACGGTCGTTGGCGATGACCGAGCCGGTCAGGGCGTAGTCGGAGACCGACTCCATCTGGGTCAGCATCTCGTCGTACTTGTCGTCCTCGTAGACGTACACCGCGAGGATCGGGCCGAAGTACTCGGTGGTGAAGACCTCGTTCTCCGGGTCGGTGCACTCGATGACGGTCGGGCGGACGAAGTAGCCGACCGAGTCGTCGTAGCTGCCGCCCGCGACGATGGTGCAGGTCGGGTCCTGCTTGGCGCGGTCGATCGCGGCCTTGTTCTTGGCGAACGCGCGGTCGTCGATGACGGCGCCGATGAAGTTCGACAGGTCGGTGACGTCACCCATGGTCAGGTAGTCGACCTCGGCCGCGAACTCCTCCTTGAAGCCCGAGTTCCAGATGGAGGCCGGGATGTAGGCGCGGGAGGTGGCGCTGCACTTCTGGCCCTGGTACTCGAAGGCGCCCCGGGTGAGGGCCGTCTTCAGGATGGCGCGGTCGGCCGAGGGGTGGGCGACGAGGAAGTCCTTGCCGCCGGTCTCGCCGACCAGACGCGGGTAGGAGCGGTACTTCTCGATGTTGTTGCCGACCGTCTTCCACAGGTACTGGAAGGTCTTGGTCGAACCGGTGAAGTGGATGCCCGCGAGGTCCCGGTGCTCCAGGGCGACCTTGGAGACCTCGATGCCGTCGCCGGTGACGAGGTTGATGACGCCCTTGGGCAGGCCCGCCTCCTCCAGCAGCTGCATGAGGAGGACGGCCGCGTGGGTCTGGGTCGGGGACGGCTTCCAGACCACCACGTTGCCCATCAGGGCGGGGGCGGTGGGCAGGTTGCCGGCGATCGCCGAGAAGTTGAACGGCGTGATCGCGTAGACGAAGCCCTCCAGCGGGCGGTGGTCCAGCCGGTTCCACACGCCCGGGGAGTTCGCCGGGGGCTGCTCGGCCAGGATCTGGCGGGCGTAGTGGACGTTGAAACGCCAGAAGTCGACCAGCTCGCACGGCGTGTCGATCTCCGCCTGCTGGGCGGTCTTGGACTGGCCCAGCATGGTGGAGGCGGCGATCGTCTCGCGCCACGGGCCGGCCAGCAGCTCGGCGGCGCGCAGGATGATCGCGGCGCGGTCGTCGAAGGACATCGCGCGCCAGGCCGGCGCGGCGGCCAGGGCCGCGTCGATGGCGTCCCGGGCGTCCTGCTGGGTGGCGTGGCGGCCGGTGCCGAGGACGGACTTGTGGTTGTGCGGCTGGACCACCTGGAACGGCTCGCCGCCGCCCATCCGCTTCTCGCCGCCGATGGTCATCGGCAGGTCGATCGGGTTCTCGGCCAGCTCCTTGAGCTTGACCTCCAGCCGGGCACGCTCGGGCGAGCCGGGGGCGTAGCCGTGCACCGGCTCGTTGACGGGGGTGGGGACCTGGGTCACAGCGTCCATGAGATCCGTAACTCCTTGTACGTGAGCGGGTGTGCGGGCTCAGCCCTTGCTGACCATGGAACGGAGGAAGAACCGGAGGTTGGCCGGCTTCTCCGCCAGGCGGCGCATGAAGTAGCCGTACCAGTCGGTGCCGTAGGCGGTGTAGACGCGCATGCGGTGGCCCTCGGCGGCCAGCCGCAGGTGCTCGTCGCTGCGGATGCCGTACAGCATCTGGAACTCGTACTCATCGAGCTTACGGCCGGCCTTGTGGGCCAGCTCCTGTGCGATGGCGATGAGGCGCGGGTCGTGCGACCCGATCATCGGGTAGCCCTCGCCCTCCATCAGCGTCCGCAGAATGCGCACGTAGGCCTTGTCGATCTCGTGCTTCTGCTGGTAGGCGACCTCGGCGGGCTCCTTGTAGGCGCCCTTGACCAGGCGGACGCGGCTGCCGGACTCGGCGAGGCGGCGGGCGTCGGCCTCGGTGCGGAAGAGGTAGGCCTGGATGACGCAGCCGGTCTGCGGGAAGTCCTTCCGCAGCTCCTCGTGGATGGCGAACATCGAGTCCAGGGTGGTGTGGTCCTCGGCGTCGAGCGTCACCGTCGTACCGATGGCGGCGGCGGCCTCGACCACCGGCCGGACGTTGGCGAGGGCCAGCTCGTGGCCGCCGGGGAGGGCTTGGCCGAACATCGACAGCTTCACCGACATCTCGACCCTCTCGCCCAGCTCCAGCCGACCCAGGTGGTCGATCAGCTCCAGGTAGGCGTCCCGGGCGGCGGTGGCCTGCTCGGGCGTGGTGATGTCCTCGCCGACGACGTCCATCGTCAGCTCCAGGCCCTTGGCCGTCAGGTCCTTGATGATCGGGACGATGTCGGCCACGGTCTCGCCGGGGATGAAGCGGTCGACGACCTGCTTGGTCACCGGGGCCGCCGAGATCAGGCGTCGCATCCGGTCGCTGCGCGACGCGGCGAGAATCACGGGACCCAGCACGGGGCACCTCCACAGACAAGCACCGAAACGGCCATCACCCGACCATTCGGGTACGGCACGGAGAACCACCGTGAAACCTAAGGATCTCTCCGATCGTCGGCCATCGACAGCTGTCACGCATCCGTGCCCGGGATCTCAGACAGATGTATGAAGGCGGCCGGGGAATGGGGGAGAATGCCCGAGTGGCGGCTGAATTCAAGGCGGACTATCAGGAGCTGGTGGACGAGATCTCCGAGTTGCTGGGCGCGCCCGCGACCCTGGAGAACCGCGACTTCGAGCTGATCGCCTTCGGCGCCTACGACAGCGAGGACGAGCTGGACCCGTCCGCGCTGGACCCGGTGCGCACCCGCTCGATCCTGACCCGGCGCTCCACCGCCACGGTCCGGGCCTGGTTCGAGGGGTTCGGCATCACCCGCGCGACCGGACCGGTCCGCATCCCGGCGAGCACCGAGGCCGGTGTCTACCGCGGCCGGATCTGCCTGCCGGTCCGTCATCGGGGCGTGGTCCTCGGGTACGTCTGGCTGCTGGACGGCGACCCGGGGCCGACCGACGTCCAGCTGGCCGCCGCCATGGGGGTCGCGGGCCGGATCGGCGCGCTGCTGGCCGACGAGGCGGAGGCCGGGGCGGGGCTCAGCCGGGAGCTGCGGGCGGTGCTCACCGCGGAACACGGCTGGCAGCAGGACATGGCGGTGGCCGACCTGCGCACCGCCCTGGGGCCGCGCGCGGACGGCCCGCACACCCTGGTCTGCGTCGCCCCCTGGCCGTCGGCCGACCCGGACGACGCCCCGGCCGCCCGTACGATCCCGCACGCCGCGGCGCTGTGCACGCTGCCGTGGGGGCCGTCGGGGCAGAGCCTGGCGCTGCTGGTGCGGCTGCGGACCACCGAGACCAGCGGCCCCGCGCTGGCGGCGGCCACCCGGCTGCTGAAGGAAGCCGGAACGGCCCGCGGCGCGGCGCGCGGGGCCGGCGCGCGGGTGGCGGCGGCGGTCGCCGCGGGCTTCACCGCGGGGGCCGCGGGCACCGGCTGCGCGGCGGGGGTCGGCGAGCCGCGCACCGGCCTCACCGAGCTGGCCACGGTCTGGCAGGAGGCCTCGGCGGCGGCGCGGGCCGCGCTGGCCGAGCCGCGGTTCGCGCCGGTGGCGGAGTGGGCGCGGATCGGGGCGTACCGGCTGCTGACCGCGCTGCCGCCGGATGCCGCGCACGACCGCGTGGTCGCCCCGCTCCTCTCCCCCGCGCACCGGGAGCTGGCCCGCACCGCCGAGGTCTATCTCGACTGCGCCGGGCAGGCCGGCCGCACCGCCTCCGAGCTGGGCATCCACCGCCAGACGCTCTACTACCGGCTGTCCCGGGTGGAACAGCTGACCGGCCTGGACCTGGACGACGGCGAGGACCGCCTGCTGCTGCACATGGCACTGAAACGGGCCCGGCTGTGACCCCCTCCCGCGTCACCGCCCGGGGCCGCACCGCGCAGGGGAGCGTGTCGTAGGCGGACGGGCGCGCGGGCCAGCGGGCGCCGATGTGGCCGTCGGGGCGGACGAGCAGGGCACCGTCGGGCCCGGAACCGCAGCGGCCGGCGCGCTCCCCGGCGAGCGGGAGAACCGCCTGCTGCCACACACGGCACTGAAACGGCCCCAGCCGCGGCCCCCTCCCGCGTCACCGCCCGGCGGCCACCGCACCGGTGAGCGCGCCACGGAGAGCAGGGCACCGTCGGGCCCGGAACCGCAGCGGCCGGCGCGCTCCGGTGACCGGCCGCACGCGGTTCAGCCGAGCGCGGTCTCCCGGACCGTCCGCCGCAGTCCCTCGGTGAGCTGCTCGGCGGTGGTGGCCGAGTCGGGGTCGAAGAGCCACTGGACCATGAGGCCGTTGAGAAGGGTCTGGTAGAGGCGGCCCTCGGTCTCGACCGTCTCCTCGTCGAGGTCCGCCTCCGGGATGCCGGTGAACATCGCCGCGAGCCCCGCGCGGCCCTGCCGCTGCGCCTCGGCCAGCAGCGTGCGCACCTCCTCCAGCCGCTCGTCCTGGAACATCAGCTCGAAGCTGAGCAGCCAGATCGCCCGCGACTCGGGGACCGTACGCAGGATCCCGGTCCACACCTCCTGGAAGCGCTCCAGCGACCTCGGCGGCTCGGTCACCTCCCCGTCGAGCCCCGGGTCGAACCGCTCCCCCAGGCCCTCGATCAGCGAGATGTACGCCCGTACCAGCAGCGCGTCCTTCGAGCCGTAGTGGTAGCCGATCGACGCCAGGTTGGTGCCCGACTCCCTGACGACGTCCCGCGCGGTCGTGCGCAGGAAGCCCTTCTCCAGCAGGCAGCGCTTGGCGCCTTCCAGCAGATCCTCACGGTGTCCCATGCCGCCACCCTACCCGCGATCCATACAGCCGTCCTAGACAGACGAATGAGACAGATGAATAAGACGGATGAATAAGACGGATGAATTAGACGATCGAGTAAGACGATCGAGTAAGACGAGCGTCCTAGACAAGCGTTTAAGACGTCCGTACAGTCCTCCGCATGACGACGAACCTGACGAGCGCCGCCGCCCCCGTCCGCGCCGGACGCCGGGAATGGACCGCGCTCGCTGTGCTGATGCTGCCGCTGCTGCTGGTCTCGATGGACGTTTCGGTCCTCTACTTCGCGACCCCCGCGATCAGCGCCGACCTGCGGCCGAGCGGCACCCAGCAGCTGTGGATCTTCGATGTCTACGGCTTCGTCCTGGCCGGCCTGCTGATGACGATGGGCGCGCTCGGCGACCGCGTCGGCCGCCGCCGGCTCCTCCTGACCGGGGCCGCGGCCTTCGGCGCCGCCTCGCTCCTCGCGGCGTACGCGAACAGCGCCGAGACCCTGATCGCGGCCCGCGCGATCCTCGGCATCGGCGGCGCGACCCTGATGCCGTCCACGATGGCCCTGCTGCGCACGATGTTCACCGACCCGGCCCAGCGGGCGAAGGCGATCGGACTGTGGTCGGGGGTGATGACCGGCGGCGTCGCCCTCGGCTCGGTGATGAGCGGCGTCCTGGTCGAGCACTTCTGGTGGGGCTCGGTGTTCCTGGTCAACCTGCCCGCGATGGCGCTGCTGCTCGTCCTCGGCCCGGTGCTGCTGCCCGAGTCGAAGAACCCCGGCCCCGGCCGCTTCGACTGGCCGAGCGCCTGGCTGTCCCTGGCCGCCGTGCTCCCCGTGATCTACGGCCTGAAGGAGATCCCGTCCGAGGGCTGGCAGCCGCGGTACGTCCTCTCCCTCGCCCTCGGCCTGCTCTGCGCGGCCCTCTTCGTCCGCCGCCAGCGCGCCGGCGCCTCCCCGCTGATCCCGCCGGCCCTCGTCCGGAGCCCCGGCTTCACCCCGGCGCTGTTGCTCACCGTGGTCGCCGCGTTCGGGATGATGGGCTCGGCCGTCTTCACCACGCAGTACCTGCAGTCGGTCCTCGGCAAGAGCCCGCTGGCGGCGGCGCTGTGGAGCCTGCTGCCGTCGGTGCTCATCGGGATCGCCGGACCGGTCACCGCCCAGCTCGTCCAGCGGGGCGTCCACCGCGGGTACGTCGTCGCCGCCGGCTTCGCGGTCAGCGCGGCCGGTTTCGCCCTGCTCGCCGGCGCCGGCACCGACTCCCTGTGGCGGGTGCTGGCCGCGGCCGGCCTTCTGGCCTGCGGTGCGGTCATGGTGATGTCCCAGCTGACCGACCTGGCGATGAGCGGCGCGCCGGTGGAGCGGGCGGGCACGGCCTCCTCCCTCCTGGAGACCGGCACCGAGTTCGGCGGCGCGCTCGGCATGGCGGTCCTGGGCTCCGTCGGTACGGCGCTGTACCGGCACGAGATGCCGGCCACGGCTCCGGCCGAGGCCCGCGAGACCCTGGGCGGCGCCCTGGCCGACGCGGCCGGCCTGCCCGGCCGGGCCGGCGCGTCCCTGCTCGCCACGGCGCGGGAGGCGTTCACCAGCGGCATGCGGGGGGCGGCCGTCGCGGGCGCGGTGACGCTGGTGCTGGCGGCGGCGGGCGCGGCGGTGAGCCTGCGGAGGACCGGGGCCGGACAGGACTAGGGCCTGTCCGGCACAGGAAAAACGCCGGCCGGGCTGAGGATCCTCAGCCCGGCCGGCGTTCGTGCACAGGCGGGTCAGACCAGGTTCACCGAGCGCGCGGACGTCGCACCGATCTCGGAGGCCACCTCGGCCAGCACGGCGGAGCCCACCGTGTCGTCCACGGTCAGCACGGCCAGCGCCTCTCCGCCCACCGCCGCGCGGGCGACCTGCATGCCGGCGATGTTGATGCCCGCCTCACCCAGGATGCGGCCGACGGTGCCGACGACACCGGGACGGTCCTCGTAGCGCAGCACCACCATGTGGTCGGCGAGGGCGAGGTCGACGTCGTAGTCCCCGACCGCGACGATCTTCTGGACGTGCTTCGGACCGGCCAGCGTGCCGGAGACCGACACCTCCTCGCCGGTGCCCAGCGTGCCGCGCACGGTCACCACGTTGCGGTGGTCGGCGGACTCGGAGCTGGTGGTCAGCCGCACCTCGACACCGCGCTCCTGCGCGAACAGCGGGGCGTTGACGTACGACACCGTCTCGTCGACGACGTCCTCGAAGACGCCCTTGAGCGCGGACAGCTCCAGCACCTTCACGTCGTGCTGGGTGATCTCGCCGTAGACCTCGACGTCGAGGCGGACCGCGACCTCACCGGCGAGCGCGGTGAAGATCCGGCCCAGGCGCTCGGCGAGCGGCAGGCCCGGCTTGACGTCCTCGGCGATGACCCCGCCCTGGACGTTCACGGCGTCCGGCACCAGCTCACCGGCGAGGGCGAGGCGGACCGACTTGGCGACGGCGATACCGGCCTTCTCCTGCGCCTCGTCCGTCGACGCGCCCAGGTGCGGGGTGCACACGACCTGGTCCAGCTCGAAGAGCGGGGAGTCGGTGCACGGCTCCTTGGCGTACACGTCGAGGCCGGCGCCGGCGACCCGGCCCTCCTTCAGCGCCGCGTACAGCGCCGCCTCGTCCACGATGCCGCCGCGCGCGGCGTTGACGATGCGCACGGTCGGCTTGACCTTGCGCAGCGCCTCGTCGCCGATCAGGCCGAGCGTCTCGGGGGTCTTGGGCAGGTGGACGGTGATGAAGTCGGAGACCTCCAGCAGCTCGTCCAGGGAGAGCACCTTGACGCCCATCTGCGCGGCCCGCGCGGGCTGCACGTAGGGGTCGTAGGCGACGACCTTCATGCCGAAGGCGGACATGCGCTGCGCGACGAGGGCACCGATGCGGCCCAGGCCCACCACGCCCAGCGTCTTCTCGGCCAGCTCCACGCCCGTGTACTTGCTCCGCTTCCACTCGCCGTTCTTCAGCGCGGCGTTGGCCTGCGGGATGTTGCGGGCGGTGGAGAGGATGAGACCGCAGGCCAGCTCGGCTGCGGTCACGATGTTGGAGGTGGGGGCGTTGACGACCATCACGCCGGCCTTGGTGGCGGCGGAGACGTCGACGTTGTCCAGGCCGACGCCGGCCCGGGCGACGACCTTGAGCTGCTTCGCGGCGGCGATGGCCTCGGCGTCGACCTTGGTGGCCGAGCGGATCAGGATCGCGTCCACGTCGGCGATGGCCGGCAGCAGTTCGGCGCGGTCCGCTCCGTTGCAGTGCCGGATCTCGAAGTCCGGACCGAGTGCGTCGACGGTGGCGGGCGACAGCTCTTCAGCGATGAGTACGACGGGTTTCGAGCTCACGTGAGTCCTCACATGTGCGATGCGGACGGCCGTCCCGACGGCCGCAGGCGGAGGAGGGGGGCTAGCCGCGGAAGACGCACGACGCTGTGGGCCTGACGCGTGTTGTGCAGAAGTGTAGTGGCGTGGCGGGAGGCGCATTACGCCGCCGCGGAAGGATCACCCGGACGAGAAACTCCATTTTGTACGGGGTCCAGTGCGGAAGTCCCGTGGCGGTGCCCCCC
>NZ_MUMF01000524.1 GCF_002155905.1 Streptomyces tricolor | reverse complement strand
CGCCCCGGCGACGCCGCCCGGAGGGCCCGGCGGGCGGCGTCGCCGGGGCGGGGGCGGTCGGTGCCGGTCATGGCGTCCTCCGCAGGGAGACGAGGTCGGCGAGTTCACGGTCCGTGAGTTCGGTGAGGGCGGCCTCGCCGGAGCCGAGGATGGCGTCGGCCAACGCCCGCTTGGCGGCGAGCATCTCGGCGATGCGGTCCTCCACCGTCCCCTCGGTGACCAGGCGGTGGACCTGGACGGGCTGGGTCTGCCCGATGCGGTACGCGCGGTCGGTGGCCTGTTCCTCGACCGCCGGGTTCCACCAGCGGTCGAAGTGGACGACATGGCCCGCGCGGGTGAGGTTCAGGCCCGTGCCGGCCGCCTTCAAGGAGAGGATCAGGACGGGGGTCTCGCCGTTCTGGAAGCGGTCCACCATGCGCTCCCGCTCGGGCACCGGGGTGCCGCCGTGCAGCAGGTCGACGGGGATCGCGCGGGCGGACAGGTGGGCGGCGAGGAGGCGGGCCATGCCGACGTACTGGGTGAAGACCAGGGCCGAGCCGTCCTCGGCGAGCAGGGTGTCGAGCAGCTCGTCCAGGAGGGCGAGTTTGCCGGAGCGGGCGGCCAGGCGGTCGGGGTCCGGCTGTTCCTTCAGGTAGAGCGCCGGGTGGTCGCAGATCTGCTTCAGCGCGCCGAGCAGCTTCAGCACCAGGCCCCGCCGTGCCATGCCCTGCGCCGTCTCGATGGCCAGCATCGACTCGCGCACCACCGCCTCGTACAGCGCGGCCTGTTCCCGGGTGAGCGGCACCGGGTGGTCGGTCTCCGTCTTGGGCGGCAGCTCGGGCACGATCCCGGGGTCGGACTTCTTGCGGCGCAGGAGGAAGGGGCGGACGAGCCTGGCCAGGCGCTGCGCCGCTTCCTCGTCCTCGCCGTTCTCCACCGCGCGGGCGTGCCGGGCGCGGAAGGACTTCAGCGGGCCGAGGAGACCGGGGGTGGTCCAGTCGAGCAGGGCCCACAGTTCGGAGAGGTTGTTCTCCACGGGGGTGCCGGTCAGCGCGACGCGCGCGGGGGACGGGATGGTGCGCAGCGCCTTGGCGGTGGCGGAGAAGGGGTTCTTCACGTGCTGAGCCTCGTCGGCGACGACCATGCCCCAGGGCTGTTCGGCGAGGCGGGCCGCGGTGGAGCGCATGGTGCCGTACGTGGTGAGGACGAAGCCGCCGGTCACGTCGTCCAGGGTGCGGTCGGGGCCGTGGAAGCGGCGGACGGGGACGCCGGGCGCGAACCGGGTGATCTCCCGCTGCCAGTTGCCGAGGAGGCTGGCCGGGCAGACGACGAGGGTCGGCTCGGGGCGGGCACGCTTCAGGTGCAGGGCGATGAGCGTGACGGTCTTGCCTAGGCCCATGTCGTCGGCGAGGCAGCCGCCGAGGCCGAGGGAGGTCATCAGGTCGAGCCAGGCCAGGCCGCGCAGCTGGTAGTCGCGGAGAGTGGCGTTCAGGCCGGGCGGCGGGGTCGCGGGGCGCGGGCCCGCGGTGAGCCGGTCGCGGAGGGTGGCCAGCGCGCCGTCGGGGACGGCCTCGACGGTCTCGCCGTCCACCTCGGCGGTGCCGGTGAGAGCTACGGACAGCGCGTCGACCGGGTCGAGCAGGCCCAGCTCGCGCTTGCGGGCCTTGCGCACCAGGGCGGGGTCGACGAGCACCCAGCGGTCCCTGAGCCGTACGACAGGGCGGTGGGCCTCGGCGAGGGTGTCCATCTCGGCCTCGCTGAGCGGATCGCCGCCGAGCGCGAGTTGCCAGCGGAACCGGAGCAGGTCCTCGCTCTCGAAGAATCCGGTGCCGTCGGTGGCCGAGCCGGGCGCCGGGCGGACCACGGCGGTGGCGGTCAGGTCGCGGGCGAGGTCGCGGGGCCAGTGGACGGCGACGCCGGCGGCGGCCAGCCGGCTCGCCGCCACCCCGAGCAGCTCGCCCAGCTCCTCCTCGGACAGGGCGAGGACGTCGGGCATGTGCTGGTCCGCGAGGCGGTCCAGGGGCGGCCACACCCGGGCGGCGCGCCGGACGGCGAGGGCCGCGTCCACGCGCGCGCGGGGTCCGAACGCCGTGTCGGCCTCCCCCGCCCACAGGGCCGCCGCGTCGGTCACCAGGGTGGGGTCGGCAAGGCTGTGCACCTGCACGATCGCCGCTCCCGCGGCGCGCGTCCCCTCGCGCTCGCCGGCGTCGAAGACGTCGGACGCGGACAGGTCGAGGCGGAGCGAGATCCGGACGCCCGCGTCCATCCCGGCGGCGACCTCGGCCGCCCAGGCGTGGGCCTCGGGGAGGAGCTGGGCTTCGCGGGCGGCGAAGGGCCGGCCGGCGGTGTGGGGGGCCGCGGGCGTGCGGGGCAGGGTGTCGGCGACGGCGTCCAGGAAGGAGCGAACCAGGGCCTCCGGCTCGGGCAGGCACAGCGGGCCGGAGCCGGGGAAGGGCACGGCGTGGCCCTCGGGGGGCAGGGCCGCGGCGATGGCGCGCAGGTGGGCGATGTCGTCGGGCTCCAGCGGGCCGGCCCGCCAGGCGTCGTGGCCGGCCGGGGTGAGGCCCGGCAGCAGCCGGCCGCGGGCGACGAGCCGCAGCGCGTGCAGGGCGGCGGCGCCCCAGCAGGCGGTGGCCGGGTGGGCGGCCGGGTCGCGCCGGGCGCGGACCAGCAGCGGCAGCGCCTCGGCGAGCGGCAGGGTCAGCGCGGGCACCTGCCGGCGGCGCACGCCGGCGCCGTGGCGTCGTACGACCGTCAGCTCCTGCGCGGCGGCTGCGGGTCCGGCGGGCAGCGGGTCGCCGTCGGGGTCCCAGAAGGCGAGGCGGCCCTCGCGCGGCAGGGGGGCGGGCAGGTAGACGGACGCGAGGCGCACCGGGACCGGGTGCCCGGTCTCCGTCTCCCGGGAACCCCCTGTGTGCTCGGCCACCGCAGCCGTGCCGCTCATACGTCCTGCCACCTCCCGCCACCGCGTCGGATCAGCTGTCCTACGACTCTACGGGCGGGGTCTGACAATCGGCTCCGACGCCGGCCGGGGCCGGGGCCGGGGCCTGTCGTGCGGACCGGGTCGGCTGTGAGGAACGTCGCCTCGTGGCCGACCCCGGCGGGGCATGGTGCGTGCGGTTGCAAGGCGGAGGAGGGAGCCGACGCGGAGCGCCGGCGCGGGACGACGACGCGGCAGATGTGCGTGCCACGCCCCCCACGCCAGCATCCGAACGACAGGCCTAGGGAACCGTGCGGGAGACCACGAAGACCGCCGGGTGCTCCGGGTCGGCCAGGTTGACGACCACGTCCTGGGTGGGCGCCGGGTTCTTCTGCTCGTGGGTCAGGCCCCACCAGGGGCCGGGGCCGGTGAAGGTCCATCCGGTGACCTTCCGGTCCCGTTCGCCGACGGCGATCTCGTCCTTCTTCAGCTGGTCCCGGCGGACGCCCATGGCCCCCAGGAAGCTGTCCAGGCCGGCGGGGTTGGTGCGGAACTGGACGTAGAGGCGGCTGGTCTTCCAGTTGTTCGTCTCGTAGTAGGCGATGTCGTCCGCGGGGTGCGGCACGGTCACCTGGTACAGGCGGCGCTGCACCTTCGACGGCCAGCCGGGGGTGAGGCCGGTCGCCGCGTACTTGGCCTCCTTGTCCTTGCCGCTGTTGCGGCTCTGGTTCGCGGAGATCACCAGGTAGCCGGCCGGTACGCCGATGAGCAGCACGATGATCAGCAGGGTGAGCGCCCGGCGCTTCGCCTTGTGCCGCGGGTCCTCGGCGGGCCGGTGCGACTCGTCGGGCGGGCCGCCCTGGTGGGGAAGCGAGGGCGTCATGCGGTGTCCCGGTCGCGGCGGGCCTGGACGTACCGCTCGTAACGCTCGTAGCGCTCCACCCGGCGCCGCTTGGCCCGGCGGAACCGGCGGGCGACCAGCCGGGCCAGGTCGGCGGCGCCCACCATGCCGGCCTCGGGGCCGAGCTGGGCGCGGGTGATGCGGGCCTCGGGGCGGTAGCCGCGGCCGGTGAGGTGGCGCTTGAAGGCGTCCCGGGCGGGGCCGATGAGCAGGTCGTCGGCGGCCGAGACACCGCCGCCGATCACGAAGCAGGAGGGGTCCAGGGCGGCGGCGAGGTTGGCGATGCCGACGCCGAGCCACTGGCCGATGTCCTGGAGCAGCTCCACGCACATCGCGTCGCCCTCGCGGGCCAGCTCGGTGATCATCGGGCCGGTGATCTCGTGGATGTTGCCCTTGACGTGCTCGATGATCCCGTAGGCCACCGGGGAGTCGGCCGCGGCCAGCTCCTTGGCCTCGCGGACCAGCGCGTTGCCGGAGCTGTACTGCTCCCAGCAGCCGCGGTTGCCGCACGGGCAGCGGTGGCCGCCGGGGACGACCTGCATGTGGCCGAACTCGCCGGCGACGCCGAACTTGCCGCGCTTGACCTGGCCGTCCTCCAGGATCGCGCCGCCGATGCCGGTGCCGAGGGTGATCATGACGAGGTGGTCCTCGCCGCGGCCGGCGCCGAAGCGCCATTCCGCCCAGGCGGCGGTGTTGGCGTCGTTGTCCACCAGGACCGGCACGGCGAGGCGACTGGCGATGCGGTCGCGCAGGGGCTCGTTGCGCCAGGACAGGTGGGGGGCGAACAGGACGCGGTTGCGGTCGGCGTCCACCCAGCCGGCGGCGCCGATGCCGACGGCGTGCACGTCGTGCCGGTCGGACAGGTCGAGGACCAGCTCGACGATGGTGTCCTCGACGACCTTGGGGCTCTTGGACTTGTCCGGGGTCTCCGTGCGGAGCTTCTCCAGGATGTTGCCGTCGGCGTCCACGACGCCCGCCATGACCTTGGTGCCGCCGATGTCGATGCCGACCGTCGGCACCCGGGGTGCGGTCAGGTGGGACCGGCGTTCCCGGGTGCCGACGGTACGCAGGACCGGGGCGCGGCGGGAACCGATGGGGGCGGTGAGGTCGCGGTAGGTGCTCATCGGGCTCGATTGTGCCGCACGCTCACGCTCGGTGCCGTGCGGGGCCGGGGGTGGCGGTGTGTGATCGTCGCCGAGTGCGGGTTCGTCGTGGTCGCTCGTGCCCGCGCGGCGG
>NZ_MUMF01000523.1:2093-2586 GCF_002155905.1 Streptomyces tricolor | reverse complement strand
TGCAGCGGGTAGGATCACGAACAGATCCTCACCCCCCTCTCCCCAATCGACGCCCCGCTAGGAAAGGGAGCGCTACGAGGCGTCGGAGTGAGCGCCTGTGGCACCGGGCGCTGCATAGGAACTGGCACTTCTGCCCCGTTAGATGTTGGGCATAAGCCAAACTTTGGCAGTCGCGCGGCACCTCAATATCCTCCCTCAGTGTCGACTCGACTTCCACTTATCTCCCATTCCGTGACGGAGCTTACTCATCGCTTGATGTTTCTCGGGACGGGTTCTCATTCTCTCGGGTGTCTTGGCGCTTCCGTCATCACTCTCTCTTGCTGCTTTTGGTTGCGGCCGGTCCGGGCGCACGCCGCCCTTATCGAGTCTCGGTGTAAATACGAGTTTCCTCGACGTGCCGCATCTCTGGTCCCTGGGCTCCCGCAGTTATGGGGTCTTGACGTCGAAAGCAGCCGGGGCCTGTCTCAGGTGCTCCTCGGGCGGACGAGACAGC
>NZ_MUMF01000523.1:649-2067 GCF_002155905.1 Streptomyces tricolor | reverse complement strand
GGCACGGCGGGAGGCGCCTCAGGCACGGCGGTGCGGGCAGACCGGGGGTCTCGGGGCCTGAGCGGGTGCCTGCGGCCGGTCGAGCTGGTGGCCGCGGTCATGGGGCCGGCGGGGCGCGGGCGCGCCAGTCATACACCGTTCGGGCGGAGTCGGCGGGGGGTAGCAGGAGTTCGCTTGAAGCGCTGCGTGCCTTGAGCTGCGTAAACGCAGCTAGCTAGCTAGAAAGCTAGGTAGCTAGCGAGATAGGTAGGTAGCTCGCCGGGTGATCGGCGACCTACGATCCCGCCATGACTGACACGCCTGTGGTGGGCAGCTACTCGGAGACCGGCGGCGCGACGAAGACCGGTACTGCCGTGGCTCTCGCTGTCACGTACGCCGAGGAGCACCCAGATGAGACGGTGCTGCTGGGGGACCTGGATCCCCGCGGTGCTGCCACGAAGTGGACCGAGGCTGCCCCCGTAGAACCGGGGCTGGACATGTCCGCGATCTTGGGAAACGACGATGTGCACGGGTGGGCGGCTGAACTGGCTGTGCCTCTCGATCCCAAGAAGGGCTGGCCGGAGAATTTGCGTGTGATTCCTTCGGGTTTCAGGGCTCAGGCCACTCAGGAAACGCTGCGTGAGGATCATGCAGAGCTGCGCCTGAAAAGAAGCTTGAGCGGAATCGATGCCGGGCTCGTGGTATTCGACTTTCCCAATCGTCAGGGTGGTGTCATCACTCAGAACGGATTGAGTGCCTGCAATAGGATCCTGTACGCGGCCAAGCCGGATGAGGACGGATTGGATGGCGTTGAGGGCGCGATGGAAAGCGTGGACAAGTTCCACGGCTACCGGCGTGAATTGGGGCTCCCGGAACTACCTCGCGAGGTAGGGATCGTGGTGGCCACTGCATATCGCGGAGCGGTGGTTACGCGAGACGAGCGGCGCGCCTTGGACGTGTTCGAAGAGCTATACCCGAATTTGTTGCTGAAGCCGTTTATCCCGTGGCTGGGAATCGTGAAAGAGGCTCGATCGGCCGGTGAATGGTATGGGAAGTATGCCAAGAGCCGGTCGGTGACTGAGCCGTACAGGGAGCTGACAGGAGTGATCTGCCGATGAGCGGAGGCGCCGAAGATCGTCCCCAACCGCGCGAGCGGGGGCCGCGGCCTGCGCCGGCTGGTCCGGATCCGGCTAGGCCGGCGGTGAGTGCACTGCCGACGGCACCAGCGGTACGACGTCGCTCTAAGGCGGTCGTGCAGTTGAACACCCGGGTCGAGCCGTTGCTGGATGAGCTGGTGGCGCTCGTGGTGGGCAGCCGGGGGATGAGCAAGCGGGACGTCGTGGAGAACGCCCTCAAGGTTGCCTATCCGGCCGAGTACCAGGCGCTGGTTGCACGCGAGCGTGCGAGCGAGCTAGGTAGCTAGCTCGCTCGCTTTCTGC
>NZ_MUMF01000523.1:0-618 GCF_002155905.1 Streptomyces tricolor | reverse complement strand
CCCCGCACCTGGCTCAGTCGAGCTGGGTGCAGACGCTCGCTCGCAGCGCTCGTTTGACCACCCATCCCGTGGTGCCCTCGCGCAGTCCTGACGACTTGCGGGTGCCGGACGCGCTGCCGGAGTCGAACATGAGGCGGACCCGGTACCAGCCGCGTCGGGCCTGTGTGGCGTAGACGGCGTCGCCTCGGTGGAGCAGGCCGAGGGTGGTGTAGCGGGTGCCGGGTCCGGTCCTGAGCCGTACGGCGTCGGTGGTGACGACGTAGCCGCAGTCGCTGAAGTCCGCCCGCGCGCTCGTGGGCTGCTCGGGGGTGCCGGCCGTGGCCTGCGGGATGGCGGTGCCGGACAGGACGGCGGCCACGGCCGCCGTCGTGAGGATCAGTCGTTTCATGCTCCGCCAACCCCCGGTGCGGCAGCGGGCGTTACGGCGGGGGGCTGGAGATCACCCGTGCGTGGAGTGGACGTGCCCCGGACCGCGGAGAGGTCCGGGGCACGGTGGCCCGTCGGCTGCAACGGGGGGTGCGACCGACGGGGGTCTAGGGCGCCACCAGGTGGAACGGCGCACGGGGCTGCCGGGTAACGGGGACCAGGGCGCCGAGGGCCTGGCGCGGGTCAGGGCTG
>NZ_MUMF01000522.1 GCF_002155905.1 Streptomyces tricolor | reverse complement strand
CTCGGTCACCCCGTCGGTGACCAGCAGCAGCGTCTCGTCGGCGGCCAACGGCAGCCGGTGCACGGGCGGCAGGCCGCCCGCCAGGTCACCGAGACCGAGCGGCGCCCCGTCCCCGCTGGGCAGTTCGCGGACCCCGCGCGGGCCGACGGCGAGCGGCGGCTCGTGACCGAAGTTGGTGACGTCGATCGCCTCCGGGGAGTCCTCGGGGAAGGCGATGAGGACGGCGGTGGCGAACCGGTCGCCGTCGGCCCGGCCGAGCGCCGCGGTGTGCGAGCGGTGCCGCAGCATCCGGATCTCCAGCCGCTCGGCGACGGTCGTGAGGTCCTTCTCGTGGTACCCGGCCTCGCGGAAGGTGCCGAGCAGCGCGGCGGCGGCCTCCACCGCGCCGAGCCCCTTGCCCTGCACGTCGCCGACGAGCACCCGGGTGCCGTGCGGGCTGGGCTGGATGTCGTAGAAGTCGCCGCCCACCCGGGCGTCGACGTCGGCGGCCAGGTACACGCCCGCGTGCTCCAGACCGGCCCAGCGCGGCGGCAGCGGGCGCAGCACGGTGCGCCGGGTGGTCTCGGCGATGTCCCGGATGTGCCCGACCTGCCGTTCCTGGCGCATCCGCACGACCGCGGCCAGGGTGGCGAGCGCGCCGCCGAGGGCGACCAGGAGGAAGTCGCCGAACCCGGCCTGGTACTGGTCGGGCCAGGCGTTGTCCACGACGACGTACGTCACGAGCGACAGCAGGCTGTACGCGGCTGTCGTCCACACCCCGCAGATCGCGGCGGCGATGCCCGGGACCAGGACGATCCAGGTGATGATCCGGAAGTGCGCCCCGGTGTTGAAGTCCAGCAGGATCACGCCGGCGAGCAGCAGCAGGGGCGGCAGCCACGCGATGCTCCGCCCGCGGACCCGCAGCAGCGGGCGGCGCCGGCCGAACTCCATCTCCGTCACGGCGGGCAGCCCTCCATGTCCCTCAGCGAATCACGGGAGAGAACCCGTCGCAATCACGGGAGAGAACCGCACGCATCCCGGGGAGAACCGCACGCATCCGGGCACTCGTCACCCTCCCGGCCGAGTTGCCGGGCCAGGGCCCCCGGTGTGCCCTGGAAGCGGGGACGAGGAGAGAGGAGTGCCTTCATGGCTCACGCGGCACCCACGCCCGGCGGACTGTCCCGGCCCGGCCGCACGCCCGAGGTGGAGGGCCGGTCGACCGACGTGGTCCGGCGGCCCCCCGACGTCTTCGACGCACGCACCCACCGGATCGCCCGGGTGGCCGTCCCGGTCGTGCTGGGTCTGATCTACGGCTACTGGGTCGCGGCCAACAACCGCGCCGGCGGTGAGATCACCGGCGGGAACCTGCTCCTCGGCTTCGTCAGCGCCCTGGTGTTCGCGGTGCTGTGCGCGGCCCTGCTGATGCTGGGCCCGCGGATGCCCCGGGAACTGCACGCGCTGCTGTGGACGGCGTTCGTCGGCTGTGCGTTCGGCTTCCTGTACACCCAGAGCGGCAGCTTCTTCGCCACCCAGGGCGCCGGCCAGGGCCGCCACGACGACGTGGTGCGGTCGGTGCTGATGTCCCTGGCGGCGTCGGCGGTCACCTTCGCCGTGTTCTTCTACCGCTACTACACGCGGGAGGACGCGCAAGGGCGCCGGATCCGCTGAGCGGGTGCGCCCGCCCGCGACGCGCGGGGGCCCCGGCCGCTGGCCGGGGCCCCCGCGCTCCCCTGTTCCCTGCTTCCACGGGTCACTTCTTTCTCCTGAGCACCAGGAAACACCCGTTCGGGTGATCCCTCCACCGGAGAGCCGCCCGAACGCAGTCCTCCGGGTCGCGCCCCGGCCCCCCAGGCCCTTGCCTGGAAGCGTGCCCCCACCCCTCAGGAGCGCCCTGTCGGCCGTACTGATCGCCCTGTCCTGCCTGCTCGTGCCGTTCGGCACGCTGGCGGGCTGGGCGGCGTACGGGCTCGCCGACACGGGCCGGTACGTCACCACGATGGCGCCGCTCGCCGCCGACCCGGCCGTGCGGGAGGCCGTCGTGGACACCGTCGGCGACGACATCCTGCGCGCGGTGGACCAGCATCTGGACGTCCGCCCGGTCCGCGGCTCGGTGCGCCCGTTCGTGCACGACGCGGTGCGCTCCTTCACCCACACCCGGGCCTTCCGGATGGCCTGGGACACCGGCAACCGGGTCGCTCACGACGCCGTCCTGCACGCCCTGCGCGCGGAGGACGAGCGCCCCGTCACCGTCGACCTGGCCCCTGTCACCGCCCAGGTCAAACGCCAGCTCATCCGTGATCACGTGCCGTTCGCCGCGCGGATCCCGGTGGAGCACACCGAGGTCGCCGTGCTCCCGGCGGACCGGCTGACCACGCTCCGGAAGGGGTACCACGTGCTCGAAGTCGCCGGATTCTGGCTGCCGGTGGCGGCCGTCGCCTTCGCCGTCGGCGGGATCGCGCTCGCCGTGCGGCGGCGCCGCGCGGTCGCCGCCACCGCCCTGGGCACGGCCCTGGGCGGCGCCCTGCTCGTCCTCGCCCTCGCCGTCGGCCGTGACCTGACCCTGGGTGACCTGCCGGCCGGCGTGTCCCACCCGGCCGCGGGCGCCGTCTACGACGCTCTGACCGGCACCCTGCGCACGGCCGCCTGGCTGCTGCTCGGCCTCGGCCTGGCGGTGGCCCTCACCGCCTGGCTCACCCGCTCTCTGCGCCTGCCCCGACCCGCCCGCCGCCGAGGCGCTGCCGCACCGGAACCGGTCCCCGCGCCGTCCCCCGCACCGGCACCCGCACCGACGCGGGCCCGCGCCTGAGCCCGCGTGCGGGCCGGACGGCCGGCGGTATCCCCAGCCTGTGGACAGAGCCGCCCGATGGCGCGCGCACTCCCGTGGCACCACCTCATGGCACCACGTAACACCAGGCGGCACCATCTGGTACCACATGACACCACACCACGTTTCCGCAGCTCGCAAGGGCTTCCAAGGAGAGCAGCCGCCAGGATGCGCCACATGGGCTTGCAGATGGCACCACAGTGATGCCATGATGGCGTCATGGACCTCACCCCGTATGTCGACACCCTCCGCCGCGAACTGGCGGTGGCCGCCGAAGCCGGCGGGGAAGACGCCCGCGAGCTGGCCGAGCGGCTCACCGCTCCGCTGGAGTCGGCGACCCGGCTGACGCTGCTCAACGTGCTCTCCGCCGCGATGGACGAGATCACCCGCGAACTCGCCCCCGGCTCGGTCGACGTACGGCTGCGCGGGCTCGACCCCGACTTCGTGGTGACACCGCCGCCCGCCGACCCCGGCGGCCTCGCCGGGCCGGCCGCGCCCGCGGAGCCGTTCCAGCCCCCGGCGCCGGCCCCGGCCCCGGCCGAGGGCGAGGAGGGGGGCACCGCCCGCGTCAACCTGCGGCTGCCGGCCCACCTGAAGGCCCGCGCCGAGGAGGCCGCGGCCCGCGAGGGCCTGTCGGTCAACGCCTGGCTGGTGCGCGCCGTGGCGGCGGCGGTCGACGGCGGCACCCGGCCGCGTACCACCGAGAAGACCCGGACGGTCGGGCAGAGCTTCACGGGCTGGGTGCGCTGACCGGGCCCGCCCGCACCACCGCACGAGCACCACTCACCGCACCCGCACCACCTCACCCACACCACGTCCCACCAGCGGGGACGCCCCACAGACTCAAGAGGACGGGACAGCCATGCCTTCTTTCGACACCCCCGAAGCGATCTCGGTGACCGCGCGTGTGGACGCCGGTTCCGTCCAGTTCACCGCAGGCGGCCGGGCCGACACGGTGGTCGAGGTACGGCCCCGCGACCCGAAGAAGGACCTGGACGTGCGGACGGCCGAGCAGACCGAGGTGTCGTACGCGAACGGCGTGCTGGCCGTCAGGACGCCCAAGCCCAACCTGTTCGGCCGCACCGGCGTCGTGGACGTGACCGTCGAGCTGCCGGCGGACTCGCGCATCGACATGACCGGCGCCTGGACCCAGGTGCTGGGCGAGGGCCGGCTCGGCGAGGTCCGCGTGAAGACCTCCTCCGGTGACGTCCGCCTCGACGAGACCGGCCCGCTGCGGCTGACCGCCTCGCACGGCTCGATCACCGTGGACCGGGTCGAGGGCGCGGCCGAGATCACCACCAGCTCCGGCAGCCTGCGCGTCGGCCTCGTGGACGGCCCCGCCGTCCTGAAGAACTCGCACGGCACCACGACCGTCGGCGCCGCGACCGGCGAGCTGCGGGTGAGCGGGGCCAACGGCGACATCGAGATCCGGCGCGCCGAGGACTCGGTGACCGCCACCACCGCCCACGGCACCCTGCGCGTCGGCGATGTGGCCCGCGGCACCGTCCAGTTGGAGACGTCCTACGGCGCCATCGAGGTCGGCGTCCGCGAGGGCACGGCCGCCTGGCTCGACGTCAGCTCGGGCTCCGGGCAGGTCCGCAACGGGCTCACCGCGTCCGACGCCCCGGAGGAGACCGAGGACACGGTCAAGGTCCGCGCCCGCACCCGGTACGGCAACATCGACGTCCGCCGCGCCCGCGCCTGACCGCCCGCGCCCCTCTCCCTCTCCCCCTTCCTCCTCCCTCTCCCCCCTCTCACCCACTCCAGCCTTCGAACGGGAGGGCCCATGCCTTCTTCTGTCATGCCCACGCCACGACAGGCCGGTACGCCGGCGCCCGCCGCCGTCTCCGCCATCGGCCTGCGCAAGGCGTACGGCGACAAGACCGTCCTCGACGGCATCGACCTGTACATCCCCGCCGGTTCCGTGTTCGCGCTGCTCGGGCCCAACGGCGCCGGCAAGACCACCACTGTGCAGATCCTGTCCACGCTCATCGCAGCCGACGGCGGACAGGCCCAGGTCGCCGGCCACGACGTCGCCGCCGCGCCGGACAGGGTGCGCTCGGCGATCGGCGTCACCGGGCAGTTCGCCGCGCTGGACGACCTGC
>NZ_MUMF01000521.1 GCF_002155905.1 Streptomyces tricolor | reverse complement strand
GTACGGGCGGAATGGCGGCGGTGCCCGGGGCGGGGGCCGGCCCGGACCTGGCGGTGCTGGTCGGGCTGCAGGCCGCCGGGAAGTCCACCTTCTACGCGCAGTGCCTGTCCGACCGGTACGAGCTGGTCAGCAAGGATCTGTTCCTCCGCGGCGCCCGCAACAAGCAGGCCCGGCAGATGCGGCTGGTGGCCGAGCACCTGGCGGCCGGCCGGGCCGTGGCCGTGGACAACACGAACCCCTCGCCGCGGGAGTGGGGCCCGCTGGTGGAGGCGGCCCACGCCCACGGCGCGACCGCGACGGCCTACTGGTTCCCGCCCGACGTGCCGGGTTCCCTGCGGCGCAACGCCGCGCGCGAGGGCCGCGACCGGGTCCCCGACGTCGGCGTCCTGGCCACGTGCGAGCGACTGCGCAGACCGTCGGCGGCGGACGGGTTCGACGCGGTGCACGAGGTCCGGTTCGACGGGCGGGGCGGGTTCACCGTACGGCCCTGAGCCGCACGTCGGCTCAGCACGCCCCATGGCCGGGGATGCCCGGATTCGGCTATTTTGTCGCCCATCGGTGCTGCCCTGCCCAGAGCGCCACGGCACCGGAAACACAAGATCAGCGGGGTCTACCGATGCGGCCGCCCGACGGGATACCTCTGGAAAGGCGGCCTCCGCCGAGGCCGCGTCCCGTGGAAGGAGCCCAGACGTGGACGGATGGTACGTGGACGACCGCTGCACGAACTGCGATGTGGCCCGGCAGTTCGCGCCCGAGCTGATCGCCGAGGTCGACGGGAAGTCGCGGATCCTGCGCCCGCCGGCCGACGAGGCGGAGAACCGGCGGTTACACGCCGCCGTCTTCGCCTGCCCCACCCGCTCGATCCGCCCGCGGACCGGCCGGGCCGACCAGTCGCTCGACCCGTTCCCGCTCGCCCTGGACGACGGCGTCCTGATCTGCGGGCACAACTCGCCCCACACCGCGGGCGCCAACTCCTACCTGCTCCTGCGGCCCTCCGGCACCGGCATGATGATCGACACCCCGCGCTGGAGCCGGCAACTGGCCGAGCGCTACGAGGCGTTCGGCCGCGTCACCGACGTACTGCTCACCCACCGCGACCACGCCGCCCACGGCCGCCGCTACGCGGACCACTTCGGCGCCCGGCTGTGGATCCACGAGGGCGACCTGGACGCGGCCCCGGACGCCGACCAGGTGATCCGCGGACTCGAACCCCTGGAGATCGCCGAGGGCGTCACCGTCCACCCGCTCCCCGGACACACCCGGGGCAGCGTCCTCTACCTCGCCGACGACCGGTACTGCTTCAGCGGCGACAGCTTCTACTGGTCCCGTACGACCGGTGATCTGGAAGTCGCCGACAGCGTGACCTGGTACTCCATCGAGGAACTCGCCGCGTCCCTGGCCAGGACGGCGGGCCGGCTGCGCTTCGAGTGGGTATTGCCCGGCCACGGGGACCGGCGCCGCCTGCCGGCCGACGAGATGTCCCGGCGGCTCCACGACCTGACCGCACGCACCCGCCTGCTGCGCCCGCGCCCGGTCGACTTCACGGCCCTCCGCTGGTGAGGTCCGGCCGGTCTGTTCGCTGACAGGCAACACCCGGGGCGCCGACGGCAACCTCGCCCCCGCTCCCGCTCCCTACCGTTCGGTTCACCTGCTTCGACGGAAAGGGACAGGAATGAAGCGCAAGGCGATGGCATGGGTGCTGCCCGCGTTACTGGTGGCGCTGAGCGTGGTGGGCTCCGGGGCACCCTCCTCGGCCCAGAACGAGAGAACCCCCGCGGCGGCCCCGACCACCGCGGTCGGCCCCCAGTACGACACCACACACGTCTACGTCACCCCGGGCGACGTGGACACGTTCGTCGCGAGCTGGGAGGCGACCTTCGGCGGCACGCACACCGCCAAGGCCGTCACGACCGTCACCCCCACGCCCAGCAGCACCGAGTCCGAGCTGGTCCTCTCGCCCGTCGGCACCCTGTCCGTCTTCGACTTCAGGACGCCCGTCCCCTATCCGTTCGGCACCGAGCGGACGGGCTGGCTCGTGAGCGACCTCGACCGGGGCGTCCGGCAGGCCCGCACGAGCGGGGCCCACGTCGTCGTCGCGCCCTTCGACGACCCCATCGGGCGGGACGCGATCGTCCAGTTCCCCGGCGGCGTCAACGCCCAGCTGTACTGGCACACCAAGGCCCCGTCGTACGCGCCCCTGGAAACCGTGCCGGACAACCGCGTCTACCTGACGCCCGACGCGGTGGGCGAGTTCCTCGGCTCCTACCTCCGGTTCACCGGGGGCCGGATCGTCTCCGACCAGCGGGCGGCGGACGCCGGTGACATCGGTCTGCCCGGGCGGACGTACCGGCGCATCGCCCTGCGCTCCCCGTTCGGCAACACCGTCGTCAGCGTCACCGACGGCCACCTGCCCTACCCGTTCGGGCGGGAGACCACCGGCTACGCGGTGCACGACCTCCCGGCCACGCTGCACAAGGCCGAGGCGGCGGGCGCGAAGGTGCTGTGGGGGCCGTACACCGCCGAGGGCCGCTCCACCGCGACGGTGCGGTTCCCGGGCGGATACGTGGCCGAACTGCACACGACCCGCTGACGTCCGCCCGCCCGGGCCCGACGGCTGCGCCGGTCACCCCGGCGCAGCCGTGGCGGAACACCCGGCGGGCCGCTCCCGCAGGCGGTCAGGAACCGGTCGCGGTCCGCTGTGCGTGCCTGAGCGCCTCCTCCGGCGTCCGCTCACCCGTCAGCGCGGCCTGTACGGCGGTGTAGATGGCGGTCGCCGCCCGGGGCCACTCGACGCCGAGCCGGCCGGTGCGGGCCCGCGCCCGCTCCACGCTCTTGACGAAGGCGGCCATGGACGGGACCTCCCGGGCGTACCGGGACGCCACGGCGGTGCGGGAGGGCACGGTGTGGTACTGCTCGGCGAGGGCGCGCATGGTGGCGGAGTCGTTCAGGCAGGCGAGCACCCGGGCGGCCTTCCGCTGCCGGTCCTCCGAGGAGTTCTGCGGGACCGTCCACACCTCGCCGCCGAGCGGCGTGACGAGGGTCTGCCCGGGCTTGCGGACGGGCAGCGGGGCCACGCCCCAGTGCAGGTCCTCGGCCTTGTCCAGCTCGGAGATCCGCCAGGGCCCGTTGACCATCATGGCCGTCCGGCCGGCGGTGAACTGGTCGTGGACGTCGGCCTGCGTCCAGTTCAGCACCGACTTCGACATGGATCCGCTCTCGACCAGGTCGACCCAGAGCTGGAGCGCCTGGGCGGCCTGCGGGCTGTCCAGCCGTGTCTCGTCCCCGCCGTTGGACCACAGGAAGGGCAGGAACTGCCAGGTGCCCTCGAACGTGGCGTTCGCGTCCACCGCCATGCCGTAGCGGCCCGGGCGGGTCAGCTCGGCCGCGGCCCTCTTCAACTCGTCCCAGGTCTTCGGCACGGAGACACCGGCCTCGGCGAGCATGTCCTTGTTGTAGAAGAGCGCGACCGTGTTGACCGTGGGCGCCAGCCCGTACACCTTGCCCTGGTAGGTGCCCGCCGACAGGATGCCCTCGGCGTAGCCGCTGGAGTCGACGCCGTACCGGTCCAGCGGGGTCAGCGCGCCGGTCCGCGCTACCTGTTGCAGGTCGGGGTTGTCGAGCATCAGCAGGTCGGGCAGGGTCCGCGACGACGCCTGCCGCAGCACGGTCGGCACGAGGGACGCGCCCGGCACGCTCCGGTGCTCGACCGTGACACCGGCGGTCTTGCCGCAGGCGGTCAGCCGCTCGCCCCATTGGGCGTGCTCGGAGGCGTCGGTGTAGTAGTCGAGGGCGGTGAGGGAGGTCACCTTGCCGTCGGCGGACGCGGATCCGGCTCCGCCACCGCACCCGGAGGCGGCCAGGACCAAGGCGACGGTTCCGAAGAGGGCGGTGAACCGCCGCGCCGACGCTGTGGCCGCTGAGCGCATGGGGTGCCTTCCGAGCGAAATCTGGTGCGGGGGTGCCGGTCCCGGGGAGGCGGGCGACATGGTCCATACCGGCATCTTCCGGTCCGGCCAGGGATGCTACCGCATTCAACCGATATGAAGATCGTCCGTCCGGAAGGCCCCTCGCCGGATCACCGCTCCCCTCCGGCCGCCGCCCGGATCATCGCCGCCACGGCGTCCGGCCGGGAGAGAACCAGGGCGTGCGAACCGTCCACCAGGTACTCGGTGGCCGCCATGCGCTGCGCCATGAAGCGCTGGGCGGTGGGGTCGAGCAGCCGGTCGGCGGCGGCGATGGCGTACCAGGACGGCTTCGACGCCCACGCCGGCGGGCCGGAGCCGGCGGTCAGCGCGCTGTGCGCGAGGGGCCGTTGCCGCACGGACAGGGCACGGGTGACACGGGGCGGCAGATCGGCGGCGTACATCTGGAGGAAGCGTTCCGCGCGGATGAACAGCTCGCCGTCCGCTGCCACGGGAGACGGCGCGGCGGCGGAGGCGGAGAACACCGTGTCCGCGCCCGGCACGGGGGAGAAGCGGTGCGTGACGTCCAGCAGGCTCTCGCCGGCGTCGAGGCCGAACGCCGCGACGTACCCCAGGGCCACCACATTGTCGGCGTCGGCGGCGGCATCGGTGATGACCGCGCCGCCGTACCCGTGGCCGACCAGCACGACCGGGGCGTCGATCTGGCGCAGCACACTCCTGACGTAGGCGGCGTCGTGCGCCAGACCGCGCAGCGGGTTCGCCGGGGCGCGCACCGTCAGCCCCGCCGCGTGCAGCAGCCGGATCACCCCCGTCCACGACGAAGCGTCCGTGAACGCGCCGTGCACGAGCACGACGGTCGGCGCCAGGAGCGGTGACGGGACGCGTCCGTGCACGGCGGTGACCTCCGACCGGGTGGGGTTCCCAGCCAAGCCCACCGGGGTCCGGCCGGCATCGCGTGAACGTACCAGGAACCCGCTCAGTCGTCGGGCAGGGCCCTGACCAGATTGGCGAGCTGCACCCGGGAGTTGACCGACAGCTTGCGGAACGCGGAGGTCAGATGCGTGTTGACGGTGTGCGGTGACACCACGAGCAGCTCGGCGGCCGTCCTGTTGCTGTGCCCCTGGGCGACCAGGCGCGCGACCTTCTTCTCCGAGGCCGTGAGGGCCTCCCAGCCCTGCACGGGGCGCCGCCCGCCCGCCCGGCGGCTGCCGGCCCCGGCGTCCCGCAGAGCGCGCTGCACCTGAGCCGCCGCCGCGTGCGCGCCCGCCGCGGCGAACTCGGCGTGGGCCTCGGTCAGCGCGGTCACCGCCTCGGCCCTCCGCCCCGCCGCCAGCAGCGCCCGTCCGAGATCGGCGCGGGCCGCGGCCCGGACCAGCGGGCGCGGGCTCGCCCGGAGCAGGTCGACCGCGTGGTCCAGCAGGGCGAGGTCGTCCCGCACGAGCCCGCGGGCCCGCGCCGCGACCCCCGTGGCGGTGGGCACCGTCGGATTGCGTTCCGCGTGGGCCTCCGCCTGCGCGGCGAGGTCCTCGGCGAGTTCCCGGTCCGCGCCGCGCAGCGCCATCCGGATCGCGGAGCCGACCCAGGTGCGCAGCAGCCGCCAGCGCAGAAAGGGGCCCTCGTCCTGCACCCGGCGGATCCTGTCCACGGCGAGCCGGACGTCCCCGTCGGCTTCGGCGTGGACCGCTTCCAGGAAGCGCACCGCGGCCGTGTTGCCCGGGTTCGGCTTGGCCGCCAGCCGCCTGCGCGCCTCCGTCAGATGGTCCCGCGCCGCCTCCCGGTCGCCGCGCAGCAGGGCGATCCGGGACCGGATCACCCGGCCGTTCACCTGCTGGACGTGCGCCTGGACCTCGTCCTCCAGGCGCTCCATCGTCAGGAAGTCGGCGTCGGCGTCGTCCAGCCTGCCCAGCCCCAGGTGCTGCTGCCCCTGCGCCCACAGCAGCATCGCCTCCCGGATCCCGCCGGCGCCGTCCGCCGCCCTCGCCAGCAGCCGCTCGCCGGCCGCGAAGTCGTCCATGTGCTGGCAGGCGACGATCTCCTCGGGAGCGAAAGCGGGATCGACGGCGCTGAGGGCGGTGAAACGTTCCCACGCGGCGGCGTTCTCACCCGCGTTGAGCGCGATCTCCCCGAGCGCGAACAGCGCCTGGACATGGGCCTCCCGGTCACCGGTCGCGACGGCGGCCCGCAGCGCGTCCTCGCCGGCCGCCCGCGCCGGCACCAGGTCCTGCGCCCGGGACATGGCCAGGGCGCGCAGGGCGGCCAGCCGCGCAGCCACCTCCGGGGCGGCACCCCCGACGGTGAGGGCCGCCTCGGTCCGGCGGCGCAACTCGTCGGCGAGATCCAGGTTCCACAGCGTGCCGCCGAGAGCGGCCTGCAACCGGCCCAACATCTCCACGGGCGGCCGGCAGGCCAGCAGCCGGTCGCCGGTCGCGAGTGCCTCCCGGTTCCGGCCGGCCCGGTTCAGGCAGCCGATCGCCTGCTCACCCACCTCGAACCACAACGGCCGCGCGGTGGGCACCAGTTCCAGCGCGCGCGTCACGAGGTCGGCCGCGAGGCCCGGAGTGACCGGCAGCACGTCGTCGGCGGCGCGCCGGAGCAGCTCCACCGCTTCCCGGTCCCCGGGCCGGGCGCCCCTGAGGAGGTGCGACACCACGTCGATCGGCTGGTGGCCCGCGGTGACCAGCCGGGCCGCGGCCTCCCGGTGCAGTGCCTTCCGGGCCGAGGGCGGGATGTCCACGTACACCGCCTGGCGCAGCAGATCGTGCCGGAACACGAGCTGGTCGCCGTCGTCGTCCAGCAGTCCCGCGCGCACCGCCTCCTCCAGCGCCGGGATCAGCGCGACGGCAGGCCGGCCGCAGAGCGCGGCGGCGTCATGGAAGCCGAAGCCGCGGCCCAGCACCGCTCCCCGCTGCAGGAAGCGCAGTGTGTCGGGGCGCAGGGAGCTGAGCCTGCCGCGTACGCCCAGCACCAGCCCCGGCGGCACCGGATCGTCCGAGGCGTCGGCGGTGCGCAGTCCCGCGAGCATCTCGACGGCCAGGAACGGGTTGCCGCCGGCTCCCCGGAGCAGGTCGCGGACCCGCTCGTCGGCGGCGGCGCCCAGGGTGTCGTCGGCGAGCCGGCCGATGGCCGCGCCGGACAGCGGTCCCAAGGCCAGGGTGCGCACCGGCAGTTCGTCCCGGACTGCGGCGGCGATCTCCTCGGCCGGCCCGTCGACGCCCCGCCGCTCCGTCAGCAGCCACAGCACCGGCGAGGTCCGCAGCCGGCCCGGCAGCTGCTGGAGGGCGAACCGGCTGAGCGGGTCGGCCCACTGCACGTCGTCCAGGGCGATCAGCACCGGCATACCGCCGGCCCGTTCCTCGATCACCTCCGCCAGCCGCTCCACCAGCCAGATCCGCTGATCGTGCCGGCGCGCGAGATCGACCAGCGCGGCACCGGACAGCAGCGGCCGGTCGCCGTGCAGGACGCAGGTCGCCAGCGACGAGAGCGGCACGAGGTGATGCAGTTCGTCGGCCTTGCCGCAGCCGACGGAGAACCCCGCCGCCGCGGCCCGGGAGACGGCTTCGGTGAGCAGCGTCGTCTTGCCGATGCCCGGTTCCCCGCGGATCAGGGCCAGTGCGCCACTGCCGGAGCGGGCCACCGAGTCGATCAGCGCGCGCAGCTCTTCGAGTTCGGCCTCCCGGCCGCGCAGACCGCTCCGGGACAGCGGTCCGCCTGCCCCCGCCACTCGGGTCCTCCCTGTCCGCACGCGCCCGCTCCGTCGGCGCCCGGAGGCCCACTATGGCAAAAACGGCAGCTCAGCGCATATGCGGGGGCGGCGGTGAGTGACCGAGGTCATGCCGCGCGGCGGACGGCGGAGGAGCGCCACTCGGCTGGGGAGACCCCGTAGGCGGCCCGGAACACCCGGCTGAAGTGGGAGGCGCTGGTGAAACCCCAGCGGTGGGCCACCGCGGCGATGGTCACGCGCGCCGTCTCCGGGCGGGCCAGGTCCCGCCGGCACTGCTCCAGCCGCCGCTGCTGGATCCACCGGCTGACGGTGATGTCCTCCAGCTCGAAGAGCTTGTGCAGATAGCGCACGGAGATGTGGTGGGCCCGGGCGATGGCGTCCGGCGTCAGGTCCGGGCTCGCGAGGTGCCGGTCGATGTACGCCCGGATCCGCACCAGCGAGGTCCGGGCGGCGTCCGCGGTGTCCGCGCCGGCCCGGCCGAGCCGCTCCTCCGCCAGTGTCTGCACCAGGTCCACCACGTTGCGGGCGATCAGCTCGCCGGTCCGCTGCGGATACGTCGCCGCGGTGTCCACGAGACGGGACAGCAGCGGCGCCAGCAGTGCGCCGAGCGCCGAGTCGGCGCCGAGCGGGGACGCCGTGATCCGCCGCAGGTCCGACTCGCTCAGACCGAGCATGGCACGGGGCAGGACGAGGGACTTCGTCCGGAAGCGCTCCGGGAGCGTCAGCCGGACGGGCCGGGCCATGTCGTAGACGAAGAGCTGCCCCGGCCGTACGTACGCCGCGCGGCCGTCCTGCTCGACGCGGGCGACCCCTGTGCTCAGCAGCGTCACCACCACGTAGTCGTCGTTGCCGGAGCCCGCGATGAGCCGCTGGGTGCGCAGGGCCCGCAGCGGATCGCCATCGATGGTGACGGCCTGCACCGGGCCCAGCGGCGACGTACGGATCGAGCCACTCTCGATCTCGTCGGGGGCGCCCGTGTCCACGGCGCCGAACGTCCGGGACAGGGCCTCGCGCCAGTACGCCCGTCGGCGGTGGGCGGGGATCGTTCTCGTGGTGCGGAGGGTGCCCGTGGTGTCGGCTTCCGAGGTCGGTGAATGCGGCGACATGATCTCTACCCTTCGGCACGTGCGTGTTCCGGACACACCGTGCCAGTCCCGGCATCGCCGCCACATCGCGTGAATCCGTGAGACCACGGGTACGGGAAGCGGGTGCCGAGCCCGGTGTGAGGTGCCCCACGGACGCTTGGCATGGCCGAAAGGTGACCCTAAGTTCGGGCCTATGTCCGTCCCAGATGCCGCACGCCCCACCGAGCCGGTCGACTTCGCCGTGGATCTCACCGGCCACGAGATGACCCGGCGCGTCCACGTCATGGACGCACTCGGCGCCGGCTGGGACCCCGTCGAGGTGATGCGCGGCGAGGAGGAGGCGTACGACCTGCTCTACTCGGGCCTCGACGAGGAACAGCAGCGGCTGTACGACACCCTCGTGGCGGCCGGGGTGCTGCCGCGGCGCGGGGGCGGCCGTGCTGCCGCTTGACCCGCAGGCGGACATCGGGCGCCGCGCCTGGGTGACCTGCCCCCACTGCGAGGACCACCTGGCCTGCCCGACGTGCCGGCAGGGCGGCAGGTGCCCCGACCACTGGCGCTACCTCCTCGCCAACACCGGCAGCCTCCTCCACCTCCAGTGCCCCTCCTGCACCCACGTCTGGGACCACGAGACGGGCTTCGGCGCCACGCGCACCCACTGGACCCGCACGACCAGCGGCCCGCACCGCCGGTGACCCGGCGGGCGCCGGCCTCGGCGCCGGCGTCTTCTTCGAGGCCTTCTCGTTCGCGAGTTCGCGAGTCCGGGTCAGGGGCGGGCGCCGCGATCGTCTTCGTGGCGCTGAGTCCGTTCTGCGGGATCCGCGCGGCGCGCCGCAGGAATCTGGCCCGCGGCCCGGGCGGGAAAGGTGCCGCCCGTGCGGCCGTGGTCCGCGCCGCCCGGTGCGGCGAGGCCGCCGGCGACCGCCGGCCGGTGCCCTCGGCCGTCGCGTACGCCGCCGCGCCGGGACGAGCCGCGGCGCTTGGCCGGCTGCCCCGCCGGCGTGCTCGTCCTGACCGGGGTGAGCACGCGGAGCCTGACGGGGACGCGAGGAAGGGCGCCCCTGGAGAGATCGCGCGGACTGCCCGGCGGGACGGCGCGGCGGCGGTG
>NZ_MUMF01000520.1 GCF_002155905.1 Streptomyces tricolor | reverse complement strand
CCCGCGCCGCCGCGCTCGGCACCAGCATGCGGGTGCGTGCCACCAGCCCGGCCTTCGACCCGGACTCCGATGTCGCAGAGTTCCAGACCGAGTTCGACAACCTCGTCCGCCCGGCAGCCGCGTCCAAGGCGTCCCTCCTCGGCGNNNTCGGGCGGCTGGGCGCCCGGTCAGCTCGTCGTGGTCGGCGCCCGCCCCGCCATGGGCAAGACCACGTTCGCGTCCGGGCTCGCCCGGGCCGCCGCCATCAGCCACAAGATCCCCACGTACTTCGCGTCGCTGGAGATGGGCAAGGACGAGCTCACCAACACGATCCTGTGCAGCGAGGCGAAGATCGCCCTGCACCACCTGAAGCAGGGCATCGTCTCCGACGACGACCTCGCGCGGGCCGCGCTCAAGCTCCCCGCGATGGGCGAGGCGCCGCTGTACATCGACGACAACGCGCTCGTCACCCTGCCCGGTCTGCGTGCCACCGTCCGCAACCTCGTGCGCACGGCCGGCCTGCGTCTCCTCGTCGTCGACTATCTGCAGCTCATGCAGGCGCCGCGCGCCGAGTCCCGGCAGGTCGCCGTGTCGATGCTGTCCCGCGGACTGAAGCTGCTGGCCAAGGAGTTCGGGATCACCGCGGTGGTCCTCGCCCAGCTCAACCGCGGGCCCGAGCAGCGCACCGAGAAGAAGCCGATGGTGTCCGACCTGCGAGAGTCCGGATCGATCGAGCAGGACGCCGACATCGTGATCCTGCTGCACCGCGAGGACGCCTACGAGAAGGAGTCCCCGCGGGCGGGCGAGGCCGACCTGATCGTGGGCAAGCACCGTGGCGGCCCCACCGCT
>NZ_MUMF01000519.1 GCF_002155905.1 Streptomyces tricolor | reverse complement strand
AGGGCCAGGAGAAGTACGTCTACACGTACTCGGACCGCGAGCTGCGCGACAAGCTGATGGAGTTCCAGAGCAAGGGCATCCGCTACAAGGAGTCCATCCAGCGCTACAAGGGTCTGGGTGAGATGGACGCCGACCAGCTCGCCGAGACCACGATGGACCCGCGTCACCGCACCCTGCGCCGCATCAACCTCTCCGACCTGGAAGCCGCCGAACAGGTCTTCGACCTGCTGATGGGCAACGAGGTGGCTCCCCGCAAGGAGTTCATCTCCAGCTCGGCGGCGACGCTGGACCGGTCACGCATCGACGCGTAGCCGCTGCGCTCGGCTGCGGCTCCCCGGAGGGCGACTGCTCCGGGCTCGCTGGCCGGCAGGTGCGCCGACGGGCGGGCGTTGCGGGAGATCGACGGCCGAGGCAGGGCTCGCTGGAGAGCGGGCCCTGCCGGGTGGCGGGTCGGCGGGAGCGGGGTTTGCCCTTGGCGGGTCGTTGCGGCGCTGGGGCGGGGACGTGCCGGGTGGGCTGTGCTGAGCGGCCGGTGCGGACGGATGG
>NZ_MUMF01000518.1 GCF_002155905.1 Streptomyces tricolor | reverse complement strand
GGCGAGCGGCAACTCCCCCTTGACCTCCGGGTGTTTGCTCACCCGGGAGTGCCAGCGGCCGAGCGCGAAGCCCCGGCCGGGGCCCGCCGGGCGGGGCGTCCTGTCGGTGGCGGCCTGCGGGAAGAGGGCGCCGCCGGGGCGGTCCAGGTTGCCGGTGAGGATGTTGAGGACGTCGACCAGCCAGCTGGCCAGGGTGCCGTGCGGCACGGTGCAGCTGCCGATGCGGGCGTAGACGGCGGCGGTGGGGGCGGCGGCGAGGTCCCGGGCCAGGGTGCGGACGACACCGGCGTCCAGGTCGCAGGCGGGGGCCACGGCCTCGGGGGTGAAGTCGCCGAGGGCGTCGCGGAGTTCGTCGAGCCCTTGGACGTGCGGGGCGAGGTGCCCGAGGTCGACCAGGTCCTCCGCGAAGAGGGTGTGCGCCATCGCGGCGAGCAGCAGGGCGTCGGTGCCGGGGCGGATCGCCAGGTGCCGGTCGGCGAGCTTGGCGGTGCGGGTGCGGCGCGGGTCCACGACGGTGAGCCGGCCGCCGCGGGCCTTGAGCGCCTTGAGCCGGCCGGGGAAGTCGGGGGCGGTGCACAGACTGCCGTTGGACTCCAGCGGGTTGGCGCCGATGAGCAGCAGGTGGTCGGTGTGGTCGAGGTCCGGCACGGGGATGGCGTACGCGTCGCCGAACAGCAGCCCGCTGGAGACGTGCTTGGGCATCTGGTCGACCGTGGAGGCCGTGAACAGGCTGCGGGTGCGCAGGGCGCCGAGCAGGACCGGCGGGTAGAGGCCGCCGGCCATGGTGTGCACATTGGGGTTGCCGAGGACCACGCCGACGGCGTCGGGGCCGTACCGCTCCACGACCGGGCGCAGGCCGGCGGCGACCGCGTCGAAGGCCTCTTCCCAGGTGGCCTCGCGCAGGGTGCCGTGCTCGCGGAGGAGCGGGGTGCGCAGCCGGTCGGGGTCGCCGTCGACGGCACCGAAGGCGGCGCCCTTGGGGCAGATGAATCCCTTGCTGAAGACGTCGTCCCGGTCGCCGCGGGCGCCGGTGACGCGGGTGCCCTCGATGGTGAGGGTCAGCCCGCAGGTGGCCTCGCACAGGGGACAGATTCGCAGGGCGGTGCGGGACACGGGTCCTCCCGTAGGGGTCGGCGGCGGCGCCGCGCAAGCGCAGGCGGGCTGGAGCGAGCATACCGACCGGTAGGCATGGAGGGGAGACCTCTTCCGGCACCGACAGCGGCGGGAACCGGTCGCACGGGCGCCCGCGGGGGCCGGCCGGGCACGTGCCCGCGGTTCCCTGGGGGCCGAGCCGCGGCGCCCGGCCCTGCCGGACACGCGGCCCCGGCGGCCCGGCTCAGTCGAGCACGCGCCTCAGGTACGCCCGCAGCAGCTCCCGCGTCTCGTGGACGATCGCCTCGTCGCCCTGGGGGTCGACCCGGAAGGCCAGCTGGACCAGGGTGTCCGCGGTCTCCACGGCGACCAGGAACACGCGGCGCAGCTCCTCGTCCGGGGTGCGGCCGAGGTAGCCGGAGAGCAGGTGGATGAGCCGGTCGGCGACCCGGGTGTTGGGCTCGGCCTGCCGGGCACCCACCGGTATCTGGTTGCCGAAGTCGACCAGGGAGAAGCCGGGTGCGGTGCGCTTCATGCCGAGGTACTCGTCCAGGACGGCGTCCATGGCGGCCCGCCAGTCCCCCTTGCGGGCCTCTTTCATGCGCTCGGTGACCCGCTCGACGTACCGCTCCAGGTTGCGCTGGGCGAGGGCGTCGGCCATCTGCCGTTTGTTGCCGAAGAAGCGGTAGACCGAGCCGATGGGGACTCCGGCGCGTTCGGCGACCGCGCGCGTGCTCAGGGCGTCGTAGCCGACCTCGTCGAGGAGTTCGGCGCAGGCGTCCAGAATCCTGGTCAGCCGTTCGGCACTGCGCCGCTGGACGGGCGCACGGCGAAGCGATGTCGCATGGGGCACGGGCTTCATGATGCCTTTCCGCCGGGATCCGGTGAACCTCACCCCACAGTACGAAGACAGGTGACCGGTGCACTCATGCGCCGACGGCGCCGACGGCGCTCATCCCCCGGCGGCGGGGGACGCGGTCGCGACCGGCGGCTCCCCCGCGCCCGTCTCGGCGCCGGACACCGTGATGTCGGCGGTGCTCTCGACCGGCTTGCCGTGGACGGCCCACACCGTGCCGTCGTCGGCGTACAGGCGGGCGGTGATCTGGTGGGTGCCGTGCGGGACGCGGTCGGCGGGCAGGTGGTAGGCGGGGGTGCGCAGCCGGGCGACCCGGCGGCCGTCCACGAACAGGTGGGCGAGCCCCCGGCCGGCGACCGGCACCGGCCGCGCGTCCGGCGGGGAGCCGCGGAAGTGCCGGAAGGCCAGCCGGACGTCCCAGCCGCCGGCCGGGTCCGGGGTGACCTCCACGCGGACCTCCGGGGCGTTCTCCCCGGGCACCTCCCGCAGATTGCGGCCGGTGTCGTCGGTCTCGTCCAGCACCTGCCCCACGGGCGAGGACGAGACGGTCCCCCCGCGCGCCTCCCCAGTGGTGCAGGCCGCCGCTCCGAGCGGCAGCAGGGCGCACACCGCGAGCGCGGCGAGCGGTCCACGCGTCCACTTCGTCCACGACATGACCGGGAGCGTAGAACAGCGGCCCCGTCCCCCGGATCCCCCTCAAGTCTGGTTCCGGCCATACCTCTGCGGGAGGACCCGGCGCCCTCTTGCGCGGACCCCCACTCATTCCTACGGTGTTGCATAGGAATCGGGAGCACAAGGAGCGATCATGAGCGATGGGGGCACCTCCCGCGCGAGCGTGTTCGAGCGCGGAGGAGCGCGGAAGACCGCCGAGGGGCTGTCGTATCTGACCGGGTTCGGCAACGAACACGCCTCGGAGGCGGTGCCGGGTGCCCTGCCCGAGGGCCGCAACTCGCCGCAGCGCGCACCGCTCGGCCTGTACGCCGAGCAGCTGAGCGGTACGGCGTTCACCGAGCCCCGGGCGCACAACCGGCGCTCCTGGCTGTACCGCATCCGCCCCTCGGCCGCGCACCCGGCGTTCACCCGCACCGACAACGGCGCGATCCGTACGGCCCCGTTCACCGAGACCGTGCCCGACCCCAACCGGCTGCGCTGGAACCCGCTGCCGGAGCCGCCGGCCGGTACCGACTTCCTCGGCGGCCTGTGGACCCTGGGCGGCAACGGCGACGCGACCCAGCGCTCCGGCATGGCCGTGCACCTGTACCACGCCAACGCCTCGATGGAGCGGGTCTTCTCCGACGCCGACGGGGAGCTGCTGATCGTGCCGGAGCGGGGCGGACTGCTGCTGCACACCGAGTTCGGCCGGCTGCATGTGGAACCGGCCGAGGTGGCGCTGATCCCGCGCGGGGTGCGCTTCCGTGTGGAGCTGCTCGATGAGTCGGCCCGGGGCTATGTGTGCGAGAACTATGGGGCTCCTTTCCAGCTGCCCGACCTCGGACCCATCGGCGCCAACGGGCTGGCCAACGCCCGGGACTTCCGGGCGCCGGTCGCGGCGTACGAGGACGTCGAGGGCCCGGTGGAGGTGGTGAACAAGTTCTGCGGCAACCTCTGGACGGCCACCTACGACCACAGCCCGCTGGACGTGGTCGCCTGGCACGGCAACCATGTGCCGTACGTCTATGACCTGCGCCGGTTCAATGTGATCGGCACCATCTCCTACGACCACCCCGACCCGTCGATCTTCACCGTCCTGACCTCCCCGTCGGACACCCCGGGCCTGGCCGGCGTGGACTTCGTGGTCTTCGCGCCGCGCTGGCTGGTGGGCGAGGACACCTTCCGGCCGCCGTACTTCCACCGGAACGTGATGAGCGAGTACATGGGCCTGATCGAGGGCGCGTACGACGCCAAGGCGGAGGGCTTCGTCCCCGGCGGCGGCTCACTGCACAACATGATGTCGGCGCACGGCCCGGACCGGGAGACGTTCGACCGGGCGAGCGCGGCCGAGCTGCGCCCGCAGAAGATCGACGACGGGCTGGCGTTCATGTTCGAGACCCGCTGGCCGGTCACCCTCACCCCGCACGCGGCGGGCGCCGAATTCCTCCAGCGGCGCTACGACGACGTGTGGCAGGGGCTGGAGCGGCACTTCCGGGCGTGACGGCCGCCGTTGCGCCGAACGTTCTCCGCCAGGTACGGATAGCCGCGTGACCTCCTTCGCTCCGGATTCGATCGTCCTGAACCGCAAGCTGCCGCTGTGGTACCAGGTGTCGCAGTCGCTGCGCGCCTCCATACTGGGCCGCTCGCCCGAGGACCCGCTGCGCCTGCCCACCGAGGAGCAGCTCGCGGAGCACTACGGCGTGAGCGTGCTGACCATGCGGCAGGCGCTGAAGGAGCTGGAGGACGAGGGCCTGATCAGCCGGCACCGGCGGCGCGGCACGTTCATCGAGCCCGGCGTCCGGCGCGGGGCCCCGGTCCGGCTGCTCGGCTCGGTGGACGCGATCGTGGCCCAGCAGTCCGGGATGACGACCGAGCTGCTCGGCCACGGCCGCGTGCCCGTGCCGTCCGGGCTCGCCGAGTACTTCCCGGACCTTGCGGAGGTGGCGTCGTACCACCGGCTGCGCAGCGACGAGAAGACCGGCGAGCCGACCAACCACGCCGTCAACCACGTCCGCCCCGACCTGGCCGAGCGCATCGACCTGGACGACCTGGTGCGCTGGCCGATGACCAAGGTGCTGCGGGACGTGGTGAAGGCGGACATCAGCCGGATCACGGACACCGTCCAGGCCCGGCTCGCCGACCCGGAGACGGCTCGCCTGCTCGAAGTGCCGCTGCTCAGCCCGATCCTGCACTACACGGGCGTCACGTACGACACCGAGGGGCGGGTGCTGGACGTGGCGGTCATCCACTACCGGGGGGACCGGTTCTCGTTCACGGTCACCCTGGACGCCACCTGATACCGGGGCCGGGCGAGGCCTTACGATGCCCAGCGTGACGCACGACGACGCTCCGCTGCTGGCGGACCTCATGCCGTGGTCCGTCGCACCGCTGCGGCCGGGCCGTGCCTGGCCGGCGGCGCCCGATCCGGCCTCGCTGCGGGCCCGTTGGGACGCCCTGCTGAAGGCCGAGGGCCCGGACCGGGAGGCCCTGTTCGAGCCGACCCGCGCCCGTACGCTCCGGTCGGCGGTGGCCCAGCTGCCCGGCCGGTCCACCGGTACGCGGCGGCTCGCGCGGGCCGAGGGCCCCTGCGCGGAGCCGGTGCGGGTGCTGGCCGCCCCGTTCGACGAGCAGTGGCTGATCCCGGACCACCGGCTGCTCGACACGGCCCGTCCGGAGCTGTGGCGGGTGGCGGACGCGCGGCAGGTGTTCACGGTCGAGACGGGCGGTGACGCCGGCACCCCGCTGCTGGCCACCTCCCACCTGCCCCTGCTGCGCACCGGCCGGATCCGTCCGCTCTACCGCCGCCCCGGCGGCACGGAACCCAACCTGGCCCCCGGTCTGCTGGACCATCTCGCGGCCCGGCTGGGCGTGCGCCCCGCGGCGCCGGACGTGCTGGCCTGGATCCTGGCGACGGTCCGCCCGGACCTGACCGTCCCGCTCACCGAGGACCCGGGCCTGTGGGAGTCCGGGGTGGACGTGGGCCGCCGGACGCTGTGGCTGATGCGCCGCGACGGCGAGCGCCCCAAGCTGCCCGGTGGCCGCCGCCCGTACGTCCGCGCGCCCCTGCCGAGCCGGCCGCTCGGCCTCCGCTACGACCGGGACGAGGAGACCCTGCACCTGGACGGGGGCCGCATCTCCCCCGTCCCGCCCGAGGCCTGGGACTACGAGGTGGCCGGGGCCCGGGTCCTGGAGACCTGGTTCGCGGCACGCACCGCACCGGCCGAGCCGGGCACGCTCGCCGCGATCCGTCCGGCGACCTGGCCGCAGAGCTGGACCTCGGAACTGCTGGAGCTGATCACGGTCCTCGCCCTGCTGGCGGAACTGCGCCCGCTCCGCGCCGAGTTGAAGCCGGCGTCGCCGGTCACGGCGGCCGATCTGCGCGAGGCGGGCGTCCTGCCGGTGCCGGCCCCCTCCCGCCGCCCCGCCTCGGTCCTGGACCACCGGGAAGAGGGCCCGGACGGGCAGTTCACGCTGCTCTAGCCGCCGGCCCGCCGGCGCAGGGCGGCCTCCAGCCGGGCGATGTCCTCGGCGTCCTCGGCGCGGCGGGGCCGGGCCCGGACAGGACGCGGAGCACCTCGCCGGCACGCCGATCCGGCTCGGCCGTACACCGGCGCCGGGCCGCCGGCCTTCAGCTCGACTTCCTGAAGCACGGCCCGGAGAGCGGCTTCACCCTCGTCGACCGGGACGGGGCGGCCCAGGCGAACCAGTCGATGCCCTCGTGCTCGCGGGTGGCCTCGCCGAGGAAGAAGTCCCTCGCCCAGCCGCCGCGCAGCCGGAGCGGGACGCCGCTGGCGCGGGTCGCCGACAGGACGTCCGCGATCAGGCCGAGCCGGCGTTGGGCAGCGACCGGTTCACCGGGCGCCGCGCTCGGGGTCGAAGGCGTCGAGGACCCGCTCCACCGCTCGTTCGAACACCGCCTCCAGGTCGATCGGCCCGGCGTCCTCCGCGAACGCCGCCGCCATGCGCGGATACGCGCCGGAGGCGATCCGGCTCCCCAGGTAGGCGATGCGGACCGCGTTTTCCTCGTCCTCCGACCAGGGCAGGGCACGGACCCGTTCGGCGGTGTCGAGTTCGTTGCGGACGTAGGTCGTGACCATGCCGTTCAGCAGGGCGATGAACTCCAGCTTGGTGCCGTACGGAGCCTCCAGCGGGTCCAGGCAGGCCAGGCAGTGCTCCAGGTAGCGCAGGGCGTTCGGGCTGAAGCCGTACGCGGGGGACATCAGGCGGGGCAGCCATGGGTGCCGGCGCATCAGCTCGCGCGTCTGCCCGGCCACCCGGCGCATGTCGGCCCGCCAGTCGCCGCTCGGCTCCCAGCGCGCGTGCTCCGCGCTGACCGCGTCCACCATCAGCTCGTGCAGGTCCTCCTTGCGGGGGACGTAGTTGTACAGCGACATGGTGCCGCAGCCCAGCTCGGCCGCGACGTGCCGCATGGACACCGCGTCGAGCCCCTGCGCGTCGGCGATCCGGACGGCGGCGGCGGCGATGTCGTCGCGCGTGTACGCCGGCTTCGGACCCCGGCCGGTGCGCTCGGGGCGCGCCCAGATCACCTCGGGGACGGCCCCTCGGACTGCCATCGGTCATCACCTCGGCCACCATCGTAGTTACGTACACCGTACGCAGTGCGGTATGGTCCCGGCATGACTACTACGTACGCTGTACTTAGTGAGGGTCTGGAGAAGCGCTTCGGCGCGGTGCGGGCCCTGCGCGGGCTGGATCTGGCCGTCGCCGAGGGCACGGTCTGCGGGCTGCTCGGGCCGAACGGGGCGGGGAAGACGACGGCGGTGCGGCTGCTGACGACGCTGCTGCGCCCGGACGGGGGCTCGGCGCGGATCGCGGGGCACGACCTGGTGCGGGAGGCGGCGGCCGTGCGCCGCCGGATCGGGGTCACCGGGCAGTACGCCTCGGTGGACGGGGACCTCACCGGCCGGGAGAACCTGCGGCTGTTCGCCCGGCTGCACCGGGTGCGCGGGCCGGCCGCCCGGGCCGACGCACTGCTGGAGCGCTTCGGTCTGACCGAGGCCGCGGACCGGAAGGCGGCGGCGTACTCGGGCGGCATGCGGCGCCGCCTCGACCTCGCCGCGAGCCTGGTCCGCCAGCCCGACGTGCTCTTCCTTGACGAGCCGACCACCGGACTCGACCCGGCCAGCCGCGCCCGCGTCTGGCAGGCGGTGCGCGAGCTGAAGGCGGACGGCACGACGGTGCTGCTGACCACGCAGTACCTGGAGGAGGCCGACCGGCTCGCCGACGACATCGCGCTGGTGGACCGGGGCCGGGTCGCCCACACCGGCTCGCCGGCCGCGCTCAAGGCGCTCATCGGGTCGCACGTGGAGGCGGTGGTCGCGGATGCCGGCGCGCTGCCGCGGGCGGCGGCCGTGCTCGACCGGCTGACCGGCCGGGAGCCCGCGTTCGACCGCGAGCGGAACGCCGTCGGCGCGGTCACCACCGACCCGACCCTGACCCTGCCCCGCCTGGTGCGCGAACTGGACGCGGCCGGCGTGCCGCTGCTGGACGCGGGCATCCGCCCGCCCACCCTCGACGACGTCTTCCTGCGGCTCACCGGGCAGTCCGCCGGCAGAGCCGACAGCACCGACAGCACCGACAGCACCGACAGCGGGGAGCGTGCCGCATGAGCGCGATGGCGTACGACGGACTGGCGATGGCCGGCCGGCAGCTGCGCCGGGTCCGCAACAGCCCGGGGCTGGCGGTCCTGACCCAGCTGATGCCCGTCAACATGCTGCTCTTCTTCGGCTACGTGTTCGGCAGCGCCCTGGCCATGCCCGGCCGTGAGTACCGCTCCTTCCTGGTCCCCGGGCTGCTCGTGGCGACGGCCGCCGGCGGGCTGATGACCGGCATGTTCCAGGCCGCCCAGGACACCCACCGGGGCGTGACGGACCGGTTCCGGACGATGCCGGTGAGCCGGGCCGCCACGGTCCTCGGGCAGGCCGTCGCCGACCTCGTGGTCACGGCCGCCGGGACGGTGCCGCTGCTGCTGACCGGTCTCGCGGTGGGCTGGCGGATCGAGGGGTCGGCGGCCGGGGCGGCCGGTGCCGTGGGGCTGCTGCTGCTCTTCCGGTTCGCCTGCACCTGCGCCGGGATCCTCCTCGGGCTGCTCACCCGCAGCGAGGAGGCGGCCGGTCAGCTCGGCGCCTCCTCCTTCGTGCTGCCGCTGCTGTCCAACGCGTACATCCCGACGGACGGCCTGCCGGGCTGGCTGCGCACGCTCGCCGAGTGGAACCCCGTCAGCGCGGTCACCACCGCCCTGCGGGACCTGTTCGGCAACGCGCCCGTCCCGGAGGGCGCGGCCTGGCCGGTGGCCCACCCGGTGGCCGGGTCGCTGGTGTGGAGCCTCGCCCTGATCGCCCTGTTCCTGCCGCTCGCGGTGAGCCGGTACGCGCGGGCCGAGTGACGCCGCACTGCTGACAGAACCGCCGGCCGGGGGAGATCATCCACCCCATGGATCAGCTCCCGCTGCCCCTGGAGGGCATCACCGTCGTCGCCGTCGAACAGGCCGTGTCCGCACCCTTCGCGACCCGGCAGCTCGCCGACCTGGGCGCCCGGGTCATCAAGGTGGAGCGGGTCGACGGCGGCGACTTCGCGCGCGGTTACGACACGGCGGCCCGCGGCCTCGCCTCGCACTTCGTGTGGTGCAACCGCGGCAAGGAGTCCCTCGCGCTGGACCTGAAGGATCCGCGCGGCCTGGACGTCGTACGGCGGCTGGTCGCGGACGCGGACGTGTTCGTGCAGAACCTCGCGCACGGGGCCGCCGCCCGGCTCGGCCTGGACGCGGCCACGCTGTGCGCCGCGCACCCGCGGCTGATCGCCGTGGACATCTCGGGCTACGGCGGCTCGGGGCCGTACGCGGACAAGCGGGCGTACGACATGCTCGTGCAGTGCGAGGCGGGGCTGGTGTCGGTCACCGGGACGCCGGAGCAGCCGGTGAAGGCGGGCATCCCGGCGGCGGACATCGCGGCGGCCATGTACGCGTTCTCGGGGGTGCTGGCCGCGCTCGTGCGGCGCGGCACGACCGGGCGGGGCGGGCCGGTGGAGGTGTCCATGCTGGAGGCGCTCGCCGAGTGGATGGGCCATCCCCTGCATCACACGCTGCACGGCGGGCGGCCGCCGGCCCGCACCGGGCTCGCGCACGCCGTGATCGCGCCGTACGACGCCTATCCGACGGCGGACGGCGGGCGGGTGCTGCTGTCGGTGCAGAACGACCGGGAGTGGCGGCGGCTGGCCGAGCAGGTCATCGGCCGCCCGGAGCTGGGCACGGATCCGGCGTACGCGACGAACGCGGCGCGGGTGGCGCACCGGGAGCGGACCGACGCACTGGTCGCGGGGGCGCTGGTGGTGCTGGACGCCGAGGAGGCGCTGGCCCGGCTGGAGAAGGCGGGGATCGCCTGCGCCCGGCTGCGGGACCTGCCCGAGCTGGCGGCACATCCCCAGCTGGCGGTCCGGGAGCGGTGGCGTCAGGTGGGGTCGCCGGCCGGGCCGCTGATGGCGTTGCTGCCACCGATCACGCTGCCGGGCGGGAACGAGGCACGGATGGGTGACGTGCCCGCACTCGGGCAGCACACCGGAGCGCTGCTGCGTGCCGTGGGGATGACGGACGACGAGATCGCAGCGCTGCGCCGGGACGGTGTGGCGGCCTGAGCGCGGGCACCCCTGCTCGGGGTCAGGGGCCCTGCGCCGCGGTCAGTGACTGCCGAAGAGCGAACGGCGCAGCCGGCGCAGCGGCGCGAAGAGGGAGACGCGGCTGACCCGCGCACCCCGGTCGCTGTGCTGGCGCACGGTGTCACGCGCCGTCAGTTCACGCATCAGCGACGTCGCCTCGACCGTCTCCCGCTGCGGTATGGCGGGACCCGCCAGCACCGACAGATGGCGGTCGAGGCGCGAACTGGTCGCGCTGCTCCCGCAGGTGATCGCAGGGACCCGCGCCCTGCTGCGCACTGTTATCTGTTCCATGTCACTCCCCACCCGTACGAGTCCACCCGGCCCGGGCAGGGTAACCCTATCGCCCCACTGGGGCACGCGTGTATCTCGGCCACAGGATTCACCTTCCCTGTAAGGGGGTTGACCATCCCTCTTTGACTACTCTCCGAATCCGACCGATTTCAGGGTGAGTTGGACAATGGGCTGGCTGGTGGGCTGCGCTGACCCACCGTCAGGTTCGACGGTTACGGCGAGTGACGACGAGGCGGGGTCGAGCCCCTTCGCGACCAAGGGCGTGTCGCCCGTGAGGAGCCCCAGGGAGCGCGGTTGCACTCGGGGGCGCATGAGCCAGAGCTGGTGGACGCGCCCGCCGGGCGGGGTGCCGTATCCGCTGAGGGTGACGACGGCCTCCCGCCCGGAGGCGGAAGCGATTACTCCGATACTGCGGCCCCGGGCGTCCTCGGCGCTCGCCGCCCGGGCGTCCGGAGCGGCCAGAACGTGGGCGATCTCACGTGCCCGGGCCTGCTCGGCGGTGAGCCGGTCCTCGGTGCGCTGCGCCTGGACGGCGAAGAGGGAGGCGACGACGAGGGCCGCGGCGGCGGTGGCCGTGGCGAGCGGGGCGAACAGGGGACGGCTCCGGGGCGTCCGGGCGCGGCCGGGCGGGGGCTGGGTGCCCCAGACGTGCGGCGGCAGCTGGGGCGCGCGCTCCCGGGACGGCGCCTGGTCCCGGGCGGCCGCGCGGCCCCGGGCGGCGGCCCGGTCCCGCGGTGCCGTGCGCCGCCGGTCCGGGGCCGGTTCCTGCGGGGTGCTGCGGACGGCGGCCAGGACCCGGTCGCGCAGGGCGGCGGGCGCGGGGGCCGCCGTGGACCAGGCGAGCCGGACCGCGTCCTCGGCCAGGTCCCGCACCTCCGCGGCGCAGCGGTCGCAGCCCGCCAGGTGTTTCTCGAAGCGGCGCCGCTCGCCGGGTTCGAGGGCGTCGAGCGCGTAGGGGGCGGCGAGGGAGTGCAGGTCCTGGCGGCGCAGCAGCTTGCCGAGGATGCTCATGCGGCGCCTCCCAGGCACTCGCGCAGCCGGGTGAGTCCGTCGCGCATCCGTGTCTTGACCGTGCCGAGCGGCAGCTTCAGCCGCTCGGCCACCTCACGGTAGGTGTACCCGTCGTAGTAGGCGAGGGTCACCGACTGGCGTTGCAGAGCCGTGAGCCGGTTCAGGCAGCGGCGCACCCACTCGCGTTCCAGGCCGGCCTCGACCTCCTCGGCGACCTGGTCGAACGCGGGTTCCCCGGCGCGCAGGGCCTCGCGCTGCTCGCGTTCCCCGGCCGCGCGGGCGCTGCGCACCCGGTCGACGGCGCGGCGGTGGGCGAGGGTGAGGATCCAGGACAGGGCGCTGCCCCGGCCGGGGTCGAAGCGGGCGGCGGAGCGCCACAGTTCGAGCAGGACCTCCTGGGCGACCTCCTCGGACTGGGCGGGGTCGCGCACCACCCGCCGGACCAGTCCGTACACCGGACCGGACACCAGGCCGTACAGCTCCTCGAACGCTCGCTGGTCGCCGTCCGCCACGAGCACCAGCAGCTCGTCCGCCTGCATACGGGCCCCCTCTCCGTGGCCGCAGCCGGCTCTTCCCCGCGCACCGCGCATCCGCACCGAGACACACCTCCCCGAGGACTTACGGATCCGCGGGCCGAAAACGCGGGTCCCGGACCGGGAAAAAGTTTTTCGCCGGCCGACCAAACCGATCGGCGGGTTCGCTCCGTATACCCGTCCGTCAAAGGCACGTAGGCACGGAGGACGGACGGCATGACACCTCTTTTTCCCAGGAGCGGTGCGGGGCGCTCGGGCCTGGTCACGCTCATCTGCGGCGCGCTGGCCGCCGGCGGGCTCACGGCCGCCGGCGTGGCCACGCTGGCACCCGGGGCGGCCTCCGCCTCCTCCCACCGGGAGGCCCCGCTGATCTCGGGCACCCCGCAGTTCGACAACACGGACCTGTACGCGTTCGTCAGCCCGGACAAGCCCGACACGACGACGATCGTGGCGAACTGGATCCCGTTCGAGGAGCCGGCCGGCGGACCGAACTTCTACACGTTCGCCGACGACGCCCAGTACGACCTGCACATCGACAACAACGGTGACGCGCAGGGCGAGCTGGTGTTCCGCTACACCTTCAAGACGCGGACGCGGAACGGGAACACGTTCCTCTACAACACGGGTCCGGTCACCAGCCTGGACGACCCCGACCTCAACGTCACCCAGACGTACGACATCGATCTCATCCGGCTCAAGAACGGGCACGAGGCATCGAAGACGAAGCTCGCGGACAACGTGCCGGTGGCGCCGTCGAACGTCGGCAAGGCGTCCATGCCGGACTACGGCAAGCTGCGCGCGCAGGCGGTGCACAGGACGGCGAGCGGCGCCGCGACCTTCGCGGGCCAGGCCGACGACCCGTTCTTCCTGGACCTGCGGGTCTTCGACCTGCTGTACGGCGGGAACCTCACCGAGGTCGGCCGGGACACCCTCAAGGGCTACAACGTCAACACCATCGCCCTCCAGGTGCCCAACGACCTGATCCGCGAGTCGTCCCACCAGCCGGTCGTCGGCATCTGGTCCACCACCCAGCGCCGTAACGCCCAGGGCTACTACAGCCAGGTCTCGCGCCTCGGCAACCCGCTGGTCAACGAGGTCGTGAACCCGCAGAAGGACAAGGACAAGTTCAACGCCTCGCAGCCCGCGTACGACGGGCAGTTCCTGAAGAACGTCACCAACCCCGAGCTGCCGAAGCTCATCGAGTCCATCTACAAGATCAAGGCGCCCGCGGAGCCGCGCAACGACCTGGTCGACGTCTTCCTCAAGGGCGTCAAGGGTCTGAACCAGCCGCCGCACGTGAAGCCTTCGGAGCAGCTGCGGCTGAACACCTCGATCAAGCCGAGCGCGCACCCGAAGCGGCTGGGTGTGCTGGACGGCGACAACGCGGGCTTCCCGAACGGCCGTCGGCTCACCGACGACGTGATCGACGCG
>NZ_MUMF01000052.1 GCF_002155905.1 Streptomyces tricolor | reverse complement strand
GGCGCCCCGCGGGGCGCCTTTCTCGCGTCCGGCCGCCTTCTCGGGCGAGGGCGCCGTCCCGGGCGGGTGCCTCTCCCGGACGGGTGCCTCTCCCGGACGGGCCGGGCAGGCGCGGCCCGACGTGCGGGACACCGCTCCCCGTCGTAGGACGGAAGCACACGGGGCCCGCCCCGGGTCCCACCGCCTCCCAGGAGGAGCCATGACCCAGTCCGGAATGATGCCCGCCCTCACCCAGCAGATGCAGGACTGCATCGACGCCTGCATGAACTGCCACAACATCTGCGAGGAGACCATGAGCTCCTGCATGCAGCAGGGCGGCCAGGCGCAGATGCAGATCATGCGCGCGCTCATGGACTGTTCCGAGACGACCCGCATGTGCGCCGACATGATGATGCGGCGCTCGCCCATGTCCGGCGACATGTGCATGGTCTGCGCGAAGGCGTGCCAGATGTGCGCCGAGGCGTGTATGTCCATGCCCGACGACCAGCAGATGATGCGCTGCGCCGAGGCGTGTCGCCGCTGCGCGGAGACCTGTCGGGCGATGGCGGGCGCCAGCATGTGACCCACCGCGACACGGCCGAGGGCACCCCGCGGGGTGCCCTCGGAACCGGTGCGCGCGCCGCCGTCAGTTGCCGGAGACGGTGACCTTCTCGTCGTTGTTCAACTGGTCCACCAGCGTCTTCACCTTCGCCTTGTCCCAGACCAGGTTGCCGCCGGAGGAGCCGGAGATCGGCATGTTCATCGAGGTGCCGTCACCGCCGCTGACGCCCTTCATCGCCCAGAACATCGACGCCAGGTCCCACAGCGACATGTCCTTGTCGACGATCAGGGAGTCCAGGCCCGCGCCCATGGTCGGGTAGAACTTGAACGGGTTCAGCACCGTCGACGGGGTGGCGACCTGGTGCGCCAGCGCGGCCAGGAACTTCTGCTGGTTCTTGGTGCGTTGCAGGTCGGAGGCGGCGAACGCGTGCCGGGTCCGCACGAAGGCGAGCGCCTGCTGGCCGTCCAGGGTCTGCTTGCCGGCCTTGAAGTCGGCGCCGGACCACTTGTCCTTGAAGCCCTTCTCGATGTCGATCTCGACACCGCCCACCGCGTCCACGATGTTCGCGAAGCCCTGGAAGCCGATCTCCACGTAGTGGTCGATGCGCAGACCGGTGTTGGCCTCGATCGCGCGCACCAGCAGCGTCGGCCCGTCCTCGGAGTAGGTCGCGTTCAGCTTCGCGTGCCGGCCCTGTGCCGGGTAGACCTTCCCGGACGTCGAGCCCTGGTACGACGGCACGACCACGTCCGAGTCGCGCGGCAGCGAGATCAGCGTGTCGCCGTTGTCGCCGACGTGCAGGATCATCATCGAGTCGGTGCGCTTGCCCTTGGCGCCGCCGGTGTGCAGCCGCTTCTCGTCCTCCTTGGACATGCCCTCACGGCTGTCCGAGCCGACGATCAGGTAGTTGGTGCCCTCGCCGCCCTCCGGCCGGTCGATGACCTTCGACAGGTCCACCTCGCGGCGCAGCTTGGAGTCGGCCCAGAAGTAGGTCGCGATCGAGGTGACGACCAGCACGGCCGCCAGCGTGATCGCGGTCCACTTGATCCGGCGCCGCCAGTTCGGCGCGGGGCGCGGGGACCGGGTGGACGCACCCGCCGGAGCGCCCGGCCCCCGGCCGCCGGGGGTGCCGTACACCTGGCCCGTGTTGTAGCCGCTGTCGTAGCCGTCCTCGTGCCCCTGGCCGTCGACGTACGACGGCTGCTGCGGCACTCCGGCCGCGTACGGCGGCGCCGCCGGGCCGGGGTCGCCGTGCGCCGAGCGCGGTCCGGGCGGCACCGGGCCGCGCCGCACCTGACGCATCACGCGGGCACTCTCCGGCTGCGCGCCGGCACTGCCGCGTCCGTAGCGCGGGCCGCGGTTGTCGTCGGACCATCCCTCGGGCCAGTCATTCATGCGCCCCAGTGTGCCGGGCGCCGATATGTGCTCGACAAGGGATGTCGGAAAATCAGGGCCGCGCTGTTGCGAACCCGACACAAATTCCGCGAATGCGGCCTCGGCATAAGGTGGAGGGCATGACAGACCAGGCCACGGACAGGGATCCGGACATGGAACCGGACATCCCGGGCAAGCCCACGTCCGCCTCGCGCACCACCCTCAGCCACATCATGACCCACAACGACACCAACCTGCTGGGGACGGTGCACGGCGGGGTGATCATGAAGCTGGTCGACGACGCGGCGGGCGCGGTGGCGGGCCGCCACTCCGGCGGCCCCGCCGTCACCGCGTCCATGGACGAGATGGCGTTCCTCGAACCGGTCCGCGTCGGTGACCTGGTCCACGTCAAGGCGCAGGTGAACTGGACCGGCCGGACCTCCATGGAGGTCGGCGTGCGGGTCCTCGCCGAGCGCTGGAACGAGTCGACCCCGCCCACCCAGGTCGGCTCCGCCTACCTGGTCTTCGCCGCCGTCGACGCCGACGGCAAGCCGCGCCGGGTGCCGCCGGTCATACCGGAGACCGACCGCGACCGCCGCCGCTACCAGGAGGCCCAGATCCGCCGCACCCACCGGCTGGCCCGCCGCCGGGCGATCCGGGAGCTGCGCGAGCAGCGGGCGGCGGAGGGCTTCGAGGACTGACCGGAGTCGGAGCAGCGCCGGGAGCGCACCCTCAGCACACCACCTCGTTGCCCCGCACCACCGTCTCCTCGGGCCGCGCGGGGTCCTCGAACCGCACCTTGCGCACGTTCTTGAAATCCGCGCCCGCCGTCACCTTCAGCATCGGCCCCTGCCCCGGGACGGCCCGCAGCTCGGCGCCCGGCAGGGCCGCGGCCAGCGAGCGGGCGGAGCGGTCCCAGCGAGGGTCGTAGGAGATCACCGTGCGCGGCACACGGGCGGGCGCGGTCACCGGCTGGCGGGTGGTGGCGAAGCCGGTCGCCGCGAGCGCCGCGTCGACCCGCTTGGCCAGCCCGGCCGTGCCGGTGCCGTTCGCCACCTGGACCCGGATCGTGTCCGGGGCCACCTCCACCGGCACCGGAGCCGCGGCCGGGTCACGGCGCGGCTGGTCCGCGGCGAGCGGCCGGTCGTCGCGCACCGCCCCGAACAGCCGCTCCGCCTTCGCCGGATCCCATTTCAGGGTCGACCCGATGCCCTTGACCTGGAAGTTCATCTGCCCGATGGGGACGGTGGTGAACTCGGAGGAGGACGGGGAGAAGTTCCGCATCGCGCGGCCGAGGTCGAGCAGCTCGTCGGTGCCGAAGCCCGCGTCGGCGCGGACCGAGCCGAGCACCGCCCGGGTCACGTCCCGGAACCGCATCGGGTTAAGCAGCACCCCGGAGGAGGTCGCCTTGTCCAGCAGCGCGGCCAGGAACCGCTGCTGCCGCTTCATCCGCCCGAGGTCGCTGGCGCCGTCGAGGTGCCGGGCCCGCACGTACTGCAGCGCCTGCCCGCCCAGCAGGGTGTGCGTGCCGGGCGCCAGGTCGAGCCCGGTGTACTTGTCCTTCAGCGGCGTCGGTGTGCACACCTTCACCCCGCCGAGCACGTCCACGGTCCTCATGAAGCTGGTGAAGTCGACCTCCAGGTAGTGGTCGATCTTCACATGGGTCATGTTCTCGACCGTCCGGATGGTCAGCTGGGGCCCGCCCTCGGCGTAGGCCGCGTTCAGCTTGACCGGGTGCGGGCCGTGCCGGCGCCCGGAGTTCTGGTCGACGTGCGCGGGCATGTCGGCGTAGGAGTCGCGCGGCAGGCTGACCACGGTGGCCCGCTCCCGGTCCTCCGAGATGTGCACGATCATCATCGTGTCGGTGCAGTGGCAGGGCTGCCCGCCCAGCCGGTAGGCGCGCCGGTCCTGCTCGCTGATCTTGTCGCGACCGTCGGTGCCGACCAGCAGCAGGTTCATGCCGTGGCCGGCCCGGGGCCGGTTCTTCATGTCCTTGAAGGCGTCGATCCGGGCGATGCCCGCGTCCAGACTGGTGACGACCGCATGCCCGATCCCGGCGGAGGCCAGCACCACCACCGACAGCGTGGTGACCGCCCGCATGGCCCAGCGTGGCCGCCGCGGCGGCCGGACGGAGCGCACCGGCCGCTCGGGCGGGCGCGGCACACGGCGGGGCGGGTGCGGGCGGCGCTGCGGACGCGCCGGGGACCGAGGCGGGCTGGGCAAGGAGGACACCTCCGGACGAGGCCGTACGTGGGATCCGGGAGCACAGTAGGCCGATACGATCTCCAGCCCGCGCCGCAGGCCCGGCGGCGCGCATCCGTGTCCCCCGTTCGCGGTAACGTGAGGCTCCTATGAACGCCAAGCCCGACGTGCGGCTCCCCGCCGTTTCAGTGATCATGCCCGTCCTCAACGAGGAGCGGCATCTGCGCGGGGCCGTCCAAGCGATCCTCGCGCAGGAGTACGCCGGCGAGATGGAGGTCGTGATCGCCCTGGGTCCGTCCACGGACCGCACGGACGAGATCGCCGCCGAGCTGGTCCGTGACGACCCGCGCGTGCACACCGTCCCGAACCCCACCGGCCGCACCCCGGCCGCGCTGAACGCGGCGATCAAGGCGTCCCGGCATCCGATCGTGGTCCGGGTCGACGGCCACGGCATGCTCTCGCCGAACTACATCGCCACCGCCGTGCGCCTCCTGGAGGAGACCGGCGCGCAGAACGTCGGCGGCATCATGCACGCCGAGGGCGAGAACGACTGGGAGCACGCGGTGGCCGCCGCGATGACCTCGAAGATCGGCGTCGGCAACGCGGCCTTCCACACCGGCGGCCAGGCCGGCCCGGCCGAGACGGTGTATCTCGGCGTCTTCCGCCGTGAGGCGCTGGAGCAGCAGGGCGGTTACAACGAGGAGTTCATCCGCGCCCAGGACTGGGAGCTGAACTTCCGGATCCGCGAGGCGGGCGGGCTCATCTGGTTCTCGCCCGAGCTGAAGGTGTCGTACCGGCCGCGGCCGTCGGTGCGGGCGCTGGCCAAGCAGTACAAGGACTACGGCCGCTGGCGGCACGTCGTCGCCCGCTACCACGCCGGCTCCATCAACCTGCGCTACCTCGCCCCGCCCACGGCGGTGTGCGCGATAGCGGCGGGCCTGGTGGTGGGCGCGGCGCTGACCCCGTGGGGCTTCGTGATCCCGGGCGGCTACCTGGCCGCGATCGTCGCGGGCTCCGTCCCGGCCGGCAAGGGGCTGCCCCTGAAGGCCCGGCTGCAGATCCCGGTGGCCCTCGCCACCATGCACATGTCCTGGGGCTGGGGCTTCCTGACCAGCCCGAAGTCCCTGGCGAAGAAGGTCATCGCGTCCCGGCGGCCCGCGGTCCTCGACCCCGCCTGACGAACCCGCGAGGGCCCCTCCTGCCCGAGGAGGGGCCCTTTCACGTCGGCTCCGAGAGGGGCCCGTTCACGTCGGCGGGGCCTCCGTCAGCTCCACTGGTAGGGCTTGTACACGTCCATGCACGTCGACTTGTCCGAGCCGTTGACGGCGTCGGTGCCCTCGGGCAGGTCTCCGGCCTTCGGTTCGGACTTCTTGGGGTAGGCGCTGCCGGAGCGCCAGTCCGCGCCGACGACCACCGTGACCCCCGACACGTCGGTCGACTTCTGTACCGCGCTCATCGGGATGCCCAGCGCCTTGGCCACCGCCTGCGCGTCGCCCTCCAGGTCCGCGCTCGGATACCGCACGACCGTCCTGTCCTCGGCGAGGCTCCCCGAGACATCGGCCTGTGCCCGGCCGTAGCCCTTCTGCACGAGCACCTGGCTGATCGCCGACGCCCGCTGCCGCACCGCGGCCTCGGTGGTGGTCCGGGTGGCGTTCTGCACCAGCACCCCGAGCCGGGCCGCGTCGACCGAGGGCTTCTTGGCCGACTCCTCCTTGCCCGCGCCCTTCTTGGACCCGGACTTCCCGCCGTTCTTGTCGAACGGCACGTCGTCCTGGAGCATCTGCCACATCCTGTCGGCCTTGGCCGCGTCCGGGACGACGTGGTTGTTGGGGTCGGCCGGGTCCGGGACGTTGGGCATCGTCACGCTGGTGATGCGGTCGGCGGGCACCGACTTCATCTGCATGCCCAGGTCGTACAGCTTCTTGACCGTGCCGATCTCCTCGGAGACCTTCAGGGACTTGGTGGCCGCCTCGGCCAGGTCCATCAGCCGCCCGGTGTCGGTGAACACGTTCTGCTGCTTGAGCGTGCGGATCATCGAGTTCAGGTACATGTGCTGGGCGCGGGCCCGCATCAGGTCGCTGCCCCAGGCGTGCCGGGTGCGCAGCCACTGCAGGGCCGTCTCGCCGTAGACCTTCTGCCGTCCGGCCTTCAGCTTCAGCCCGGAGCCGCCGCGCTGGCTGGGCGTCGAGTGGTCCCACACGTTCTGCTTGACGCAGACCTCGACACCGCCGACGGCGTCCGCCATCTTCACCACGCCCGCGAAGTCGATCGTCATCCAGTGGTCGATGTAGACCCCGGTGAGATTCTCCCAGGTGAGCAGCGTGCAACCGGCCCCGCCACGGCCCAGGGTGACGTTGATGATGTCGTTCGTCGCCGGATAGACCTTGCCCGTCTCGGGGTCCGTGCACTTGGGGATGTCCACCCGGGTGTCCCGCGGAATGCTGACCATGGCGGCGCTCTTGCGGTCCGCCGAGAGGTGGATCAGCATCTGCACGTCCGCGAGCGGCGGGTCGCCGACGTGGTCCCGGCTGCCGCCGAGCTTCAGGTTCTCCTTGGAGTTCCGGCTGTCGGAGCCGATCAGCAGGATGTTGAGCGGGGTCTGGCCGGCCGCGTTCGGTGCGGTCCGGTGCGCCTTGGAGTCGTCGCCGTTGGCGCGCGCGCCCTTCTGGATGTTGCCGTTGAGATGCCGGTAGTACAGGTATCCGGCGCCCGCGGTGCCGAGTATCACCACCGCCAGCACGGTCGCCGACCAGCGCAGCACGCGCCGTCTGCGCCGCCGCCGGTCGGTCTTCGGACCGCCCGCCCGCCGCCCGCCGCCGCGCCGGCCGGACCGCGCCGGCGCGTCCGTGGTCCGCGCCGTGAGCGGCATCGTGTCCTCGACCGCCGGAGCCTCCCCGCGCACCTCGCTCTGCGCCAAACTCCCTGCCCTCCCCACCCTTGCGCCAAGCAACGGGCCCGTCCCGCGTCGGGTTAGACGCACGACGGGCCCCTTGGGTTACCTACGAGGCGCACTTCACCTTGTCTGCCGTGGACTTGTCGACGTCCGGAGCCTTCGCCGACGGAGTGAGGGAGACCCCCGCACCCTTGAAGTCCTTGCCCAGGGTCAGCGTCATCGCCGGCAGCCCCTGGGAGTTGGTCACGCTCTTGCCCGGCTTCAGCGCGGCCCCGGACAGACCCATGAGCGCGGCCAGCCGGCGTGCCTGGGCCGCCTGGTCCGGCGCGTACTCCAGCGTCGTCTTGCTCAGCGCGGCGGGCGCGTTGCCGGCGTTCTCCGACTTGGTCACGCCCTCCTCGTTCTGCAGCCAGCTCAGCACCGCCTGTGCGCTGCCGGTCTCCGCCCCGCCGTTGAGGATGCGCACCCGCACCTCGGAGGCGGGCGCCTTGGGGCCCTTGAGCCGGGCGGCCTGGGCGTCCTTCGCCGCCTTCTGCTTCTTCTTCACCTCGGTGAAGGAGACGTCGTTCCTGATGGCGTCGAAGACCGCGGGGGCCTTCTCCTTGTTCAGCACGACCGTGCTCTTGACCTTCTCCGCAGGGTTGTCCACCACCGGCACCGTGGTGAAGGTCAGGTTCTTCGGGTTGAGCTTGCCCAGCTCCAGACCCAGGTCCTTCAGCTTGCCGATGCTGTCCAGCTTGTCGTCGACGGTCAGCGCCTTGGTGCCCGCCTCCGCCAGCTTCACCATCTTCGTCGGACTGGTGAGCGTGTCGTTCCCCTTCAGCTTGCGCATCAGCGCGCTCAGGAACTGCTGCTGGAGCCCGATCCGGCTCAGGTCGCCGCCGAAACCGACGGAGTGCCGGGTGCGCACGAACGCCAGCGCCTGCTCACCGGAGATGTTGTGGGTGCCCTTGGACAGCTTCAGATGCGAGTCCGGGTCGTCGATGTCCTTGGCCAGGCACACCTCGACCCCGCCGACCGCCTCGGTCAGCGTCTTGACCGCGTTGAAGTCGGCGACCATGAAGTCGTCCGGCGTGATCCCGGTCAGCTCGGTCACCGTGCGCATGGTGCAGCTCGGCGTACGGTCGTCCTGACCGAGGCTGGTGTTGAAGCGGACGCCCTCGGAGCCCGGGATGACCTTCTGGCTGCCGTCCTCCTGCTGGGTCGGGCAGTCCGGGATGTCCACGATCAGGTCACGCGGGATGCTCAGCGCGGTGGCGTTGGACCGGTCCTTGGAGACGTGCAGCAGGATCGTGGTGTCGGCGTGCCCGGCACTGCCCGCGTCGCCGTAACCCTCGTTGCCCTGGCCGGTGCGCTTGTCGGTGCCGATCAGCAGGATGTTGATCGCCTCGTCCTTGCGGAAGCCGCCGGTGCTGGCGCCGTCGTCGGAGATGGAGGTGATGTTGTCGTTCAGGTGCTTGATGTACAGGTAGCCGGCGGCCGTCACGGCGACCAGCACGAAGGCCATGGACCCGCCGGTCCACAGCAGCGCCTTCTTCGCCGTCGACTTCTTCTTCACCGGACGCCGGGACGCGCGCCGCCCCTGGGGTGCCTCCGGCTCGGCGCCGCGGCGGCGAGCCGAGCGCGGGGCCGGCACGTCGGTGCCGCGCGCCCGGGACGGCTGCCGGGCCTCCCCGGTCGCCTGCCGGGTCTCCCCGGCCGCCTGCCGCGCCTCCCCGGCCGTCTGCCGGGTACGGCCGGCGGTCGCGGCGCCGCCGTCCCGGGGGGACGGTCTGCGCGGTCCGGGAACCGGCGGCTGCGCTGCGGAAGGGCTCAGTCGCAGTTCGTATTCGCCGGTGTTCGGATTGAGTACCCACTGGTCTGCGGGATCGATGTTGTCCGCCCGCCCACGGCCTTGCGCGTCCACGGTTGTCCGAATCCTCCGTCGGGGCCACGCGGCGCCTTCCCCCTCCAAGGCGCTCGGGTCTCGGTGAATCAGTGCACGACCCCAGGACGGACCTCGCGGCCAGGTGCACCGGATCGCTCACACTATCCGCCCAGTTCAGCGTGGGGCGACGCCGGTGACAAATTCCACCTGCCTACAACCGGGCAATCCCCCTCATTTTCTGAACGGAAGTTCTCGACTTCGGCCGCGCGCCTTACTCGCAGCTCTGTTCGGCGGCGGTGTTCCCGCGAAACGTCGGCGCGGGCGAGGGGCCGTCCGGCCCGTCCGACCCTGTGTCCTGCCCGGGAACTTTCTGTGAATTCTCCCGGCTCACCACCACCGGCTGGTCCGCCCGCAGCCGCGCGAACAGCTTCTCGGCCTCCGGCTCCACGAGTTGATCACGGTTGGCGTCGTAGACGTACGACTCTCTCGGCACCGTCAGGAACTGGGTGCGTTCGGTGGGAATGTCACGCAGCCCGCGCACCAAATGGTACAAGCCACGCAGACTCGCCAATTCCGGATCGGTGGTCAGTGCGGAGGTCGCCGCGTCCAGCACCGGATACAGCTTCACCGGATTCAGCAGGACGTCATTGCTCTGCACCTTGTTGACGAGCGCGCCGAGGAAGCGCTGCTGCCGTTCGATCCGATCGGTGTCGCTGCCGTTGCCGAGCGATTTGCGGGCCCGTACGAACCCGAGCGCCTGCTCCCCGTCGAGCGTGACCCTCCCCGCGGGCAGCTTCAGCTTCGCCGCTTTGTCGTCGATGGGCTCTCGCAGGCACACCTCGACCCCGTCGACGGCGTCCACCATCTCCTTGAACCCCCGGAAGTCCACGACCATGTGATGGTCGACGCGGATGCCGGTCAGCTGCTCGACGGTCCGGATCGTGCACGCCGAACCGCCCACCTGAAAGGCGTGGTTGAACATCGCGAACACCGGGTCGCTGCGCCTGCCGTCCTCCCGCCGGCAGCTCGGGATGTCCACCATCAGGTCCCGGGGCAGCGAGACGGCGGTGGCGCTGTGCCGGTCGGCGGCCAGGTGGAGCAGGATCGTCGTGTCCGACCGCTCGGTGCCGAGGTCCCTGCCGTACTTGTCGTTCCCGTCCCCGGCCCGGGTGTCGGACCCGATCAGCAGGATGTTCTGCGCGCCCCGCGCCAGCGCGGTGGGCCGCTCCTTCTCGTACCGCGCGAGTTCGGCGGCGGCGGCCTCGTCGGGGGTGATGTTGGCGCTGAGCTTGGTGTACACGGCCCAGCCGGCTCCGGCGGCCGCGGCGAGGAGCACGGCGGCCCCCAGCGCGGAGCCGTGCAGCCACCGCCGCCGCCGACGCCGTATCAGCCCGTCCCCGGTGGCCGAGGCTCCCGCTCCCGGACCGGGACCGAGGGGCCTGCCTGCGGTGTCGGTCACGGTGAGGCCATCCCCTCATGGCGTACGAGCGTCGCGTCCTGCCCTTACGACGATGGCCGGGGAGGGGTGCCGGAGCGCCCTTTAGTTACTCCGAACGGGTGACTGCGGCCGGTCCGTGGGGGTGGGGGACAGCGACGGACCGGCAACCTGGAAGGCGGCCCTACCGCCGAACGGCGGTCACCCGCTCGCTCTCCACCCGCTTGGCGAAGCGGTCCTCGTCCAGCCGCTCCAGATTCCGGCACAGCACCACGGACCCCCCGACGGCCAACGGCGAGAACAGCCCCGCGCCGAGCCCCTCCCAGGTGTCGTACGGCAGCCCCGACAGCAACCGGGACCCGGGACCCGTCAGCCCCAGCGACGGCGCCTGAGCGGAAGCCCGCTCGACCACCTCCGCCCCGCTGAACTCCCGCCCCGCGACGATGAGCGCCGGCTCCTCCGGGTCCACCGGGGCGAACGGGGCGAACCGGTCACCCTGCCCCGGTACTTCCAGGGCGTAGTCGAGGAAGCCGTCCGGCGGCTGCGGGAAACGCCCGCCCAGGGGGCGCAGTGCCAGCGCCACCCGCTCGCCCCGGCAGGCCCGCGCGGCCTCCAGGGAGTCGGGCCCGCTCACCACGACGTCGGCCGCCGCCGGATCCCCGGCGACGTCCGCGACCGCACCCACCGAGGAGCAGGCCAGCAGCCACACCGCCGTCTGCCAGTGCGCGGGCAGCAGCAGCGCGACCCGGTCGCCGGGCCCGGCGGAGAGGTCGCCCTGGAGGAGGTTCGCGGTCTTGGCCACCCAATTGGCGAAGGTGGCCACGGACAGTTCGACGCGTTCGCCCGTGGCGTCGTCGTAGAAGGTCACCAGCGGGCGGCCGGGGTCCGCGGCGAGCGCGGAAGTCAGCAGGTCGGCAGGGGTGCGATCGGTGGCGTTCACCCGGCACAGGGTACGCGCGGGCGGGCGCGCGCGTACCCTGTGCCGGG
>NZ_MUMF01000517.1 GCF_002155905.1 Streptomyces tricolor | reverse complement strand
CTCCTTCGACTGCTCGGGCCTGACCTCCCAGGCCTGGGCGACGGCCGGCCGGCCCGTCCCGCGCACCTCGCAGGAGCAGTGGCGGCAGCTGGAGCGCGTCGACGTCAAGGACATGCGCCCCGGCGACCTCGTCATCTACTTCGACGACGCCAGCCATGTCGGGATGTACATAGGCGACGGCGCGATCATCCACGCGCCGCGCCCCGGGCGCACGGTGACGATCGCGGGCGCCGGTTCGATGCCGATCCTCGGGGTCGTCCGGCCGGACGCGTAAAGCCCGGTGACGTGCGTCATGTGACCCACCGCACGGCCAACCCCCGCCCAAACCACCGCAGGACGTGAGCTTCGTCATCCCCTCGGGGCCGCCGACGTGTCCAACTGCGGTACGGAACGCGGCATATGACAGCGGAGGGCACCGGAGCGACGGGGCTCACACCATTCCATCGGGGCGGTCACAGCCGCTATGGTCCCGGTCGGTGGGTCGAGACCCCTCGACGCCGCCCCGTGCCCTCGGGGGGAGGGAAGGAACTCAAGACGATGCCCGTACCCGTACCGCGGCAGAGAGCGATCCCGGCCGTGGAGAGTGGTCAGGCGCAGGCCGCCCGCCCCGTGGGCGGCCCCCTCAAGGAAGAGGCCCACCGCGACGCCACGCCCGTGAACGGCACCGGCGCCACTCTCACCCTGCTGCTGATCGAGGACGATCCGGCCGGCTCGCCGATCGTGCCCGATCTGCTGGACTCGGCCGGCAAGCCGATCCGCGTCCGCACCGCCCGCAACCTCACCGAGGCCGAGCGGCTGCTCACCGACGACGTCCACTGCATCCTGCTGGACCTGGCGCTCCCGGCGCCGGGCGGCAGCGACAGCGACGACGAGCTGGCCGTGCTGCGGCACGTCCTCCAGCTCGCGCCCCGGCACGCCGTGCTCGCGCTGACCGCCTCCGGCGACGCCGAGCGCGGCGCCGAGGCCGTGCGCGTGGGCGCCCAGGACTACCTCTTCCGGGACGAGCTGGACGGCCGGCTGCTCAGCCGCGCCATCCGGTACGCGGTGGAGCGCAAGCGCTCCGACACGGCCGAGCGGCGGCTCGCCGAGGGCAGACTGCGCGCCCAGGAGAACCGCCGGCTGGAACGCGGCCTGCTGCCCACCCCGCTGCTGGAGGGCTCCGCGCTGCGCTTCGCCGCGCGCTACCGTCCGGGCCGGTCCCGGGCGCTGCTCGGCGGCGACTTCTACGACGCCGTACGCACCCCCGACGGCACCGTGCACGCCATGATCGGTGACGTCTGCGGGCACGGCCCGGACGAGGCCGCGCTCGGTGTGGAGCTGCGCATCGCCTGGCGGGCGCTGACGCTGGCCGGGCTGTGCGGGGACGAGCTGCTGAACACGCTGCAGCAGGTGCTGGAGCACGAGCGCGCCGACGAGGAGATCTTCGCGACGCTGTGCACGGTGGACATCGCCCCGGACGGCCGCCGCGCGGGCCTGTGCCTGGCCGGCCACCCGGCCCCGCTGATCGCCCGGCCCGGCCGGCCGGCGCGGCTGCTGCCGTACGACAACAACGGCCCCGCCCTGGGGCTGCTGCCCGGCGCCCGCTGGCCGCGGATGCAGGTGGAGCTGGGCGCCGAGTGGAGCCTGATGCTCTACACCGACGGGCTGATCGAGGGCCGGGTCGGCGAGGGCGGGGAGCGGCTCGGCCAGGACGGCATGGTGGAGATGATCCGCCGGCAGCTCGCCGAGGGGCTGCGGGGGGAGGAGCTGCTGCGGGCCGCGGTGCATGAGGTGCGGGAGCTCAACGGGGGCGAGCTGACGGACGACGTGGCCGTGGTGCTGCTGGATCGGGCACCGTAGAGGGCGCGCCGTGGGGGGGCTCGCCGTCGCCGGGCGCAGGTGCGTGGGGCCGCTTCGCGCAGTTCCCCGCGCCCCTTTTGGCCGGCGGAGCCGCAGCTTGCCCGAAGGGCGCGGGGAACTGCGCGCGACCAGGCACCGGCGGCCCGCACC
>NZ_MUMF01000516.1 GCF_002155905.1 Streptomyces tricolor | reverse complement strand
CCCCCGCCCGCGGCGGGCCGCCGCCCCGCTCCTCGGCCTCGCCTGCGCCGCACTCGCCACGGTCGTCTGGTCCGGCAGCTTCGTCACCTCCCGCGGACTGCACGACAGCGTCCCGCCCGTCCAGCACGCCTTCTGGCGCTGGGTGATCGCGCTGCTCGCCGTCGCCCCCTTCGGCGCCCGGCAGGCCTGGCGGCAACGGCACCTGTTCCGCCGCCACGCCCGGTACGTGCTGCTCGCCTCGCTCCTCGGCGTGGCCGTCTACAACACCCTCGTCAACCAGGCCGGCCTGACCACCCCGGCCGCCACCATGGGCATGATCATGGCCGCCTCGCCGGTGCTCATGGCCGTGTGCGACCGGCTGGGCGGCGTACGGCTGGGGGCGCGCCGGACCGCCGGGCTGCTGCTGGCCTGCACGGGCGTGACGCTGCTCGTCGGCGGCGGGGCGGGCTTCCCGGCCGGCGGGCTGTGGATGCTCGCCGCCGCCTGCTGCTTCGCCGGCTACAGCGCGCTGCTGCGCCGCCGGCCGGCCGAACTCGGCGGCACCGCCTTCCTGTTCGCCACGTTCCTCGCCGGCGTCGTCCTGCTGCTGCCCGCGCAGGCCGTCAGCCTCGCCGTCCAGGGCGGCTTCCGCCCCGCCCCGGGCACGGTCCTGCCCCTGCTGTACGTCGGCGTGGCCTCCTCCGCGCTCGCCTTCTTCGCCTGGAACAAGGCCGTCGCCCTGATCGGCGCCACCCGCGCCGGCATCGTCTACTACCTCCAGCCGGTGTGCGTGGCCCTGCTGTCCTGGGCGGTGCTCGGCGAACGCACGGGAGGACCGCAACTGCTGTGCCTGGCGCTGATCCTCGCCGGAGTCGTGCTGGGCGCGGGCTCCCGCCGCTGACGGCGGCGCGGGTGGTGTCGGCGGTGTCGCCTCGTGGCCGGGCGCCATGGTGCCGGTGGCCGGATGCGTGCAGTGCGTGCGGCCGGCGGTGCGGCGGCGCACCCGTACCGCTGCCAAAAACTGCGCGAACCCCCCGCATTCCACGACCGGTTCGCCGCCGCGGCCGACGAGGGCCCGCGCGGCGTGTAGCGTGCGCGCATGGCCGAGTGGGACCTGAGGAAGCTGCGGATCCTGCGCACCCTGCGCGAACGGGGCACGGTCACCGCGACGGCCGAGGCCCTGCACATGACGCCGTCCGCCGTCTCCCAGCAGCTCACCAACCTCGCCGCCCAGCTCGGCGTGCCCCTGCTGGAGGCGCAGGGCCGCCGGGTCCGGCTCACCGACGCGGCCCGGCTGGTGCTGGCGCACACGGAGCCGGTGTTCGAGCAGCTGGAGCGGGCCGACGCGGCCCTCGCGGCGTACGCGCGCGGCGAGGCCGGGGAGGTCCGCGTCGGCGCCTTCCCGACCGCCGTACCCGCCCTGGTCGTACCCGCCGTACGGGCCCTGCGCGCGACGCATCCGCAGGTGACCGTCCGGGTCCGCGAGGCGGAGGCCGCCGAGGCGTACGACCTGCTGGCCGCCGGTGAGGTCGACCTCGCCCTGTCCCTCGCGGCCGAGGCGCCCAGCGCCGCCGACCCCCGCTTCACCCACGTCCCGCTGCTCGCCGACCCGCTGGACGTCGCCCTGCCCCCGGACCATCCCCTGGCCTCGGCCGCCGGCCTGACCCTCACCGACCTGGCCGCCGAACCCTGGATCTTCGGCGGCAGCGGCCCCTGGTCGGACATCACCCGGCGGGCCTGCGAGGCCGCGGGCTTCAGCCCCCACCAGGGACACTCGGCCACCGGCTGGACCGCGATCCTGGCCATGGTGGAGGCGGGGATGGGCGTCGCCCTGGTGCCGCGGACGGCGGCCGGCCGGCGAGCGGGCGTGGTGCTGCGGGAACTGGGCGCGGACCGCCCCGTACGGCACGTGGTCGCGGCGGTGCGCAGGGGCGCCGGCGAGGCACCGGCCGTCGCCAGGGTCCTGCACGCCCTGCGCCACGCGGCGGACCCGGAACCCGAGCGCTGACCGCCGGACCGGGCCCCCGCCGCCGAGATGCTGAGTGGGCGAAGGGCGGTTAGCGTGAAGTGAAAAGGGCCGCGATCAGGGGTGTGCCCGCCGCCGGCGGCGAGTGCCCCGTCCACCGGGGCCGGCAGCCGAAGCGGCACAGGCCTGCTGCTCGTCCCCCGCGGCACCACCTACGACCGCGCCGCTCGATCCCCCGCGGCCGCGGCCATCGCCCCCGTACCGGAAACCCCGCGAGGGCGTGGAAGGAAGGTAGGCCACATGAAAGCACAACGCGTGAGGCGTCTCTTCGCGGTCACCGCGGCCGGCGTCCTCCTCGCCGGTGGCGCCGCGATCGGCACGGCGGGTACGGCCTCGGCGGCCACCCCGGACCGGGTCTCCACCAACCACGGCTGCTACGACCGCGGCGGCTGGTGGGGCGGCTGCGGCCACTACGACCGCGGCAACTTCTACAACACCGGCTTCTTCCCCGGCTTCGTCCCCGGCGGCGGCGTCGTGGTGGTCGTCGTGAACTGAACGCCGATCGCGGTCCCGCACCGCTGAACCCACCACCGATGCCGGACGGGCCGTGCCCGTCCGGCATCGGTGCCGCCCGGGCCCTCCGTCGTGAACTCGTGACGGCGGCCGGGGGCTTGGCCACGCATGCGCAGGGGCGCCCGGTGCGGCACCGGGCGCCCCTGCCGTCGTGACGACGGTTACGCGGCGGAGCCCGCCGCCTCGTCCGCCGCCTGGGCCTTCAGGGCGCGTTCGATACCCGAGCGGGACTCCGAGACGAGGCGGCGCAGGGCCGCCGTCGGCTCGGCCGAGGCCAGCCAGGCGTCGGTCTTGTCCAGGGTCTCCGCGGAGACCTGGATCGCGGGGTAGAGGCCGATGGCGATCTGCTGGGCGATCTCGTGCGAACGGGACTCCCAGACGCCCTTGACGACCTCGAAGTACTTGTCGGTGTACGGCGCGAGCAGCTCCCGCTGGTCGGTCTGCACGAAGCCGGCGATCACGGCCTCCTGCACGGCGTTGGGCAGCTTGTCGGAGTCGATGACCGAGGACCAGGCCTCCGCCTTCGCCTCCGGCGTCGGACGGGACGCGCGGGCGGTGGCCGCGTGCCGCTCGCCGGCCGCCGTCCTGTCCCGCTCGTACTCGCCCGCGATCTCCGTCTCGTCGTACCGGCCGACGGCCGCGAGACGCTGCACGAACGCCCAGCGCAGCTCGGTGTCGACGGCCAGGCCCTCGATGGTCTGCGTGCCGTCGAGCAGGCCCTCCAGCAGGTCCAGCTGCTCCGGGGTGCGGGCGGTCGCCGCGAAGGCACGGGCCCAGGCCAGCTGGTGGTCGCCGGCCGGCTCGGCCGTGCGCAGGTGGGCCAGCGTGGCGTCGGTCCAGCGGGTCAGCAGGGACTCGCGGGCGGACGGGGCGGCGTACAGGTCGATGGCCAGCTTGACCTGGCGGTGCAGGGACTGCACCACGCCGATGTCCGACTCCTTGCCGATGCCGGACAGCACCAGGGAGAGGTAGTCGCGGGTGGCCAGCTCGCCGTCCCGCGTCATGTCCCAGGCCGACGCCCAGCACAGCGCGCGCGGCAGGGACTCCGCGAAGTCGCCGAGGTGCTCTGTGACCGTCTTCAAAGATTCCTCGTCCAGGCGGACCTTGGCGTAGGACAGGTCGTCGTCGTTGAGGAGGACGACCGCCGGGCGGCGCTTGCCGGTCAGCTGCGGTACGGCGGTCAGCTCGCCGTCGACGTCCAGCTCGATCCGGTCGGTGCGCACCAGCTTGCCGGAGCCGGCGTCGAGGTCGTACAGGCCGATGGCGATGCGGTGCGGGCGCAGGACCGGCTCGCCCTTGGCGCCGGCGGGCAGCGCCGGGGCCTCCTGGCGGACGGCGAAGGAGGTGATGGCACCGTCGGCGTCGGTCTGCACCTCCGGGCGGAGGATGTTGATGCCGGCCGTCTCCAGCCACTTCTTCGACCAGGTCTTCAGGTCGCGGCCGGAGGTCTCCTCCAGCGCGCCCAGCAGGTCGGACAGGCGGGTGTTGCCGAACGCGTGCCGCTTGAAGTAGGCCTGCACGCCCTTGAAGAACTCATCCTCGCCGACGTACGCGACCAGCTGCTTCAGCACGCTGGCGCCCTTGGCGTAGGTGATGCCGTCGAAGTTGACGAGCACGTCCTCCAGGTCGCGGATCTCCGCCATGATCGGGTGCGTGGACGGCAGCTGGTCCTGCCGGTACGCCCAGGTCTTCATCGAGTTGGCGAAGGTGGTCCACGAGTGCGGCCACTTGGAGCCGGGCGCGGACGCCTGGCAGGCGATGGAGGTGTAGGTGGCGAACGACTCGTTCAGCCACAGGTCGTTCCACCACTCCATGGTGACCAGGTCGCCGAACCACATGTGGGCCAGCTCGTGCAGGATGGTCTCGGCGCGGACCTCGTACGCCGCGTCGGTCACCTTGGACCGGAAGACGTACTGGTCGCGGATGGTGACCGCGCCCGCGTTCTCCATGGCGCCCGCGTTGAACTCGGGCACGAACAGCTGGTCGTACTTCTCGAACGGGTAGGCGTAGTCGAACTTCTCCTGGAACCAGTCGAAGCCCTGCCGGGTGACCTCGAAGATCGCGTCCGAGTCGAGGAACTCGGCGAGCGAGGGCCGGCAGTAGATGCCCAGCGGCACCGACCGGCCGTCCTTCTCGTACACGCTGTGCACGGAGTGGTACGGGCCGACGATCAGCGCGGTGACGTACGTCGAGATCCGCGGGGTCGGCGCGAAGGCCCAGACGTTGTCCTTCGGCTCCGGGGTCGGCGAGTTGGAAATGACCGTCCAGCCCTCGGGCGCCTTCACGGTGAACTGGAAGGTGGCCTTCAGGTCCGGCTGCTCGAAGGAGGCGAAGACGCGGCGGGCGTCCGGGACCTCGAACTGCGTGTATAGGTAGGCCTGCTCGTCCACCGGGTCGACGAAGCGGTGCAGACCCTCGCCGGTGTTGGTGTAGGCGCAGTCCGCGACGACCCGCAGGACGTTGCGCCCCTCCAGCAGGCCCGGCAGCGCGATCCGCGAGTCCTCGAAGACCTCGGCCGGGTCCAGCTGGTCGCCGTTGAGGACGACCTCGTGGACCGCCGGCGCCACCAGGTCGATGAAGGACTCGGCACCGCCACGGGCGACGTCGAAGCGCACCGTGGTCACGGACCGGTAGGTACCGCCCTCCTGCGCGCCGGAGAGGTCGAGATCGATCTCGTACGAGTCAACGGTGAGCAGCTCGGCCCGCTGCTGCGCCTCTTCGCGAGTCAGGTTTGTGCCAGGCACGCGGTCATCTCCTCGTTATGTGTCGGTTGCGCCATCCTTCCATGGGACCGACGGGGAACGCGATGTCCGCATCCCGCCGGTGTGCGTGGCGCCGGGACGGGACGCTGGAGGGCATGACGACTCACCTCGTACTCCCCATCGGTCCAACCGTCCTGAAGGAACTGCGCACCGCCGACGACGCCGGCCGTCCCCCGGCCGCGATGACCGACGAGGAGGGCGGCGCCCCGCTGCGCTGCTGCCTGCGCCACAGCGCGCCCGGCGAGCGGATCGCCCTGGTCTCGTACGCGCCGCTGCGCCGCTGGGCGGCCCGGACCGGTGCCGAGCCG
>NZ_MUMF01000515.1 GCF_002155905.1 Streptomyces tricolor | reverse complement strand
AGGCCCCGGCCGCCGGCCGCGCGGGTCCGCCGCAGACCGCGCACGGCGCACACCAGCAGGGCGAGCCAGCCGCCCGCGAGGCACAGCAGCCCGATCAGGCCCTGCTCGCAGAGGACCAGCAGATACATGTTGTGCGGGGAGAGCAGCGGCTGCCGCCGGTACGCCGCGCCCGCGCCCTCCGTGTCGCTGCCCGAGGACAGGGCGAGCGAGGCGTGCCCGTCGCGGTACTCGGGGAAGCCCTTCAGGCCGACGCCGGTCAGCGGGTGCTCGCGCAGCAGGAAGGCCAGGAAGAAGATCAGGAAGCCGGACAGGCAGCGCAGGGCGGCGTTGGCGCCGAGCGCGTGCGTGACGGCCGGTCCCACCGTCCGCAGCCCCGGCCGCTTCACCCGCCTCCGCAGCGGCCCGTGCAGATGCTCCTCGTCGGCCGCGAGCAGCGCCACGTCCTCGCCCTTCGCCGAGTCCACCGCGGGCGGCAGGGAGAACGACAGAAACGTCCCGGCAGCGAAGATCAGAAAGGCTCCGTACAGCGGCCACGGATCGCCGACGGCGTGCAGCCCGGCCGCCACCGGCGCGGCGGCACCCGTGGCCAGCAGCCCCGCCAGCGTCACCCGCGAGTTGGCCTTCACCAGCGAGAACCGCGGCGGCAGCAGCCGCGGTACGACGGCGCTGCGCACCACGCCGTACGCCTTGGACGCCACCAGCACCCCCAGCGCGGCCGGGTACAGCTCCAGGCTGCCGCTCGCCACCGCCCCCGAGATGACCAGCGCGAGCAGCGCCCGCGCCAGCATCGCCCCCGCCATCGCGGCCCGCCGTCCGTGCGGCAGCCGGTCGAGGAGCGGACCGATGACCGGGGCGAGGACCGTGAAGGGCGCCATGGTGATGGCGAGATAGAGGGCGACCCGCCCCCGCGCCTCGTCCGTCGGCACCGAGAAGAACACCGTGGACGCGAGCGCCACGGTGACCATGACGTCGCCGGCGCCGTTCACGGCGTGCAGCTCGATCAGCTTCCCCAGCCCCGACTCGCCCGCGCCGTGCGCGTGCGTGGCCCTGCGGATGCCGCGTGCCGCGCCGGTGACCGGGAGGTGCAGGGCACGGCCGACCGCGCGGACGGCACCGCCCACCGGGCCCGCACCGCCGCCCCGACCACGTGCCCTGTCCGCGGCTGCCACGCCGTTCATAGTGCCCCGAGACACGGCCGGATAGTGCGGATACGACGGGTGTGGCGCCGTACGACTCCGGTCGGCACGGGCTTCGGTGAGGCGACGGTGAGGCTTCGGTGAGGCTTCGGCGCAGGCAGAGAGGCGGGTGGGAATCTCCACGAATCCCGTCCGGTGTAGCGTGCCTATCTCAGCCATAACGCAGAATGGATGGCAGAGGTGCGCCCAGGCGCGCGGATGCAGACGTCGATGCGGTCCCCAGGTCCGCTCCGTCGGCGAAACCGCCGGAGGCAGCCGCACTCGACGAGACGGCGTAGGAGAGAAGCGATACCTGTGAGCGCAGCGACCACGCGAAGCCGCACCCCCGACCGCTTGTGCGCCGAGGCCGTCGACCTCGCCCGCGCCGCCGCCGAGGAGGCCGCCGCGCCCGGCGTCATCGGCGAGCACACCGGCCTGGTGTCGGAGGGCGACCGCGTCGTCACGCACTTCTTCGAGTGCAAGGAGCTGGGCTACCGGGGCTGGCGCTGGGCGGTCACGGTGGCCCGCGCCTCCCGCGCCAAGATCGTCACCCTGGACGAGGTCGTCCTGCTGCCCGGCCCCGACGCCCTCCTCGCCCCCGAGTGGGTGCCGTGGAGTGAACGCCTGCGCCCCGGCGACCTCGGGCCCGGCGACCTGCTCCCCACCGACCAGGACGACCTGCGCCTGGAGCCCGGCTACACCGGCGAGGAGGAGCCGCCGCCGAACTCGGTGGTCTCCGAGGAGATGCGGGAACTGGCGGAGGCGGAGGACGCCGACGTCACGCCCGGCGCCCCCGCCGTCCAGCCGACGACCCCGAGCCGCGGCTCGATCGCGTCCGTGGCCGAGGAACTGGGCATGCGCCGCGCGCGCGTGCTGTCCCGCTACGGCCTGCACATCGCGGCGGACCGCTGGGAGGAGGCCTTCGGCCCGAAGACCGCGATGGCCCAGGCGGCCCCCGCCAGCTGCCTGACGTGCGGCTTCCTGGCCCCCATCGGCGGCTCCCTCGGCCAGGCCTTCGGCGTCTGCGCCAACGAGTTCTCCCCGGCGGACGGCCGCGTGGTCTCCCTGTCCTACGGCTGCGGAGGCCACTCGGAGGCGGCGGTCATGCCGAAGCCCCCGCAGCCCGCCGCGCCGGTCATCGACGAGACCCGGGTCGACCCCTTCCCGCTCCGCCCGGCCCGCGACTCGGGCTCGGTCCCCGAGACCGGCGACGAGGAGACGGCGGAACTCGGGCACTCCTGAACCACCGCCTCCGCTGCCAGACTGCCCTGATGATCATCAGACTGGCACGGGAGCGGGACCTCCCCGGCTTCCTCCGCCTCGCGGCCGGGGTGGAGCACTGGTTCGGCCCGATGGTGGACGACCCCGGCTTCAGCGGCGCGGTGCTGGACACCGTCCGCCGCGGCACGGCCCTGGTCGCCGAGGACCGGGAACCGGCGGACCTCCTCGGCGCCCTGCTCTTCGGCGGCACGGCCCCCGTCCACCACGTGCACTGGCTGGTGGTCGCCGAGCAGGCGCGCGGCCAGGGTGTCGGGCGTGCACTGATGGCGGACGCGCTCCGCAGGTTCGTCGACGCCCCGGCCACCGTCGAGGTGGTCACCTTCGGCCCGGACCACCCCGGCGCGGTGACCAGCGGAGCGCGGGTGTTCTACGAGACGCTCGGCTTCACCCCCGCCGAGCCGACGGCCCCCGGCCCGGAGGGCGGCTCCCGGCAGGTCTACCGCCGCCGCGTCCCCTGAGCCGACCCGCACCTCGGCCCACACCGTCTTGCGGGGCGAGGGCCCGGGCGCCGTTCCCCAGCGCTGCGCGAGCGCGGCCACCAGCAGCAGCCCCCGCCCCGAGTCGGCGTCCGGCTCCGGCCGCGCGGGCTCCGGCAGTTGGTCACCGCGCGTGTCGGCCACCTCGATGCGGAGGGTGTCACCGACGGCGTACAGGGTCAGCCGGAAGTCCCGGCCGGCCACCCGCCCGTGCGTGACCGCGTTGGCCGCCAGCTCGGCGACGATCAGCTCCGCCGGGTCCAGGGGCAGCCCCCAGGACCGCAGTTGCTCCCTGGCGAGCAGCCGGGCGAGCCGGGCTCCGCGAGGCGTGGGGGAGAGCTGCACGGTGAAGCTGGGGATCGGGCCGTCACTGTGGCTGGTCGCCCTGGGGGTGGAGATGTGGGTGGAGATTTCCTGGTTCACATCACTCAGAGTGGCCGTGCCTGCTACCCCTGAACAGTGACCAAACGGTTGCGTAGAGTCACTGTCCAGCGCGTGTCCGGTGGTGTCCGGACTGTACAAGGGGGTGGTGTGGTGTGAGTGGGGAAGAGGAGCCGGGGTGGGAGGTCGAGCCGGACGACGAGTGGGGCCTGGCCGTCCTCGCAACGGTGGGCCGCCAGTTGAAACTCCGCCGGGAAGCGGTGGGGATGAGGGTCGCCGACTTCGCCAAGGCCATCGGCTACGGGGAGGACCTGGTCTACAAGGTCGAGTCCGGCAAGCGGATCCCCAGGCCGGAGTACCTGGACAAGGCCGACGAGGTCTTGGGCGCGGGTGGGTTGCTGGCGGCGATGAAGGAGGATGTGGAGAAGGTTCGGTATCCCAGGAGAGTTCGCGCGTTGGCCGAGCGGGAGGCCAAAGCTGTCGAGGTTCAGCTCTACGATCCGCTGAACATCCACGGACTGCTCCAGACACCCGAGTACGCGCGAGCGCTGCTCCTTATGCGGCGCCCCGCATACAGCAGCGAACAGGTGGAGCGGTACCTATCGGCGAGGTTGGCCCGAAAGTCGATCTTCGATCGGGATCCGGCGCCCGAAATGAGCTTCGTCCTGGAGGAGTGGACGCTGCGACGGCCGCTCGGAGGTAAAGAGGCACTGCGGGGCCAGCTGGAACACCTCCTGAGAGTGGCCGAGTTGCGCGGTGTCGAGCTTCAGGTGATGCCGATGGACCGTGAGGAACACGCCGGATCGGCTGGTGGCATCGAGGTGCTGAAGTTCGCTGACGGTTCGGCAGTGGGCCGCTCGCCAGCGGTAGTCAACGGCCGACCGGTAGAGGAACCGAGGTATCTCCGTATCCTTGAGCTGCGCTACGGCATCGTCCGGGCGCAGGCACTCACGCCCCGTGAGTCCACGACCTTCATCGAGCAACTGCTGGGGGCAACATGATCCGCTGGTTCAAGAGCAGCTACAGCAGCAGCAGTGAAGGCGACTCGTGTGTCGAAGTGGGCCTGAACTGGTCCGTGGCCCCCACCCCCTCCACCATCCACATCAGGGACTCGAAGCAGGACGACGGCCCCCGCCTCACCGTCGCCCCCTCCACGTGGACGGAGTTCGTGTCGTACGCCGCGCGGCACTGAAAACTAGGATCTGCGCATGACAACGAGACTGGTGCAGATCAACATGAAGGCCCAGGACGACTCCGCGCTCGGCCGATTCTGGGCGGAAGCCCTCGGTTGGGGTGTCGACAGCGAGGGGCCCGGCGTGACCAACCTCGAACCCGTGGGTTTCGCCTACCCCGACCCGTCGGCCGTGTGCATCGACCTCGTCGCCCGCCCGGAACCCAAGACGGTGAAGAACCGGGTGCATGTCGATCTGGCCACCACCTCGACCGCCCATCAGGCGGAGCTGGTCGCGCGGTTGAAGGATCTCGGCGCGACGCTCGCCGACGTGGGTCAGGGCGACGTGCCGTGGACGGTCATGGCCGACCCGGAGGGCAACGAGTTCTGCGTCCTGGATCCCCGCCCGGCCCACCAGGACACCGGGCCGATCGCCGCGGTGGTGGTCGACTGCGCCGACCCGCGGGAGATGGCGCGGTTCTGGGGCCAGGCGATGGACTGGACGGTGCACGAGGTCACCGACGACCGCGCGACCATGCGCTCCGCCAAAGGCGTCGGTCCCTACCTGGAGTTCGTCCGCACCCCCGACACCAAGAGCGTGTGGAACCGCGTCCACCTCGACGTCAGCCCGTACCCCGGTGACGACCTGGAAGCAGAGAAGGCCCGACTGCGCGCTCTGGGCGCCACCGACCCCGGTATCGACCAGTCCGCGATCCACTGGACGGTCCTGGCCGACCCCGAAGGCAACGAGTTCTGCCTTCTCAGCCCTCGCTGACCTCGGCCAACGGCTCCGTCCGGTGCCGGGCCGGCGACGACCGGGCGCCCTCGCGGCGCCCGGTCACAGACCGGGCGCCCCACAGCACCGTCGCCCCCTTCCCATGGACGGAGTTCGTGTCGTACGCCGCACGGCGCTGAACTACCCGGTGAGGCTCCTCTCGTGGACCGTGTGCAGCCTCGCCTCCGTGCCGGTGCGTTCCAGGCGCAGGCGGGCCGAACGGCCGTCCAGGGTCAGGGTCATGAGCTGGTTGCCGAACCACGGACCGCCCCGCTTGCGCCAGCGCACCGGCGGTCGGGGGCAGCGGCCGTGCCGGGCGAGGAGGCGGCCCAGGAAGCGGGCCGGCGCGCTCCAGCCGACGCGGAAACCGATCCGCATCGTGAGCGGCACGGAGTTGTGCACGGGTGAGCAGGTGAGCTGGACGACGGGGATGCCGAGGTCGCCGGCCCGCCAGGTCGCCTCGGCGAGGTAGCCGTGGTGCACGTCCCCGGACAGCACGCACACGCTCGCCGGGGCACCCGGCGCCGCCGCGGCCTCGCCGATCAGGTCGGCGAGGTCGGCGAAGGAACGCGGGAAGGCCGCCCAGTGCTCCAGGTCGGCGCCGCGGCGCAGCCACTCGCCGAAGCGGGCCCAGCGGTCGCCGCGCTCCCCGGCGCACAGGGCCGCGTCCCAGCCCTCGGCGTCGTGCACCAGGTGCGGCAGCAGCCAGGGCAGGGAGGTGCCGATCAGGAGGTGGTCGTAGGCCCCCTCGTCGGCGAGGACCTGTTCGCGCAGCCAGGCGGCCTCGGCCGGATCGAGCATGGCGCGGTGGCCCTCCTCCAGGACGCGCGCGGCCCGGGAGTCGACCATCACCACCCGGACCCGGCCGAAGTCGCGCCGGTAGCTGAAGCGGACCGAGGAGAAGTCGGCCTCGGCCCGCTCGGCGAGGGCGTGCAGCGCCCGGGTGCCGTCCGGCGTGGCGTGCACGGCGGCCCAGGTCGGATCGTCGGCCAGTTCGTCGGGGGAGAGGTTGCCGAGGTGCTGGTGGACCCAGTACGACATCAGGCCGGCCGTCAGCCGCTTCCGCCACCAGCCGGTGGCGCGCATGTCGGCGAGCCAGGCGGCGGAGGTGTTCCAGTCGTCCACGATGTCGTGGTCGTCGAAGATCATGAAGCTGGGCACGGTGGACAGCAGCCAGCGGACCCCGGGATCGAGCCAGGACTCGTAGTAGAGGTGGCAGTACTCCTCGTAGTCGGTGACCTGGCCGCCGGGCGGCTCGTCCAGGTCGCGGCGGCCGGCCAGCCAGCGGCGCGTCTCCTCGGAGGTCTCGTCCGCGTAGATCTGGTCGCCCAGCAGCAGCAGGACGTCGGGGCGCTCCGCGCCGGGGTCGGACGACAGCCGGCGGGCCAGGGCGTCCAGGGCGTCGGCGCCGACCGGGTCGTGGCCGTCCGCCGGGGGCGCGGCCCAGCGGCACGAGCCGAAGGTGACCCGGACGGCGTGACCGGTGCCCGGGGTGCGGATGACGGAGGGCGGGAAGCGGGAGTCGGGCAGGGGCCACACGGGCGTGTCGTCCAGCAGCACCTCGTACGACGGTGAGGTGCCCGGTGTCAGCCCGGTCACCGTGACCAGCGCGTAGTGGTGCCCGGCCACCTGGAAGGTGGCGGCCGTGCCGCTCGCGCCGTCGGAACAGCGCACCCGCGCCGTGCAGGGCCCGCTCGCCTCGACCCACACGGTCGCGCGGGAGCCGTCGGTGTACCTCAGCAGCGGTCCCAGGCGCAGTTCGGCCATGTGATCGCCTTCCTGTCTCGCACGGAACGGAAAGGAACGACCCGAGTGACGGTACAGAGACGGTACAGGCGTTCGTCACCCGTCCGTGCGGGCACGTGTGTGAAGACCGGGCGTGGCGGCCCCGGCGGGAGTGAGACGGAGAGGCGGTGGCGTGGCCGAGCACGAGCAGGTGACGGAGGCCGGGGAGACCCACGGCACGGGGCGCGAGGACGACCTGCTGCGGGGGTTCGCGGTGGACGACCGGCAGCCGGAGCGGCCGGTGCTGCTGGACGCCGACGGCCGGCCGGTCGAGACCTGGCGGGAGAACCACCCCTACGACCACCGGATCGGCCGGCGCGAGTACGAGCGGACCAAGCGGGTCCTCCAGATCGAGCTGCTCAAGCTCCAGCGCTGGGCGAAGGACACGGGGCAGCGGATCGTCGTGGTGTGCGAGGGCCGGGACGCGGCCGGCAAGGGCGGCACCATCAAGCGGTTCACCGAGCGGCTGAACCCCCGGGGGGCCCGCGTGGTGGCGCTGGACAAGCCGACCGAGCGCGAGGCGGGCCAGTGGTACTTCCAGCGGTACGTGACGCACCTGCCGGCCCCCGGGGAGATGGTCTTCTTCGACCGGTCCTGGTACAACCGGGCCGGAGTCGAGCGGGTCATGGGATTCTGCTCGGAGGACGAACACCGGCGCTTCCTGCGGCAGGCCCCGCTGTTCGAGCAGCTCCTCACCGACGACGGCATCCTGCTGGTCAAGTTCTGGTTCTCGGTGTCCCGCGCCGAGCAGCGGACCCGGTTCGCGATCCGGCAGGTCGACCCGGTGCGCCGGTGGAAGCTCTCCGCGACCGACCTCGCCTCGCTCGACCGCTGGGACGACTACACCGCGGCCAAGGTCGACATGTTCCGGGCGACCGACACCGCGCACGCGCCCTGGACGGTCGTGAAGAACAACGACAAGCGGCGGGGCCGGCTGGAGGCGATGCGCAGCCTCCTGGACCGCTTCGCGTACCCGGCCAAGGACCACGAGGCGGTCGGCACCCCCGACCCGCTGATCGTCGGCGCGGCGGACACCCTGCTCGAACCCGGTGAGGAACCCACTGCCCTGTCGCCGACCCCGCTGGCCGGACCGGGCGGCGGACCCGGGAACCACCCGGACCCCGGGGTGCCGGCCGGCGGTGGACGCGGCTGAGAGGGGACACGGACCATGGGGACGGTGGTGCACGTCCCGCAGACGCGGGACATGATCGGGGACGAGCTCTCCGGTGACGAGGCCTTCACCGCGCTGCGGCGCTACGGGGGCGCGCGACTGCTGCTCGACGCCTTCTCCCGGTTCCGCTACGCCGACGGCTTCACCAACGCCCGCGCCCTCGGCTTCCAGATCGTGCTGGGCATGGTGCCGTTCGCCATCGCGCTCGTCGGCCTCGCCACGGCCGCGCACACGGAGAGCGTGGGGCGGATCGTCGAGCTGACCCTGGGCAGGATCGTGCCGGGCGCCAGCGCCGACGTCGTCCGGGAGGCGCTGCGCGGCACCCGCCGCACCGCCGGTTCCGACGCGTGGAGCACCCTCGCGCTGTGCCTGGGGCTGGTCTTCTCCGTCCTCAACCTGGCCTCGGCCATGGGCCAGGTGGAACGGGGCGCCAACCGGATCTACGGCATCGAACGCGACCGGCCGTTCCCGCGGAAGTACGGCAGGGCCGTGCTGCTCGCCTTCGCCGCCGGGGTGCCCATGGTGCTGGGGTTCCTGGTCCTGGTCGCCGGCGAGGCCGTGACCGCCGCGGCGACCGAGGCGCTGGGCGTCTCGGGGCCCCCGGCGTGGTGGGGAGCCCTGGAGGTGCCCGTGGGGACGGCCCTCGCCTGGATCGCCTCCGCCGTCGTCTTCCGCTGGTCGCCCCGCCGGGCCCAGCCCGGGTACACCTGGCTGGCGTTCGGTTCCGCCGTCCACCTGGTGCTGTGGGTGACCGCCACCTGGCTGCTGGCGCTCTATGTCTCCCGCAGCGGCTCCTTCGGCGCCGTGTACGGGCCGCTCACGGCCTTCGTGGCCCTGCTGCTGTGGGCCAACCTGACCGGGATCGCCCTGTTCCTGGGCATCGCGTTCGCCGCGCAGCTGGAAGCGGCCCGGGCCGGTCTGGGCCGTGCCGTGCGGCCGGACCCGGGGCCGGGACCCTGAGCACCCGGCCCGGGTCCCGGGCCCCGGTGCGCGGGTCAGGACTTCACGATGCGGCGCACGTTGTCGACCGCGCCGCATCCGGCCTTCAGCTGACGCTCGCGCTCCTCACGGAAGGCCGCGCCCAGCTCCGCGCGCCGGTCCATCGCCACGTTCTCGCGTGCCCCGTTGAGGATGGTGCGTTCCTCCTCGTCGGCGTGGTGGGTGACGGCCTCGACCAGCTCCTCCAGCTTCTCGTCCCACTCCCCGGAGCCGACCTCGTCGACCTCCAGGAGGGCCAGCAGGGCCTGGTTGCCCTCGTCGTGCTCATGCTCGCCGTGCTCTACCTCCTCGTCGTCGATGTTCTTGTACCGCTTCAGGGCGGGGTAGACCTTGGCCTCCTCGGCCAGCGCGTGCGCGATCAGCAGGTCCGCGAACTCCTCCAGCGCGGCCGCACGGTCGGCCTCCACGCTGCGCATGAGGCGGAACAGCTCCTCCATGCGCCGGTGGTCCTGGAGGATCAGCTCGACGACATCCTGGCTCTCGGCCATGGGACGGCACCACCTTCGTACGTACGGCACCACCGTGCCGGCGGATGGGTTCCTACCGCCTACCCCCACCAGCCGCGTTGATGGCCCACCGGATCCGCGCTGTACCTTCGTCCTCACGCGGAGCGAGGAGAGTGTGAACGTGAGCAAGTTCGTGCGGCCGGCGGCCGAGGGCGCCGACCCCTTCGGCACCGCCCGTCTGCGGCGCGGGGTTCTCGACGCGTGGGCGACCAGCCCCGCCCGGTTCCGGGAGGACGCCAACGCCGAGGAGGATCTCGTCCTCGGGGGGTACCGGGACCGGCTCGTCGTCGAGCTGGCGCAGAACGCCGCTGACGCCGCCGCCCGGGCCGGTGTGCCGGGGCGGCTGCGGCTCACCCTCCGCGACGGGGTGCTCGTGGCGGCGAACACCGGCGCGCCGCTGGACGCGGCCGGTGTCGAGTCGTTGTCCACGCTGCGGGCCTCCGCGAAGCGGGACACCGAGGTGACGCAGGGGGCCGTCGGCCGGTTCGGCGTCGGTTTCGCCGCCGTACTCGCCGTGACCGACGAGCCGGCGATCGTGGGGCGGCACGGTGGTGTGCGCTGGTCGCTCGCCGAGGCGCGGGAGCTGGCGGCGGACGTGGCACGGCACAGCCCGGGGCTCGGCGACGAGGTGCGGCGCCGGGACGGGCACGTGCCCCTGCTCCGGTTGCCCTTCGCCGCCGAGGGAACCGCGCCGGAGCCGTACGACACCGCCGTCATCCTGCCGCTGCGCGACGCTGCCGCCGCCGGTCTCGCCGAGCGGCTGCTCGACGGGGTCGACGACGCCCTGCTGCTCGCCCTGCCGGGGCTGGCGGAGGTCGTCGTGGAGATCGAGGGCGAGGCTGCGCGCACGCTCAGCCGGCGCACCGACGGCGCCTTCACCGTCGTGGAGGACTCCCGCGACGGGGTCACGAACTGGCGCACCGCGTCCGGGCACGGGCCGCTCGACGCCGACCTGCTCGCCGACCGGCCGGTGGAGGAGCGGCTGCGTCCGCACTGGTCGGTGACCTGGGCCGTGCCCGTCGACGCCTACGGCGCCCCGGCCCGGCCCCGTACGAGCCCGGTCGTGCACGCGCCCACGCCGAGCGACGAGCCCCTGGGCGTGCCCGCGCTGCTCATCGCGTCGTTCCCGCTCGACACCACCCGCCGGCACGCGGCGCCCGGGCCGCTCACCGACTTCCTGGTGCAGCGGGCGGCCGACGTCTACGCCGAACTGCTCGCCGGATGGCGCCCGGTGGGGGCCGGGATCCTCGATCTCGTGCCCGGGCCGCTGGGGAAGGGCGAGCTGGACGGGGCGCTGCGGCGGGCCGTCCAGGAGCGGTTGCCGCGTACCGCCTTCCTGCCGCCGGCCGTCGAGGCGAAGGGCGACGACGAACTGCCGGAGGCCCTGCGGCCCCGGGACGCCGAGGTCGTGGAGGGGGCCGGGGCCGACACCGTGCGGGTGCTGGCCGAGGTGCTGCCCACCCTGCTGCCGGCCGGTCTGGAGCGGCGCGTCGAGCTGCGCACGCTCGGGGTGGCCCGGCTGCCGCTCGCCGACGCCATCGACCGGCTCGCCGGGCTGGAGAAGGGGCCCGAGTGGTGGTGGCGGCTGTACGACAGCCTGGCGGGGGTGGACCCGGACCGGTTGTCCGGGCTGCCCGTGCCGCTCGGCGACGGACGGACCACCATCGGGCCCCGGCAGGTGCTGCTGCCCACGCCCGACGGGGCCCGGATCGACGCGGACGTGCTGGGGCGGCTGGGGCTGAAGGTGGCCCACGCCGATGCCGTGCATCCGCTGCTGGAGAAGCTGGGCGCGCTGCCCGCCACTCCGCGCGCGGTGCTGACCACGCCGCAGGTGCGGGCCGCCGTGGCGGGCTCTCTGGAGGACGACGGGGGGCTCGGCTGGGAGGAGGACGCGCCGGACGCCGAGGAGCTGGCCGAGACGGTGCTCGGGCTGGTGCGGGACGCCGGTCTCGAACCGGGGGACGAGCCCTGGCTGGGCGCTCTCGCGCTGCCCGACGAGGACGGGGAACTCGCGCCCGCCGGTGAGCTGGTGTTCCCCGGCAGCCCCTTCGCCCGGGTGATCCGGGAGGGGGAGCTGGCCGCGGTGGACGCCGAGCTGGCCGAGAAGTGGGGGGAGCAGCCGCTCGCCGCGTGCGGGGTGCTCGCCGACTTCGCGCTGGTGCGCGCCACGGACGTCGTCCTGGACCCGGACGAGCTGGAGCCCCGGGAGGGCGACTACGCCGAGCCCGACGACGCGGGGCTGCTGGACGCCGTGGACGTGTGGTGCGAGGACATCCTCGACCGGTTCCCGGACAGCCCGGTGCCGCCCGTCGCCACCGAACTCGTCGCCGTCCGCGACCTGGACCTGGTGGACGACGACCACTGGGCCGAGGCGCTCGCCCTGCTGGCCCGGCCGCCGCTGCGGGACGCCCTCACCCAGCCCGTGCGGATCCTGCTGCCCGACGGCACCCACGAGGTCGTACGGCCGTACACCGCGTGGTGGCTGCGCGGGCACCCGGTGCTCGACGGGCGGCGCCCGGCCGGGCTGCTCGCCGCCGGCGGGGACCCGCTGCTGCGGGGCCTGTACGACGAGGCCGACGCCACCGGGTTCGAGGACGAGCAGGTGCTGCGGGCGCTCGGCGTGCGCACCTCCGTGGGGGCGCTGCTGGACGAGCCCGGCGGGGCCGCCGAGCTGCTGGACCGGCTCGCCGACCCGGAGCGGCCGGTCACGCCCGCCCAACTGCACGGCCTGTACAGCGCGTTGGCGGAGCTGGAGCCCGAGCAGGTGACCCTGCCGGACGAGCTGCGGGCCGTGGTCGACGGGCGGGTGGAGGTCGTGGACGCCGGGGCGGCCGTCGTGGTCGACTCGCCGGATCTGCTGCCGTTCACCTCCGGTGTGCCGCTGCTGCCGGTCCGGCCCGCGCGGGCCGCCGAGCTGGCCGAGCTGTTCCAGGTGCGGCGGCTGAGCGAGTCCGTCACCGGCGCGGTGCACTCCGAGGGGACCGAGCACGACGTCCCGGACTCGGTGCGGGTGCTGCTCGGACCGCGTACGCCGCAGACCTACGTCGAGCACGAGGAACTCGTCGTGGACGGCGTGGAGATCGACTGGCGGCTGACCGACGACGGTGTGCTGCACGCGGCCACCCTGGAGGGGGTCGCCGCCGGGCTGGCGTGGGCGGCGGGGCAGTGGCCGCGACGGTTCGAGGTGGCCGCGCTGCTGGAGGACCCGTCGCGGACGGAGGAGCTGGCGCGGGACCGCTGGTTCGACTGATCCCCGCCACACCTCACGCGAGCAACTCCCCACGAAATTCTCACCAGTAGTACAACCTTTCACATCGTCCCCACGTCACATCTGCGGAGTCACCCGACTCCCCAGATCTGAACGTGGGGACATCACATGCGCATCCGTGCCTCTGTCGCCGTCGTGGGCGGCGCTCTGGCCCTGTCCGCCCTCTCCGTCCCGGCCGCCCAGGCCGATGGCGGCTACGGCGACACGAAGATCACCAAGGTGGTCGTGGACGGCGACAACAAGGTGCAGATCGGCACCTCCAGCCCCGTGACCATCAAGGTCAGCGTGACCGCGACGGACAACTCGGGCATCAAGGGCGCCCAGCCCTTCGACCTCAAGGGCCCCGGCTACGGCTGGGAGATGACCGGCAAGCCGAGCTGCACCGTCGTCAACTCCACCACGTCCACCTGCACCGCCTCGGTGAAGCTCGACCCGAAGGTCGACTACCTCAGCAACAGCAACGCGGGCACCTGGTACGTCGGCGCCTGGATCGACGCCAAGGACGACGACTTCATCTCGAAGGACAAGGCCGGCTCCTTCTCCTTCCAGCGCGCGGCCAAGCTCACCGCCAACGCCGCCCCCGAGCCGGTGAAGAAGGGCAAGACCCTCACCGTCACCGGTGCCCTCACCCGCGCCAACTGGGAGTCGCTGAAGTACGGCGGCTACGGCTCGCAGTCCGTGAAGCTCCAGTTCCGCAAGAAGAGCTCCTCCACCTACACCACGCTGAAGACCGTCAAGACGGACTCCAAGGGCAACCTGAAGACCACCACCACCGCGACGGCCGACGGCTACTACCGCTTCTCCTTCGCGGGCAACTCGAGCACCCAGGCCGTCAGCGCCGCCGGTGACCTCGTCGACGTGCAGTAAGCGACCGGCACTTCAGCACCACTTCCACTCAGGGACACACATGCGTCTTCGTGCCACTGTGGCCGCCGTCTCCGGCGCCCTGGCCCTCTCCGCCCTCGCCGTCCCCGCCGCGCACGCGGCGGACGGCGGCTCGTCCTACCGCGCCGGCGCCCTGGAGGCCGTCGCGCAGCACACCTCGGGCCGGACGGCCTTCACCGCCACGTCCGCGCCGATCGGCGACCTGAAGGTCTCGTTCTCCGACTTCAAGATCACCAAGGCGATCAAGGTCGGTACGACCGACAAGGTCACCACCTGGGTCACCTACAAGATGACCCACGCCGCCGACATCGACGTCACCGACGGCAGCGTGCTGACCGGCCCGCTGATCTACCGCGGCTCCGCCGAGGACCCGGAGAACGTCCAGGGCGGCCAGAACCCGGCCACCTGCACCGCCACCTCGGCGACGACGGCCACCTGCAAGGGCCCGATCGACATCAACCCGCGCGAGAGCGACGCCGACCTGAAGCTGCGCAACGCGCAGGCCGGCACCTGGCACGGCGCGGCCCTCGCCCTGGACTTCGAGAACGAGAAGTCCGCCGTCCAGTTCGACCTGGGCACCACCCTGGTCCAGCGCAACTCCACGCTGACGGTCAACGCCTCCCCGGAGCCGGTGAAGAAGGGCGGCACCCTCACCGTCACGGGCAAGCTCTCCCGCGCCAACTGGGAGGACCACAAGTACCACGGCTACACCGGCCAGTCCGTGAAACTCCAGTTCCGCAAGAAGGGCTCCAGCACCTACACCACGCTGAAGACCGTCAAGACGGACTCCACGGGCAGCCTGAAGACGACGACCAAGGCCACGGCCGACGGCTACTACCGCTTCTCCTTCGCGGGCACCACGAGCACCCCGGCGGTCAGCGCCGCGGGTGACTTCATCGACGTGCGCTGAGCCGGTCGCTCTCCGCCCGGGGTCCGGCCGGCCGCCGGACCCCGGGCGTCACCCTTCCGCACACCTTTTTCCTCACGGGGGGAACGCATGCGCATGCGCGCCACCGCGGTCGCCGCGACCGGCGCCCTGGCCCTCGGCGCCCTCGCGGTGCCGGCCGCCCACGCCACCGAGGGCGGCCCGTACGCCCTGGACGTCACCTTCTCCAACACCAAGATCAACGGCGGGAGCACCGTCGCCGTCGGCACGACGACCCCGAAGAAGGCGGCCGTCACGTTCACGCTGAAACACGGCGCGGACGTCGACATCCACGCCTCCGACTTCGTCGTCGGCGTCGACCTGTACCGCGGCGCCTCGCTCGACGAGCGGACCTCCACGCTGGAGTCCGCCGAGGCGGCCTGCACGGATTCCGCCACCGCCCCCGCGACCGTCGCGACGTGCACGGCCACCGTCACCGTCGACCCGGCCGACCTGCGCAACGCGGACGCCGGGGTCTGGAAGACCGGGCTGCACGCCGTCGCCTACAACGGCCAGGACAGGAACGATCCGCGGGACCCCGGCCGGATCGGGGTCGCGCAGCGCGACAGCGCCAAGGACTTCGCGCTCCAGCGCTTCGCCAAGCTGACCGCGAACGCCTCGCCGGAGCCGGTCAGGAAGGGCAGGACCATCACGGTCACCGGCCTGCTCAGCCGCGCCAGCTGGGACGACGGCAAGTACCACGGCTTCTCCTCCAGCGTGTACGTGAAGCTGGAGTACCGGAAGAAGTCCGAGACGTCCTACACCCCGGTCCAGAGCACCAACGCGGGCACCGGCGGCCGAGTGGAGACGACGACCACCGCCACGGCCGACGGCTCCTACCGCTTCACCTACCTCGGCAACTGGATCACCCCGCTGGTCAGCTCCCCGGGCGACTACGTCGACGTGCAGTGAGCCGTACGGGACCGGCCCCGGGCGCGCCTGTCACCGCCCGGGACCGGGACCGTGAAAAAAATCCGGCCGGAAATCGCTCTTGCCGTACAACCTGCCGTATGTCTCGTGGATCTGACCGTACGAGTCGACCGACTCCACGATCACTTCTCCCTCCAGGGAAACGCACATGCGCATACGTGCCACCGTGGCCGCCGTCTCCGGCGCCCTGGCCCTCTCCGCTCTCGCCGTCCCGGCCGCGCACGCCACCGGTGAGTCCGGCACGCCGTACACGCTGAACGTCAGCTTCTCGAACGTCACCGTCGCCAAGGCGATCAAGGTCGGCACCACCAACAAGGTGAGCGCCAGCTACTCGTACACGCTGACGCACGGCTCCGACGTGAACATCGCCGCGGACGACTTCTACACCGACGCCTTCCTCTACAAGGGCGCGTACGACACCGCGGCCGGCGAGCTGTACGGCGACGAGCCGGCGACCTGCACCGCCACCTCGGCGACGACGGCCACCTGCAAGGGCACGATCGACATCTACCCGGCCGACGGCGACCTGGAGAACGCCTGGGCCGGCTCCTGGAACGTGGCCGCCGAGGCGGTCGCCTTCAACGGCCAGGACCAGGACGACCCCGACCTGAGCAAGGTCGGCTACAAGGACCAGAGCGGCCTCGGCAGCACCCTCGTCCAGCGCTACTCCAAGCTCACCGTCAACGCGGGCCCCGAGCCGGTCACCAAGGGCCGCACCCTCACGGTGACGGGCAAGCTGACCCGCGCCAACTGGGAGGACAACCAGTACCACGGCTACTCCGGCCAGCCGGTCAAGCTCCAGTTCAAGAAGGCGGGCACGACCACCTACACCACCGTCAAGACCGTCTACACGGACTCGTACGGCAACCTGAAGACCACGACCACCGCGAACTACGACGGCTACTGGCGCTTCTCCTTCGCGGGTACGTCCACCACCCCGGCGGTCAGCGCCCCGGGTGACTACGTCGACGTGCGGTGACACCCGCCCCGGGGCCACCCCCCGGGGCCCCGGCTCAGGCCGGGAAGCGGCGGTCGACCCATTTCCACAGGTACTCCAGGGTGGCCGCCGCTGCCGCCGCCACGGCGACCGCCGTCCACGGCATCGTGACGCCGACCAGCTTCAGCGCGAAGAAGTCCTGAAGCGGCGGGATCGCGAGGACGAGCAGGAAGGCCACGGCCATCGCGGCCACCAGGGCCACCCGCCACCAGGTGTAGGGGCGGGCGATGATCGCCAGCACCCACATGGAGATCAGGAACAGGGTCAGGGTGGCCGCGCTCGTCTCCGCCGCCAGGGCGCCGGGACCGGAGTAGTGGTGGCGGGCGAGCAGATAGGTGGCGAAGGTCGCCGCGCCGGCCAGCACGCCGCCGGGGATCGCGTACCGCATCACCCGGCGCACGAAGTGCGGTCTGGCCCGCTCCTTGTTGGGTGCGAGGGCCAGGAAGAAGGCCGGGACTCCGATGGTCAGCGTGGACAGCAGGGTCAGGTGCCGGGGCAGGAAGGGGTACTCGACCTGCCAGCACACCACCAGCACCGCCAGCAGCACCGAGTACACCGTCTTCACCAGGAACAGCGTCGCCACCCGCGTGATGTTGCCGATCACCCGGCGGCCCTCGGCGACCACCGAGGGCAGGCTCGCGAAGCTGTTGTTCAGCAGCACGATCTGCGCCACCGCCCGCGTGGCCTCCGAACCGGAGCCCATGGCGACGCCGATGTCCGCGTCCTTCAGGGCCAGCACGTCGTTCACGCCGTCCCCGGTCATCGCGACCGTGTGCCCGCCCGACTGGAGCGCGCCGACCATGTCCCGCTTCTGCTGCGGGGTGACCCGCCCGAAGACGGTGCCCGCGTCGAGCGCCCGCGCCATCGCCGGCCGGTCGGACGGCAGCCGCCGCGCGTCCACCGCCGTCCCCTCCAGGCCCAGCTTCGCGGCGACCGCGCCCACCGACACCGCGTTGTCACCGGAGATGACCTTGGCGCGGACGTCCTGCTCGGCGAAGTAGCGCAGGGTGTCGGACGCGTCGGGCCGCAGCCGCTGCTCCAGGACGACCAGGGCGGTGGGGCGGGCGCCGCGGGCCGGCTCGGCGTCGTCCAGGTCGCGGCGGGCGCGGGCCAGCAGCAGCACGCGCAGCCCCTGCTCGTTGAGCCGCTCGGTCTCGGCCAGGGCCGGGTCGTCCGGGTCGAGCAGGACGTCCGGGGCGCCCAGCAGCCAGGTGCTGGTCTCGCCGTCGCCCTCGCTGAACGCGGCCCCGCTGTACTTGCGGGCGGAGGAGAAGGGGAGCGACTCGACGCACCGCCAGTCCTCGCTGTCCGGGTAGGCCGCGATGATCGCCTGGAGGGAGGCGTTGGGGCGCGGGTCGGACTCGCCGAGCGCGCCGAGCACCTTGTGGATGTACGGCTCGTCGGCCCCGTCCAGCAGCCGCAGCTCGGTGACGTCCATGCCGCCCTCGGTGAGCGTGCCGGTCTTGTCCAGGCAGACGGTGTCGACGCGGGCCAGGCCCTCGATGGCGGGCAGCTCCTGCACCAGACACTGCTTGCGGCCGAGCCGGATGACACCGATCGCGAAGGCGACGGAGGTGAGCAGGACGAGGCCCTCCGGGACCATCGGCACGATCCCGCCGACGGTGCGGGCCACGGCGTCCTTGAGTTCGTCGTTCTTGACGACGAGCTGGGTGATGACCAGTCCGACGGCCGCCGGGACCATCATCCAGGTGACGTACTTGAGGATGGTGGAGATGCCGGAGCGCAGCTCGGAGTGGACCAGCGTGAACCGGGAGGCCTCCTCGGCGAGCTGGGCGGCGTAGGCCTCGCGGCCCACCTTGGTGGCCGTGAAGGCGCCGCCGCCGGCGACCACGAAGCTGCCGGACAGCAGCGGGTCGCCGGGGCGCTTGACGACGGGGTCGGCCTCGCCGGTGAGCAGCGACTCGTCGATCTCCAGCCCGTCCGCCTCGGCGCACACGCCGTCGACCACGATCTTGTCGCCGGACCCGATCTCGATCAGGTCGTCCAGCACGATCTCGCCGGTGGCCACCTCGGTGGCCACCCCGTCCCGCCGTACCGTGGGCCGGGCCTCCCCGATCACCGCCAGCGAGTCCAGGGTCTGTTTCGCCCGCCACTCCTGGACGATGCCGATGCCGGTGTTGGCGAGGATCACGAAGCCGAAGAGGCTGTCCTGGATCGGCGCGACGAACAGCATGATCACCCAGAGCACGCCGATGATCGCGTTGAACCGGGTGAAGACGTTCGCCCGGACGATCTCCCCCAGCGACCGGCTGCTGCGCACCGGCACGTCGTTGACGAGGCCGCGCCGGACACGGTCCGCGACTTCGACACCGGTCAGCCCGGCCGAGAGCCTGGTCGGCTGGGCCACGGGGTGCACGGGGTCGAGTTCGGCGCCCGCGTCTATGTGGCTCATGCATTCGACGGTACGTGCGGATCCGCCCGCTCGCCCACCGACTGGCGCGCGCTATTCGGCCGATGCCGACCGCGGTTCCGCCGCCTTCTTGATCGCCGCGTCCCGCCTGCGGACGTACCACACGCCGATCAGCCCCAGCCCGCCCCCGGCCAGGCACGTCCACAGCCACCACAGGTGGCCGTGGTCCTCGAACCAGCCGTAGAAGGGGAGCTGGACCAGGAAGAGGACGAACCACACGAGGGTGCCGCCGGTGATCGTGGCGACCACGGGCCCCTCCAGGGGCTCCGGCGCCTCGTGCTTGGGGGTCCACTTAGCCATGGGCACAGCTTAAGCGCCGCATCTGTCTACGCGCGGAGATAGCGATCTCGGACTCATACGTTCATACTGAAGCCGTTTGTCTTTGACCGCTTCTGATCGTATGAAACTCCAACGGGGCTCGGGGGAACCCCGCTGGGGATGAGGTCCTCCATGTCCACCTCGGCGACCGCCAAGGCCCCCACCCCCGAAATGCCAGGTGGCGGGCCCGGCTACGGCGCCCTCGACCGCTTCTTCAAGATCTCCGAGCGCGGCAGCACCGTCGCCCGCGAGGTCCGCGGCGGTCTCGCCACCTTCTTCGCGATGGCGTACATCATCGTGCTGAACCCGATCATCCTCGGCAGCGCGAAGGACATGTACGGGAACCACCTGGACAACGGCCAGCTGGTGACGGCCACCGCGCTGACGGCCGCGTTCACCACGCTGCTGATGGGCGTCATCGGCAACGTGCCGATCGCGCTCGCCGCCGGCCTCGGCGTCAACTCGGTCGTCGCGCTCCAGCTCGCGCCGCGCATGTCCTGGCCGGACGCCATGGGCATGGTCGTTCTGGCCGGCTTCGTGGTCATGCTGCTGGTCGCCACCGGCCTGCGCGAGCGCGTGATGAACGCCGTGCCGTTCGGGCTGCGCAAGGCCATCTCCATCGGTATCGGCCTGTTCATCATGCTGATCGGCCTGGTCGACGCCGGCTTCGTCACCCGGATGCCGGACGCCGCCCAGACCACCGTCCCGCTCCAGCTGGGCACCGGCGGTCACCTCACCGGCTGGCCGGTGCTGGTCTTCATCCTCGGCGCGCTCCTCACCTTCGCGCTGATCGTCCGCAAGGTGCCCGGCGCGATCCTGATCTCCATCGTCGGCATGACCGTCCTCGCGGTGATCATCAACGCGGTCGCCAAGGTGCCCAGCTGGGGTCTGACGGTCCCGAAGTGGCCCGGCAACCCGGTGGCCACCCCCGACTTCGGCCTGGTCGGCCAGGTCAGCCTGTTCGGCGGGTTCGCCAAGGTCGGCGTGCTGACCGGCATCCTCTTCGTCTTCACGGTCCTGCTGTCGTGCTTCTTCGACGCGATGGGCACGATCATGGGCGTCAGCGACGAGGCCAAGCTGACCGACGCCGAGGGCTACATGCCCGGCATCAACAAGGTCCTCTTCGTCGACGGCCTCGCGGTCGCGGCGGGCGGTGCCAGCTCCTCCTCCGCCACCACCGCCTTCGTGGAGTCCACGGCCGGCGTCGGCGAGGGCGCCCGCACCGGCCTCGCGAACATCGTCACGGGCGGCCTCTTCGCCGTGGCGCTGTTCCTCACCCCGATCGCCACGATGGTCCCGTCCCAGGCGGCCACCCCGGCACTGGTCGCGGTCGGCTTCCTGATCCTGTCGAACGCCATCAAGGAGATCGACTGGGCCGACTACACGATCGCGATCCCGGCCTTCGTGACGATGCTGATGATGCCGTTCACCTACTCGATCACGAACGGCATCGGCATGGGCTTCATCACCTTCACGGTGCTGCGCCTGGCCGCCGGCCGGGCCCGGGAGATCCCGGTGGCGATGTACGCCGTCTCGGCCGTCTTCGCCTTCTACTACCTGATGCCGGCCCTGGGGCTCACGTGAGCCGTCACGTGACCCCGTAGAACCTCTCCGTCTCCTCGACGGCGGCCTGGAACCGCTCGTCGAAGTCATCCCGAATGAGCGTCCGGACGACATAGTCCTGGACGCTCATTCCTCTTTTCGCCGCGTGGTCCCGGAGCCGTTCGAGCAGCTCCCCGTCTATCCGCAGGCTGAGCACACTGGTCCCCATGCGTACGAGGGTCGCCACCCGCGGCCGCCCGGTGCGCCGCTTTCCGGAACCGACTCACTCATACGGGTGATCGGAGGGTTCAGTGGCGGGTGTCACGGGCATGACGGACGCACCGACTGGTCTTTAGCCAGAGTAATGAGTTACGCTAAAGAACATGCCGGACCTTACCCATGGCGACGACGCTGCCGCCGTGAACGCCCTCCGCTCCGCCGTCATGCGGCTGTCCCGTCGGCTCAAGCACCAGCGCGTCGACGAGTCGCTGAGCCCCACCGAGATGTCGGTGCTGGGCACCCTCGCCCGCTGCGGCACCGCCACCCCGGGCGAGCTGGCCCGCAAGGAGCACGTCCAGCCGCCGTCGATGACCCGCATCGTCGCGCTGCTCGAAGCCAAGGGGCTGGTCCGGCTGGAGCCGCACCCCGAGGACCGGCGCCAGAAGGTCGTCACCCAGACCGAGCAGGCCGAGGCCATGCTCGAGGAGAGCCGCCGCAAGCGCAACGCCTTCCTGGCCGGCCTGGTCGAGGGCCTGGACGAGGACGAGTGGGCCGCCCTGCGCGCCGCCGCCCCCGTGCTGGAGAAGCTCGCACATCTGTAAGCGCACCGTTGGAGGAGGCGAACCCTTTTGAGTACGGGATCCGGAATACCTTCCGCCCCCGCACCGAGCCCTACCACCCCCGTTTCCCGTAAGTCCTCGATGTTCAGCTCGCTGAAGATCCGGAACTACCGCCTCTTCTTCCTCGGCCAGGTCGTCTCCAACACCGGCACCTGGATGCAGCGCATCGCCCAGGACTGGCTGGTCCTCAGCCTCACCGGCTCCTCCGCGGCCGTCGGCATCACGACGGCCCTGCAGTTCCTGCCGATGCTGCTGTTCGGTCTGTACGGCGGCGTCCTCGTGGACCGCCTGCCCAAGCGGCCCACCCTGCTGGTCACCCAGGCCGCGATGGCCGTCACCGGTCTCGCGCTCGCCGCGCTGACCCTCTCCGGCCATGTCGAGGTCTGGCACGTCTACGTCGCCGCCTTCGCCGTCGGCCTGGCCACGGTGGTCGACAACCCGGCCCGCCAGTCCTTCGTCTCCGAGATGGTCGGCCCCGACCAGCTGCAGAACGCGGTCAGCCTGAACTCGGCGAACTTCCAGTCCGCCCGGCTCGTCGGCCCCGCCGTCGCCGGCCTCATGATCACCGGTGTGGGCACCGGCTGGGCGTTCCTCGCCAACGGCCTGTCCTTCGCCGCGCCGATCACCGGCCTGCTGCTGATGCGCGCCCGCGAGCTGCACGTGATCGAGCGCGCGCCGCGCGGCAAGGGCCAGCTGCGGGAGGGCCTGCGCTACGTCGCCCGGCGGCCGGAGCTGATCTGGCCGATCGTCCTGGTCGGCTTCATCGGCACCTTCGGCTTCAACTTCCCGGTGTGGCTGTCCGCCTACGCCGACGACATCTTCCACGCCGGTGCCGGCGCCTACAGCCTCTTCAACACCCTGATGGCCGTCGGCTCCCTGGTCGGCGCCCTGCTGGCCGCCCGGCGCGGCACGGCCCGGCTGCGCGTCCTGATCGCCGCCGCGCTGGCCTTCGGCGTGCTGGAGACCGTGGCCGCCGCGGCACCGTCGTACTGGCTGTTCGCGCTGCTCATGGTCCCGATCGGGGTGTTCGGCCTGACGGTGAACGTCACCGCGAACACGGCCGTGCAGATGGCCACCGACCCGGCCATGCGCGGCCGGGTGATGGCCCTGTTCATGATGGTGTTCATGGGCGGTACGCCGCTGGGCGCGCCGGTGGTCGGCTGGGTCACCGACACCTACGGCGCCCGGATCGGCTTCGCGGCCGGCGGTGTGGTCTCGGCCGCCGCGGCCGGCCTGATCGGCCTGGTCCTCGCCCGCATCGGCGGCCTGCGCCTGTCGGTGGGCTGGCACCACGGCCACCCGCGGGTCCGGTTCGTCCCCCGGGAGCGGGAGCAGCTGGCGACCGCCGCGTGACCCGGCCGGCGGGGTCCGGCGGGCCGGCGACGGGGCGGCTGCCGGCGGCGAGGCGGGTGCCGGAGGGCGTCAGCCGACCCGCCGGGCCAGCACCTGCCCCGGCCAGTCGTCGGGGCCGTGGGTGTAGGTGTGCGTCGGGGTGAAGCCGTTGGCCTCGTAGTAGGCGACGAGCCGGCGGTCGCCGCCCGCGTAGCAGTCCACGCGCAGCAGCCCCACGCCGGCCCGCCGGGTCACCTCGGCGGCGTGCGCGAGCAGGGCGCTGCCCGCGCCGTGCCCCTTGAAGCGGCGGTCGGAGGCGAGCCAGTGGATGTACCGCTCGGGCTCGCCGGGCGGCGGCAGGTGGGACAGGTAGGAGCCGGGCGCGTCGGTGAGGGTGAGCGTGGCGGCCGGTGTGCCGTCCACCTCGGCGAGGTACGTGGTGCCCTCGTCCATGGCGCGCGCGACCGCGGCGACCGTCTTCTCGTGCCGCGAGAGGGGCTGGGTGCCCCACTGCGCGGTCCGTCCCTGTGAGACCAGCCACTCCACGCTGCTGTCCAGCATGCCGAGTATCACGGGCAGGTCGTCGGGTCCGCCTTCTCGGATGGTGATCGCCATGGGCCCATCATGCCGCCCGGGGTCTGGGATCGTGAGGCTCATGAGACTCTTCGCCGCCGTACTGCCCCCCGAGCACATCGTCGACGAACTCGCCGCGGAGGTGGACCGGTTGCGGCAGCTGCCGGGGGCCGGCCGGCTGCGCTGGACCGCCCGCGCCGGCTGGCACTTCACCCTCGCGTTCTACGGCGAGGTCGCCGACGACGTCGTATCCGCCCTGTCGGACCGCCTCGCCCGCGCGGCCCGCCGCTCGGCCCCCTTCTCCCTCGGCCTCGCGGGCGGCGGCCAGTTCGGCCAGGGCCGCGCGGTGTGGGCGGGCGCCCGGGGGGACGTGGAGGCGCTGCGGCTGCTGGCCGACCGGGCGGAGGCGGCGGCGCGGAAGGCCGGGGTGCCGATGGGGGAGCACCGGCGGTACAAGGCCCATCTGACGGTGGCCCGCAGCCGGCAGGCCATGGACGTACGCCCCTATGTCGCGGCCCTCGCGGAGTTCGCCGGCGGCAGCTGGACCGTGGCCGATCTGGCACTGGTGCGGAGCAACCTGCCGGCCTCCGGGGTGCCGGGGGAGCAGCCGCGGTACGAGGTGGTCGACCGGTGGGTGCTGGGCGGGGCCGGTTAGGCTCGATGCGTGGAACCGAAAATCCGGAACCGGATCATGGCCGGTGCGCTTGTTCTCATGTTCGTGGTGGTGGCCGTGGCGTCGGCCGTGAGGTAGCGGTTGGTGGTGTGCGCCCCAGGGGCGGGGGACTGCGGCCGGTTCGGCGGCTGCGGGCCGTCTGCGGCCGGTCGCGCCCGCGCGGCGGTAGCCGCATGTCAGCCGCAGCCCCGCGCCCCTGGGCAGGTCGCCCCTTCGGGGCTCTTACCAGGCGAAGGCCTCCGGGGACGGGCCCGGGCCCGGGAAGATCTCGTCCAGGGCGGTCAGCAGGTCCTCGCTCAGGTCCAGCTCGACCGCGCGGAGGGCCGACCGGAGCTGCTCGGCGGTGCGCGGGCCGACGATCGGGCCGGTCACGCCGGGGCGGGTGAGCAGCCAGGCCAGCGCCACCTCGCCGGGCTCCAGGCCGTGCTTGTCGAGCAGGTCCTCGTACGCCTGGATCTGCGCGCGGGCCGTCGGGTCGGCCAGGGTGTCGGCGGCCCGGCCGGAGGCGCGGCGACCGCCCTGGACCTCCTTCTTGATGATCCCGCCCAGCAGGCCGCCGTGCAGCGGGGACCACGGGATGACCCCGAGGCCGTAGTCCTGCGCGGCCGGGATGACCTCCATCTCGGCGCGGCGCTCGGCGAGGTTGTACAGGCACTGCTCGCTGACCAGGCCGATGGTGCCGCCGCGGCGGGCGGCGATCTCGTTGGCCTGGGCGATCTTGTACCCGGGGAAGTTGCTGGAGCCGGCGTAGAGGATCTTGCCCTGCTGGACGAGGACGTCGATCGCCTGCCAGATCTCCTCGAACGGGGTGTTCCGGTCGATGTGGTGGAACTGGTAGAGGTCGATGTAGTCGGTCTGCAGCCGCTTCAGGCTGGCGTCCACCGCGCGCCGGATGTTCACCGCGGAGAGCTTGTCGTGGTTGGGCCAGGCGGCGTCGTTGTCGGGGGCCATGTTGCCGTACACCTTGGTGGCGATGACGGTCTTCTCGCGCCGTCCGCCGCCCTTGGCGAACCAGTTGCCGATGATGGTCTCGGTCCGGCCCTTGTTCTCGCCCCAGCCGTAGACGTTGGCGGTGTCGAAGAAGTTGATGCCCGCGTCCAGCGCCGCGTCCATGATCGCGTGGCTGTCGGCTTCGTCGGTCTGCGGACCGAAGTTCATCGTCCCGAGGACGAGTCGGCTGACCTTGAGTCCCGTGCGTCCGAGCTGCGTGTACTCCATGGTCCACTAGCCAACGGCTTGGAGTGCGCTCTAGGCAAGTGCTGTCTTCGGCAAGGACGTTGAGGCCGTGCGCCGGGCCCGGCGAGGGGGTGCCGGGCCCCTCCCCGGCGGCCCGCGAACGGCGTGCCGTACGGTGCGTGCAGCCGCACCACCCCTGGAGGGACACGTGTCCGTTCGCGCCCGGCTCCGCGCCGTCGTGCCCGCGCTGCTGCCCTCGGCGGAGGCGGACCTTCCCGAGCTGCTCGGCCTGCCCGGCCGTCGCCTGCTGGCCCAGCGCGCCGACGACGCGCTCGTGGTCCAGCCGTTGGACGAGGCCTTCGCACCGGCGGGCGACAGGGTGCGGGTGCCCGCGCCGTGGCCGCGCCGGCGCGGGACGTGGGCGGTGGCGCCGGACGCGAGCCTGGCCGTGTTCGCGGGCGTGCACGCGGTGCGGGCGGTGGAGCCGTCGGGCGCGACGCGCTGGGAGGTCCGGCACGGCTGCTGGTACGGCGCCTGCCGGGAGTCGCACGGATCGTACGAGGAGTACGGCGACCGTGCCGACCACCGGTATCCGGACCGCGGTTCGGTCGGGTTCTCGGTGGACGGGTCGTTCGTCTGGGCGCATGTGCGCGGGCCGCTGGCGGTGGGCGAGCTGGGTCCGGACGTGGTCGACGAGTGGCTGCTGCTGGACCCGGCGGACGGGCGGGTGCTCGCGCGGGCCGACGCCCGGGCCGCGGCGGCGGGCAGCTTCCACCTGCCGCACCCGGCGGATCCGGCGCAGATGGGGCTGAGCATCGGGGAGGGCCAGGACGGGGCGCCGCTGCGCTGGGGCCGCTGGGACGGGACGCAGCTGTCCGTCACCTGTGTCGGGGACGATCTGACGCTGATGAGCGTGAGCCCCTCGGGGAAGCGGCTGATGACCGTGACCCACGACCAGGACGCGCTGGCGGTGCGGGACACCGGCGGTGCCGTGCTGGACGGCCTGGAGTGGGACGCCGAGACCGCGGTGCCCCCGCGTCCGGGGGCCGAGCCGGACGACGACGAGCGTCCCTACTGGGACTGGGCGGGCGGCTTCGTGGACGAGACGACCCTGATCGGCTCGACCGTCGAGAGCGAGGAGGACTGGGGGGAGGGCCGGCACTGGATCATCGACACGGCGGGCGCGCGGACACCGGAGGAGATCACCTATCCGGCACCGGCCGGCAGCCGGCCGCCCGTGGCCGCGCTGGGCGACGGCGGGTGGGTGACGGCGGACGACTCGGGGGCGGCGTTGTCCGTGTGGGAGCGGGGTCAGTCGCGGGGGAACTCGTCGGTCTTCAGGACCAAGTCGACCACGGTGCCGGTCAGATCGATGTCGGTGCCGAAGTCCACCGGCGTCCTGTTCTCGTAGTCGCCGTCCTTGGGGTCGGTGTAGACGTAGCAGCGGCCCTGGTAGGGGTCGGCGATGACGTAGAGGGGGACCTCGGCTTCCGCATAGGCGAGCTTCTTCGGGCCGTAGTCGTTGTGGGCCGTTCCCTGGGAGATGACCTCGGCGACGAACTCGACGTCCTCGTGGCGCCAGCGGCCTTTGTCGTCCTTCTTCGCCGAGCCCTTGAGCAGGGCGACGTCCGGGCAGAAGCCGTTGAGATGGCCTGGGAAGTCGATGCGGACGTCCGAGAGCACCTTGAACTCCTTCCCGAACCGGCCCCTGAGGGCATGCGCGATTTCGAAGATGATCTGCCAGTGCGTGTCCCGCTGCGGCGTCATGAAAACGTTGCCCCCGACGATCTCGACCCTGAATCCTTCGGGGACGGGCATACGCTCAAGACGCTCGAACCACTCGTCCAAACCCATGGCGTCGGCGTCGGCCATCTCGATCCTGTCTTCAAGGACGGTCATCGTGGCGCTCCTCCCCGGCTGCCCCACGGACAGGTGCAGCCGCGCAGTACAACGATAGGCACCGTGGCCAGGAGGCGCCGGATCTCGGTCAGCTTGTTCCGGTCGCGTACGCCTGTCCGACCCCCCACGCCTCCCACAT
>NZ_MUMF01000514.1 GCF_002155905.1 Streptomyces tricolor | reverse complement strand
CGGGCGTACAGCATCCGGCGCCGCCGTACGGCTCGCCGGATGCTGTACGCCCGTACCGCCGGACGAGATCACCGGGTTCACGGTGCGCGGCGGAGCGGTGACCGTGCACCGCGTGGAGTGCGCCGCGGTGGCGCACATGAAGAGCACGGGGCGTGCGGAGATCGGCGTGCGCTGGGGGAACACCACCGAGTGCCGGGTCACCCTGGTCGCTGAATCGTTCGGCCGCCCCCATCTCCTCGCCGACCTCACCGAGGCGATCGCCCTGCAGGGCGCCGAGATCGTCTCCGCCACCGTCGAACCGCCCAGCCAGCAGCGGGTGCGCCACACCTACACCCTCCAGCTCCCCGACGCGGCCCACCTCCCGGCCCTGATGCGCGCCATGCGGGACGTCCCCGGGGTGTACGACGTGAGCCGCGCCCAGCACCAGACGCCGGCCTCCTGACGACGGCGTCCGGCTTACCCGTTCGGGTGGGCCGGTCGCGCGTCGCCGTCGCGGGGCGGACCCGCACTGGTAGCGGTGGTGCATGCTGCTCACCCCCTGCCCCCGGACCCGGCCGAGGCCCTCCCGCCTGCGGATGCCCACGCTCCGCCGGCGTCGGACGGCGGCCCTGCTCGCCTCCGCCGTCTCCGTCTGCCTCGTCGCCGCCGCGGCCCCGGCCGAACCGCTCGGCGTCGGCGACCGGCTCTACCCCTACCTCGGCAATCCCGGCTACGACGTCGCCTCGTACGACCTGTCCCTCACCTACCCCGGCACCAACGACAGGCCGCTGCAGGCCGTCACCACCATCGACGCCTGGACCACCGCCGACCTGGAGCGGCTCAACCTCGACTTCGCGCACGGCACCGTGCGCTCGGTCGAGGTCGACGGCCGTCCCGCGGGCTTCACCAGCGCCGGCGAGGACCTGGTCGTCACCCCCGAGCACCCCCTGGCCGAGCGCAGCCGGATCCGGATCACCGTGCGGCACACCAGCGACCCCGTCTACCGCGAGGACCAGCAGGGCGGCTGGGTGCGCACCTCCGACGGCCTCGCCATGGCCAACCAGGCCGACGCCGCCCACCTGGTGTTCCCGTGCAACGACCACCCGTCCGACAAGGCGATGTTCACCTTCCGGATCACCGCGCCGAACGGCTACACCGCCGTCGCCAACGGCCTGCCCGCCGGTGCCGAGCGGGTCGGCCGTGACACCACCTGGACCTACCGCACCCAGCACCCCATGGCCACCGAACTCGCCCAGGTGTCCATCGGCCGCTCCGCCGTGGTGCACCGCGCGGGCCCGCACGGGCTGCCGCTGCGCGACGTCGTGCCCGCCGCCGACCGCACGGCCCTCGAACCGTGGCTCGCCAAGACCCCCGACCAGATCGCCTGGATGGAGAGCAAGGTCGGCCGGTACCCCTTCGAGACCTACGGCGTGCTCATGGCGCAGGCCTCCACGGGCTTCGAACTGGAGACGCAGACCCTCTCGCTCTTCGAGAAGCACCTGTTCACCGAGCCCGCCTACCCCCGGTGGTACATCGAGTCGATCATGGTGCACGAGCTGTCCCACCAGTGGTTCGGGAACAGCGTCACCCCGCGCAGCTGGTCCGACGTCTGGCTGAACGAGGGCCACGCCACCTGGTACGAGGCCCTGTACGCCGAGGAGACCGCGGACCGGCCCCTGGCGGACCGCATGAAGGCCGCCTACGGCGCCTCCGACCGCTGGCGCGAGGCCGGCGGACCGCCCGCCCGGCCCAAGCCGCCCGCGCCCGGCCAGAAGATCGGCATCTTCCGGCCCAACATCTACGACGGCGCCGCGCTGGTGCTCTACGCCCTGCGCCAGGAGATCGGCACGCCGGCCTTCGAGCGGCTGCAACGGATCTGGGTCCAGGAACACCGCGACACCATCGCCACCACCAGCGACTTCGTCCGCCTGGCCGCCGCCGTCTCCGGGCGCGACCTGAGAGGCTTCTTCCAGGCCTGGCTGTACGGCGAGACGACCCCGCCGATGCCCGGCCACCCGGACTGGAAGCCGCAGCCGCCCACCCGGACCGCCCCGCCCCGCGCCCGGCGATAACCCGGTGACGAGACGGGCCGTACCGTGCGACCATCTACGGGTCGGCACGCGCAGGGGACACGGGAATCTCCCGGGGTACTCGTGCGTTGAACGTCACGTACGGCCCGGACGACCGTCCGCGGTACCGACGCCGTAACGGCACTCTCATCGACGTATCTCATCGACGTTAGGATCCAATGACCTCCTCTTCTTCCCCTTCCCAGGACACCAAGCGCCTCGCGCACGCCTATCCCGAGGGTCTTCGGGCCGATGCCCTGATGGAAGAGGACGTCGCCTGGAGCTTCGAGATCGACGGCGAGCGGGATGGCGACCAGTTCGACCGCTCCGAGCGCGCGGCCCTGCGCCGTGTCGCCGGCCTCTCCACCGAGCTGGAGGACGTCACCGAGGTCGAGTACCGCCAGCTCCGCCTGGAGCGGGTCGTGCTCGTCGGCGTGTGGACCACCGGCACCGCCCAGGACGCCGACAACTCCCTCGCGGAGCTGGCCGCCCTCGCGGAGACCGCGGGCGCGCTCGTGCTCGACGGCGTGATCCAGCGCCGCGACAAGCCCGACGCGGCCACCTACATCGGCTCCGGCAAGGCCGCCGAGCTGCGTGACATCGTCCTCGAAACGGGCGCGGACACCGTCATCTGCGACGGTGAGCTGAGCCCCGGCCAGCTGATCCAGCTGGAGGACGTCGTCAAGGTCAAGGTCATCGACCGTACGGCCCTGATCCTGGACATCTTCGCCCAGCACGCCAAGTCCCGAGAGGGCAAGGCGCAGGTCGCGCTCGCGCAGATGCAGTACATGCTGCCGCGACTGCGCGGCTGGGGTCAGTCGCTGTCCCGGCAGATGGGTGGCGGTCGCGGCGGCCTCGCCACGCGTGGCCCCGGTGAGACCAAGATCGAGACGGACCGGCGCCGGATCCGCGAGAAGATGGCGAAGATGCGCCGGGAGATCGCGGAGATGAAGACCGGCCGCGAGATCAAGCGCCAGGAGCGCCGGCGCAACAAGGTGCCGTCCGTCGCCATCGCGGGCTACACCAACGCCGGCAAGTCCTCCCTGCTCAACCGCCTCACGGGCGCCGGTGTCCTGGTCGAGAACGCGCTGTTCGCGACCCTGGACCCGACCGTCCGCCGGGCGGAGACCCCGAGCGGCCGGCTGTACACTCTGGCGGACACCGTCGGCTTCGTCCGGCACCTGCCGCACCACCTGGTCGAGGCGTTCCGCTCCACCATGGAGGAGGTCGGCGACTCCGACCTGATCCTGCACGTGGTGGACGGCTCGCACCCGGACCCGGAGGAGCAGCTCGCCGCCGTACGCGAGGTGATCCGGGACGTCGGCGCCACCGACGTGCCCGAGATCGTCGTGATCAACAAGGCGGACGCGGCCGACCCGCTGACCCTCCAGCGGCTGCTGCGCGTCGAGAAGCGGTCGATCGCCGTCTCGGCCCGCACCGGCCAGGGCATCGAGGAGCTGCTCGGGCTGATCGACAACGAGCTGCCCCGCCCCTCGGTCGAGATCGAGGCGCTCGTGCCGTACACCCACGGCAAGCTCGTCGCCCGCGCCCACACCGAGGGCGAGGTGATCTCCGAGGAGCACACCGCGGAGGGCACCCTGCTCAAGGCCCGGGTGCACGAGGAGCTGGCGGCCGACCTGGCGCCGTACGCACCGGTCTCCGCGAGCTGACCCGCCCCCGCACGAAGAGGCCCGCCACCCTGCTCGGGTGACGGGCCTCCGTCCTGTCTACGGCCGGGTCACCGGCCGGCGAACTGCTTGCTCACCGAGTCGTACACGCCCTTGGCCACCTCACCCAGCCGGGGACCGGCCAGCCAGCCCGCGTTCACGGGGCCGATGGAGGTGTTGGACACCAGCGCGGGCTTGCCGTCCGCGCCCGTCTCCACCCAGCCGCCACCGGAGGAGCCACCGGTCATCGTGCACCCGATCCGGTACATCGTCGGGGCGGCCTGCTCGATGGAGAGCCGGCCCGGCTTGTCCTGGCACCGGTACATCAGCTCGCCGTCGTACGGCGCCGCCGCCGGGTAGCCGGTCGCCGTGACGCTCTTCACCTCCGGCACGGCCGGCGCGTCGAAGTTCACCGGCAGCGCCCCGCCGACGGTCTCCTCCAGCGACTTGCCGCCGCTGCCCTGCTCCGGCGTCACATGGATGACGGCGAAGTCGTACGAGGCGCCGTCACCGCCCGTCTTGCCGCCCTCGCTGATCCACTGCTGCGAGGTCTTCGCCGCGTCGGCCCACCACACCCCGTACGGGGCGATCTCGGACCGGGCGGCGTTCTGCAGCTCGGCCGCCGACTTGCCCTGGTTGTTGTACGACGGCACGAAGGCGATGTTGCGGTACCAGCCGCCCTTCTTGCCGGCGTGCACACAGTGACCCGCCGTCCACACGAGGTTCGACTTGCCCGGGTGCGCCGGGTCCTGCACGACCGTCGCCGAGCAGACCATGGTGCCGCTGGGGGCGTCGAAGAGCAGCTTGCCCGAGGTGGCCGCGCTGGTGTGGTACGGCGCCGCGACCGCCTGCGCCTTCACCGGCTGCGGCGTCGGGTCCGTCACGCCCTGGTCACCGGAGATGTCGTTGTCGTCGACACCCCGGTCCGGGTCCTCGGCGTCCCGCATCCGGTCCGGGTCCCACAGGCCCTTGATGATCGGGTTGATGAAGTCGTTGGCCTCGCGCAGCCAGTCGTCCCTGTTCCAGTCCTTCCAGGCGCCGTTCTTCCACTTGTCGATGTCGAACCCGTGTTCCTTCAGCCTGCGCTTCAGGTCGTCCGAGATCGTGATCTTGCCGTCGCCGGTGCCCGCCGCGGTCGCGGTGGCGGCCGGGTCGCCGTTGGCGTTGTCGTCACCGTCGCCGTTGCAGGCGGTGGCGGTCAGCGCAAGCGCCGACACGAGGGCGACCGCCGTCAGCGAGGTGGAGGCGCGGCGACGACCCCTCCCTCGCCGAGCGGTGAACGACGGCCGTATGGATCGCATGTTCTTGACTCCCCCTGCTGTGAAAGGAACTCGGCGCTTCGGCCCCGGCACCGGCGAGGAACTCAGGCCGAGTTCATGCCGGTCCCACGACCTTCTGGGAACGGCAACACACACTATGCCGTCGCTGTGGGGGAGTTCTGTCCGGGCGGCAACAGTTCCGTCACAGGCGGCCCTGAACAGGGCGTGCAAGGCCGCAGGCCACGCGGCCGACTTCCTTATCGGGTACGGGAGTTGTGCAGCGGGCGGCGACGGCGTCGCCACACCGGGCGCCGGCCCCGAACCGGGAGGGGCCGCCGACCAGGCACCGCCCGGGACCTGACGCCGTGCGACCGGCGTGCGGGGGAACCCTGACGGAGGCCGACGGCCCGGCGGTGCCGTCCGGCCGCGCGGCGAGGCACGTCACCCGCGCCGTCCCGCCAAGGAACTCCGAGCGACCCCGTAACCGCCCGAACGGTCCGCGGTTGTAGCCGGTGGGGACCGCTGCCTGAGCAGGTCCCCGAGCAACTCGCCCTTGAACAGCGGGGAGGACAGCGCGCAGTGGCCGTTACGGAGTCGATGGCTGGAGGCACACCCGAGCAGGAGCGGGCCGTGCACGAGGGGATCCTCAGACGCCAGTCGGCGCGGGAGTCCTCGGCACGCACCTACGCCCGAGCCCTGCCCATCGTGCCGGTCCGGGCACGCGGGCTCACCATCGAGGGCGCCGACGGCCGCCGCTACCTGGACTGCCTCTCCGGCGCCGGCACCCTCGCCCTCGGCCACAACCACCCGGTCGTGCTGGAAGCCATCCGCAGAGTTCTCGACTCCGGCGCCCCCCTCTCCGTCCTCGACCTCGCGACCCCCGTCAAGGACGCCTTCATCACCGAACTGTTCCGCACCCTGCCGGCCGGCCTCGCCGACCGTGCCCGCGTCCAGTTCTGCGGACCGGCCGGCACCGACGCCGTAGAGGCCGCCCTCAAACTGGTCCGGGCCGCGACCGACCGCACCGGCATCCTCGCCTTCACCGGCGCCTACCACGGCATGACCGCCGGCGCCCTGGCCGCCTCCGGCGGCGCCCGCGACGTCCAGGTCGCCCGCCTGCCCTACCCCCAGGACTACCGCTGCCCCTTCGGGGTCGGCGGCCGGTCCGGTGCCGAACTCGCCGCCCGCTGGACCGAGTCCCTCCTCGACGATCCCAAGTCCGGCGTGCCTCTGCCGGCCGGCATGATCCTCGAACCCGTCCAGGGCGAGGGCGGCGTCATCCCCGCTCCCGACGACTGGCTGCGCCGCATGCGCCGGCTCACTGCGGACCGGTCCATCCCGCTGATCGCCGACGAGATCCAGACCGGAGTCGGCCGCACGGGCGCCTTCTGGGCCGTCGACCACAGCGGCATCACCCCCGACGTCATGGTCCTGTCCAAGGCCATCGGCGGCAGCCTCCCCCTGGCCGTGATCGTCTACCGCGACGACCTCGACGTCTGGCAACCCGGCGCCCACGCCGGCACCTTCCGCGGCAACCAGCTCGCCATGGCCGCGGGCACCGCCACCCTCGCCTACGTCCGCGAGAACGGCCTCGCCGAACGCGCTGCCGCCCTCGGCGCCCGCATGCTGGCCCGACTCGCCGAGCTCACCCACCGCTTCCCCTGCGTGGGGGACGTACGGGGACGCGGACTGATGATCGGTGTCGAACTGGTGGACCCGGACG
>NZ_MUMF01000513.1 GCF_002155905.1 Streptomyces tricolor | reverse complement strand
GGGCGCCCCGGTCGCCGAGGACCGGCCAGCCGTCGGGCCCCCAGCGCATCGGCTGGAGGTGGACCACCCTGCCGTAGGCGCCGCGCTGCTGGAAGTGCAGGAACCAGTCCTCGCCGGCCGCGGTGCGCACCCAGCCGCCCTGGTGCGGCCCGTTGACGTCGGTGTCCCGCTGCTCCAGGACGATCCGTTCCTCGTACGGGCCGAAGAATCCGCGGGAGCGGAACGCGCCCTGCCAGCCGGTCTCCACTCCCCCGGCCGGGGCGAGGATCCAGAACCAGCCGTCGTGCCGGTAGAGCTTGGGCCCTTCCAGGGTGAACCAGCCGGGGATGCGGTCCCCGTCGACGATCACCTTGCCCTCGTCCAGCAGCGAGGTGCCGTCGGGGTGCATCCGGTGGCCGGTGAGGCGGTTCTTGACGCCGGAGCGGGATCTGGCCCAGGCGTGCACGAGGTAGGCCTCGCCGGTCTCGTCGTCCCACAGCGGGCACGGGTCGATCAGGCCCCGGCCCGCCTTGACCAGGTGCGGTCGGGTCCACGGCCCCCTGATCTCGGGCGCGTTGACCTGGTAGATGCCGTGGTCGGGGTCGCCCCAGAAGATCCAGAAGCGGTCGTCGTGGTGCCGGATCGACGGTGCCCAGACGCCGCGGTCGTGCCGCGGCCGGGCGAACTCCTTCGCCGGCTCCAGGCGTTCGAGGGCGTGGCCGACGAGGGTCCAGTGGACGAGGTCGCGGGAGTGCAGCAGGGGCAGGCCGGGGACGCGGCCGAAGCTGGAGGCGGTGAGGTAGAAGTCGTCGCCGACGCGGACCACGTCCGGGTCGGACCAGTCGGCGTCCAGGACCGGATTGGTGTAGGTGCCGGTGGTGTTCACTGGCTCACCGCCGTCCGGACCAGGGCAGCCGCCTCGTCCCGGGCCAGGCCGCCGTCGGCGACGACCGTGACCACCCGGCGTACGACGGTCCCGCCGGGTTCCACCGGCAGGCGCTCGGCGGAGGCCAGCGACGAGCCCACGCCGGGGTACTCGGCGGCCCGGACGAACCACGGGTCCCGGCGGGTGTCCTCGGTGGCGCCGGCGAAGACCAGGGTCCAGCCGGTTCCCGTCAGGGCGAGCCAGTCGGCGCGGGTGCCGTGCACCTCCGCCTCGCCCTCCCGGTCGGCGGTGAAGACCTCCGGGGGCCGGGCTTCCTTGCGGGCCCGCCAGAAGAAGCCGCCGTAGGCAGCGCCGGGGCGGCCGTTGGTGGCGGGGCTGCCGATCGTCAGGGGCCCGGCGGTGACGTTGGTGAGGGAGAAGGTGAAGTCCAGCGCCCAGGCGGTGTCGGTGAGTCCGGTGGCCGCGACGGTACGGCGCTCGCGCAGCAGCTCGGTTCCGGCGGCGACCCAACGCAGCTCCTCCACGAAGCCGTCGGGGTCGCGGAGCTGG
>NZ_MUMF01000512.1 GCF_002155905.1 Streptomyces tricolor | reverse complement strand
GCGCCCCGTCAGGGGCGCGGCACGGGGCGGTCGCCTAGGCCGCGTCCCGAGCCAGCCACTCGGGAAGCGCGGCGAAGTCCTCCTGCCCCAGGGCCAGCAGCATCGCGTCGGCCGGCGTCGGCTCGAACGGCTCCCGGAGCAGCGCCATACCGGCCTCCTCCGGAGTCCGGTTCGCCTTCCGGTGATTGTCCGCCGCACACGCGGCGACCGTGTTCAGCCACGTGTCCTGCCCGCCCTGCGACCGCGGCACCACATGGTCCACGGTCGTCGCCCGGCCTCCGCAGTACGCGCACCGGTGCCGGTCCCGCACCAGCACCCCCCGCCGCGACCACGGGGCTTGTCTTCGGAACGGCACCCGTACGTACCGGCACAGCCGGATCACCCGAGGCGCCGGTATGTCCAGATCGGCACCGCGCATGCGCAGTTCGGGATGGGCCTGCTCGACGACGGCCTTGTCCTGGAGCACCAGCACCACCGCACGGTTCAACGTCACCGTCGACAGCGGCTCGAAGCTCGCGTTCAGGACCAACGTGTCACGCATCCAGCCCACCTCCCGTGTGCACCTGCCCACCCCCCGGCGGGCTCGGATCAACTCT
>NZ_MUMF01000511.1 GCF_002155905.1 Streptomyces tricolor | reverse complement strand
GCGGTCTCCTCGGCCGCGGGGGCACCGGCGGGCGCGGACACCCGGCGGGTGGCCCGGCGGCGCGTACGACGCGGAGCGGCCTCCTCCTCGGCGGGAGCCTCCACGGCCTCCTGAACAGCCTCGGGCTCGACGGCCGCGGCGGCGGCGGGGGCCTCGGCCTCGCCGGTCGCGGCCTCGCCGGCCCCGGCGGTCTCCTCGGCCGCGGGCGTACCGGCGGGCGCGGACACCCGGCGGGTGGCACGACGCCGCGTACGACGCGGAGCGGCCTCCTCCTCGGCAGGCGCCTCCACGGCCTCCTGAACAGCCTCGGGCTCGACGGCCGCAGCGGCGGCCGGGGCCTCTTCGGCGGCCTTCGGGGCACCGGCGGGCGCGGACGCCCGGCGGGTGGCACGGCGACGCGGACGCGCGGCCGGAGCGGCCTCCTCGGCGGCGGGCGCCTCCGTCACGGCCTCGGCGGGGGCGGCGGCCTCGGCGGCCGGGACGACCGTCTCGGCGGCCCCGGCGGCCTCGGCGGACGCCGGGGCACCGGCGGGCGCCGACACCCGGCGGGTGGCACGGCGGCGCGGACGCGCGGCCGGAGCGGCCTCAGCGGCAGCAGGCGCCTCGGCAGCGGGCGCCTCGGCGGCCGGCGCCTCCGTCGCGGAAGCCTCGGCCGTCACACCGGCCTCAGCGGCAGCGGTCTCGGCGGACGCGGCGGTCGGCGCGGAGACGCTGCGCGTGGCCCGGCGGCGGACGCGGCGCGGCGCGGCCTCCTCGCCGACGACGACCGCGCCGGCCTCGGGAACGGCGGCCTGCTCCGGCTCGCCGGCCGCGGCCGGTACGACGGTCTCGGCGGCCTCGGCGGACGCCGGGGCACCGGCGGGCGCCGACACACGGCGGGTGGCACGGCGGCGCGGACGCGCGGCCGGAGCGGCCTCAGCGGCAGCAGGCGTTTCGGCCTGGGCCTGGAAGACCTCGGCGGCCTCAGCCGCCTCGGGGACCTCGGTGTCCTCGGTCACCTCGACGACCTCGTCGGCCTCAGCGGCCGGTATGGCCGGCACGGTGACCTCGACGGGCGCCTCGGCGGCCGCGGCGGGCGGGCCCGCGGGGCGAGAGGCGGCACGGCGACGCCTGCGCGGCGGCAGGGTGTCGCTCGGGGTGTTCAGTTCGGAACCCTCTTGGGGTTCGGTCGGCTCGAGCATGCGGGCGTTTCTCCCGTCAGGCTCCCGGGCGCCGCGCCTGGTCCGGCGCCGGTCTCAGGGGACCGTCCGCCGTTGACGTCCGCGGCCCGCGCGATGCGCGGTGACCGCCGTCCGGGGCGCGGGCGCCGCACGGGAGCACTCTGTGTCCTGTCTCGCCGGTTCCGTACGCCTTGTCGGTACGGCCTGGCGAAAGTCTTCTGGTCGGTGCGCTGCCCGACCCAGGTGGCTCCCGAGTACAAGGGCGGCGCTACGACGTCCGTCCCTACGCGGGACCGTCCGGCGCCGTCGCGGCGGCGGCCGGTGCGGCCGTCAGGGCCCCGGCAGCCTCGCGGTCGGGCGCGAGCGGGTCGGTCACCGTGCCGGTCTCTTCATCGAACAGCCCCTGCGCCAGCCTGGTCACCGCTGCGGGGACCGGCGGCGCCAGGTCGGCCACGGCGCGGAGACCGGACAGGACGTCGTCGGGTCGTACGGCAGGCGTCACGTGCCGAACAACCAGCCGCAGTATCGCACAGGGCTGGTCGGTCGGCCTATCAGCCGGCGAACCGTGCGTCTCCAGACTCACCACGGCCGGGCGGGCGTCGAAGGTGCGGACGCCGTTCTTGGTCATGCGCTGCACCTCGACGGCGTCGGCCTCGGTGAAGGCCTCGACCGCGCGCTCGGCGTCGGCCGGGTCGACGCCGTCCAGCCGCAGCTCCCAGACGGAGGCCGTCAGCCGGTCGGCGAGACCCGAGGTCCGCGCCTCGACCGCCTCGACGATGTCGAGCCCGGCGGGCAGCGACTCGTCGAGGAGGACACGCAGGATCTCGGGGTCGCGCGGTTCGGTGAGCGCGATCTCCAGGTACTCCGCTTCACTGCCCGTGCCGGTGGGTGCGGCATTGGCGTACGACACCTTCGGGTGCGGCGTGAACCCGGCCGAGTACGCCATGGGCACCTCGGCGCGGCGCAGCGCCCGCTCGAAGGCGCGCTGGAAGTCTCGGTGGCTGGTGAACCTCAGGCGGCCGCGCTTGGTGTAACGCAGTCGGATGCGCTGCACCGCGGGTGCGGGCGGCGGGCCTTCGGGCTGTCGCTTGCCCAGTGTCGTTCAGTCCTTCGTGAGAGCGGTCGTACTCCTACCAAGAGTACGTGTGTCGCGGCCCGTGGGTTCCCGCCGGTCCACCGGCACCGGCTGCCGGGGCTCGCCGAACAGCATGCGCCGGACGTCCGCGCGGGTCTGCCGCACCGTGGCGCGGGCCGAGGCCAGCGCCTCGCGCGTGGCCCGGCCCACCGCGCGCATCCCGGTGGCGACGGGCCGTACGACGGCGTCCCGTACGACGTGTCCGACCGGCGTGAGGACGGTCCGGTACACCCAGCGCACCGGCTCCACGAAGATCCACCGGAAGAGGGTCCCGAGGGCCCGTCCGACGGCCAGGGAGATCCGCCCGGCGACCCGCCAGGCGTGCCCCAGGGCCTCGCCCACCTCGCGCGCGAGCAGCGCGAGGAACCGGCCGACGGGCGCGAGGACCCAGCGCCACAGCGCCAGGACGGGCAGGACGAACAGGACGCGGGCGGTCCAGTAGAGGGCCAGGCCGATGCCCCGTACGCACCAGGCGACGGCCCGGCCGACGGGCGCGAGGATCCAGGTGTACAGCCACCGCGCGGGGACGACGACCAGGTACCGCACCAGCCAGGCGACGGCCGTGTACACCCCGATGCCGACGGCGGCCAGCACCGCGCCGATGCCCTTCAGCAGCCGGAGCAACGCGTGCCCGACCGGGGTGAGCACGCGCGCGTACACCCACGCGAGGCCGGCGCCCACTGCGCGCGCCAGCCAGGCGAGGGCGTGCCCGAGGGGGGTGAGGAGGTACCGGTAGCACCACACGGCCGGTACGACGACGAGGACGTTGCCGAGCCAGGCCAGCGCCTTGCCGAGGGGGACCAGGACGTACCGCCACAGCCCCACGAACGGCCACACGAACACGGCCCTGCCGATCCAGAGCAGGGCCCGTCCGACCGGCCGGAGGACGGTGTCCCGCAGAAACCTCCCGGTGACGACGAGCGCGTCCCAGACCATCCGCACCGGCACGACGAGCACCAGGACGACGATCCGCACCGGGAGGCGGACGGCGACGACGAGGCAGCCCTCGGGCCGGGGCGGCGGAGGCGGAGGTTTTTGCAGGTCCATACCGTCGTAGACGCACGGACCGCCGGTTCGGATCCGGCCGGCTCAGCCGGGGCCGCGATGTCACGCGCGTCCCCGCGCTTGGCGCGCCTTGTACGACTCCGGATAGCGCTCGGTGAACTTCACGGCCGCGACCAGCAGCGCGACGGGGACGACCCAGTTGAACCAGTCGTCCTGGGCCGGGTAGCGGACGGCCAGCCAGGTGGAGAGCGTCATCAGCGCGAAGGCCGCTCCCCACAGGGCCGTCAGGACCCGGTTGATGTGCGTGAACACGGGCGAGTCCCACACCTCACGGGGCGTCGACTCCCGGGCGTACTGCGCGGTGAACGGGTCGGCGCACAGCGATCCGAGCGCCACGGCGGCCACCAGCCCGTTGGAGAGGACCTGGGCGTACGTCTCCAGCCAGATGAGCTGCCCGCGGTCCAGGGCGAGCGCCAGGACGCAGAGCACGGCGAAGAAGACGATGCCGGTCATGTCGAGGATGCGGAGCCTGCCGCGCAGCATGTCGTGTCCCGACAGGGCGAGCGAGGCGAGCAGGGCGGCGAGCGCCGCGTACTCCCAGGTGCTCGGGCTCGCGACCACGCCGAAGACGATCCAGGGTGCGAACGAGAGGAAGACGCCGCCGGTGCCGACGGGCTTCTTCGCCGGCGCCTTCGCCGCCGCCTGCTGAGCCATGGGATCCCTCCCGTCGGATCACGCGCCCGGCCTCCTCTCCCATCGTGCCGCCGCGAGGCCGCTGGTGCCGTCCGGAGTGCCGGGGCCGGGGCCGCCCGAGCCCCCGGGCCGGCCGGCCGGGCCCCGCCCGGCGGCGGCCACGACACGTGCCCGGGCCCGAACGGAGCCACCGGCGCGTGCGTGGAGATCGACGCCGGCCAGGACAGCGACACCTGCGAACTGCGCGCCGCGCCGGCCGGGTCCCCTCCATGCGGCCGTCGGGGACGGGGCACATCCGGGCCGCCGCTGCCTCGAATCCGTACTGCCGCTACCGCTTCGGCTCGACGGGCCGGAAGTAGTGGTCCAGTGCCCAGGCGGCCACCCGGGTCCCGGCCCGGCGACCGGCCACGTCCGCCGTGCGGGAGTGGACACCGCCCCAGACACGGGCGTCGACGACGTCCCGGTTGAGGGCGTCGGCGGATCCGTAGTACCGCGTGGTGCCGGTGACCTCGGAGGGGACGTACAGGTCGATGCGCGAGGTGCCGAGGACGCCGGTCAGGGCGCGGGCCACGGCGGCGGCGACGGCCGTATGGCCGGCGATGTGGTCCGGGTGCGGCGGGGTGGGGAGCAGCGGCTCCCACGCCGGGTCCGCCGTCGTCGCGGGGTTGCCGTCGGTGTCGGCGAGGCGGATGGCGGTGATCGGCCGCCAGGAGGCGTAGTGGAGCTTGGCGTCCCAGGCGGTGACGACGGCGTCGGCCGCCGGCGCGTTCACCGCGGCGAACAGCCGGGCCGTCTCGGCGATGCCGAGCCGGTGCCGGGCGGCGTGGTCCCGCAGCGCCGACTGCACCTGTTCGACCAGGTTGCCGCTGAAGAACAGGGCGGTCTCGGTCTGCCGCGCGCTCCGGCCCGAGCCGGTCCTGCGGCCCATGACCTTCAGCTCCTGGACGTCGTCGGCGTACGCGGCCGAGGAGAGGGCGGGTGGTCCGCCGGGGCGGAACTGCCGCGGGGAGCGGAGCAGGAGGGGGCGGAGCCTGGCGAGCCAGGTGTCGATGAAGGGCTGGAACGCGGGCGGGGTGGGCCGCCAGACTCCCGGTGCCGGGGAAGCGGTGAACGGAACGTCCGCGAATCTGCCGTCCCCCTCCCGGAGTTCGACGATGCGGGCGGCGGCGCGCTCTCCGTAGTCGACGCCCCGGTCTCTGGCCCGACCGGCCGGAAGAGCGGCGAGCGTGTCCGCGTAGGCGGTGTCGAGCCGCTCCTTGAAGGCGGGGAAGTAGGTGCGCAGCACATCGTGCGCCGCGGTGGCGGCGGCTGCGGCGGAGGACGCCTTGGCCGGACCGCGCCTACGCCACTCGTACAGCTCGTAGCCGCCTTCGATCCCCACCACGGCGTTGTACACGGCGACGGAGACGAACCCCTCCCAGATCGCCACCTGGCCGGAGGGGCGTGGCCCCAGGCTGGTCTTGATGGTGTCGATGGCGATGGCGTTCCACTGGCGGACCACGGCCGCCGGGTCCGCCGGGGTCCGGGGGGCCGTGGTGGGGGGATGTGTCGCGGCGGTGAGCGTCACGAGGGCGGTGGCCGCGACGGCGCAGGCCAGCACCCGGACGCGGGACCGCGGAGGAACGGACGGAGGGGGCTCTTGACGCACTGCGTGCTCCCTGGGGTCGAGTGCCCCAGGCTTAGCAACGCCCCCTTGCACGATCAAGACAACTCGCCGCGAACCGGACAAACCCGGGCTCCCTCGAACACCGTGGAGCCCCCTCCCGAACGGAAGGGGGCTCCACCGGCCGCGGCTCAGTCCGCGCTCACCTCAGTGCGTGTGCCCACTCGCGGCCGGCGCCGGCGCGGCGTTCTTGACCGTCAGGGGCAGCAGCTTCTTGCCGGTCGGGCCGATCTGGATGTGGGTGTCCATCTGGGGGCAGACACCGCAGTCGAAGCACGGGGTCCAGCGGCAGTCCTCGACCTCCGTCTCGTCGAGGGCGTCCTGCCAGTCCTCCCAGAGCCAGTCCTTGTCCAGGCCGGAGTCGAGGTGGTCCCAGGGCAGGACCTCCTCGTAGGTGCGCTCGCGGGTGGTGTACCAGTCGACGTCCACGCCGTAGGGGGCGAGGGCCTTGTCCGCGCAGGCCATCCAGCGGTCGTACGAGAAGTGCTCGCGCCAGCCGTCGAACCGGCCGCCGTCGTCGTACACGGCACGGATGACCGCGCCGACGCGGCGGTCACCGCGGGAGAGCAGGCCCTCCACGATGCCGGGCTTGCCGTCGTGGTAGCGGAAGCCGATGGAGCGGCCGTACTTCTTGTCGCCGCGGATCTTGTCGCGGAGCTTCGCCAGGCGGGCGTCCGTCTCCTCCGCCGACAGCTGGGGCGCCCACTGGAAGGGGGTGTGGGGCTTGGGGACGAAACCGCCGATCGAGACCGTGCAGCGGATGTCGTTCGAGCCGGAGACCTCGCGGCCCTTCTGGATGACATGCGTCGCCATGTCGGCGATCTGGAGGACGTCCTCGTCCGTCTCCGTCGGCAGACCGCACATGAAGTACAGCTTCACCTGGCGCCAGCCGTTGCCGTACGCCGTGGCGACCGTGCGGATCAGGTCCTCCTCCGAGACCATCTTGTTGATGACCTTGCGCATGCGCTCGGAGCCGCCCTCGGGGGCGAAGGTCAGGCCGGACCGGCGGCCGTTCCTGGTCAGCTCGTTCGCCAGGTCGACGTTGAAGGCGTCGACGCGGGTGGACGGGAGGGAGAGGCCGATCTTGTCGTCCTCGTAGCGGTCCGCCAGGCCCTTGGCGATGTCGCCGATCTCCGAGTGGTCCGCGGAGGACAGGGAGAGCAGACCGACCTCCTCGAAGCCGGTCGCCTTCAGGCCCTTGTCGACCATCTCGCCGATGCCGGTGATCGAGCGCTCACGGACCGGGCGGGTGATCATGCCCGCCTGGCAGAAGCGGCAGCCGCGGGTGCAGCCGCGGAAGATCTCCACCGACATGCGCTCGTGGACCGTCTCGGCCAGGGGGACGAGCGGCTGCTTCGGGTACGGCCATTCGTCCAGGTCCATGACCGTGTGCTTGGACACCCGCCACGGCACGCCCGACCTGTTGGGGACGACACGGGCGATACGGCCGTCGGGGAGGTACTCGACGTCGTAGAACGCCGGGACGTACACCCCGCCGGTCTTCGCCAGCCGGAACAGGACCTCCTCGCGGCCGCCGGGGCGGCCCTCGGCCTTCCACTCGCGGATGATCCGGGTCATGTCGAGCACGGCCTGCTCGCCGTCGCCGATGACCGCCGCGTCGATGAAGTCGGCGATCGGCTCCGGGTTGAAGGCAGCGTGGCCGCCGGCCAGGACGATCGGGTCGTCCTCGGTGCGGTCCTTGGACTCCAGCGGGATACCGGCGAGGTCCAGGGCGGTGAGCATGTTCGTGTAGCCCAGCTCGGTGGAGAAGCTGAGGCCGAGCACGTCGAAGGCCTTGACCGGGCGGTGGCTGTCGACCGTGAACTGCGGGACGCCGTGCTCCCGCATCAGCGCCTCCAGGTCCGGCCACACGCTGTAGGTGCGCTCGGCGAGGACGCCCTCCTGCTCGTTCAGGACCTCGTAGAGGATCATGACGCCCTGGTTGGGCAGACCGACCTCGTACGCGTCCGGGTACATGAGCGCCCAGCGGACGTCGCACTCGTCCCACGGCTTGACCGTGGAGTTGAGCTCCCCTCCGACGTACTGGATCGGCTTCTGCACGTGCGGGAGCAGAGCTTCGAGCTGCGGGAAAACCGACTCGACAGGCATCTCGCGAACCTTCATGAGCTGACTGGGGGTACCCCCGGCCGGAGGCTGGGGGCGGGTGACCATCAAGCGTAACCCGCCCGGCGGATTCCCCCGAACGCTCAGCCCGCCGCCCCGGAGCCGATCTCCTTCCAGCGCGCTGCCAGCTCCGCCTCCGTCGCCGCCGCCCGGGCCTCCTCCCTGCCGTAGAGCAGGCCGTGGGTGAAGGTGCTCTCACCGGCCGCGTGGGCCACCGCGGCCAGCTCGCGCAGGGTGCGGCGGGCCATGACGCTGTCCTGGTGGTCGCCGAGGAGGGTGGTCAGGGACTTCATGGACCTGGTGAGGGAGCGGGCGGGGCCGCCGAGGGCCTCGGTGGCGGCCTCGGCGGCGTAACGGGTGCGCTTGGCCTTCTTGCGGGCCGCGTGCAGGGCGAGGTCGCGCTCCTCGCCCTGCGGCAGCCGCAGCGCCTGCTCGACCGCGTCCGTGAGTTTCCTCTCGGCCTTGCGTACGGCCTTGGCGAGCGCCTTCCGCGGCTTCCGGCCGGCCGCCGTGCGCAGCGGCGGGTCGGCGAGCAGGGCGTCCAGGGTGTCCAGCAGGGTCAGATAGCGGCGGGAGTCCAGGACGCCGGTCAGGTGGGCGTGGGCGCCGCCGTGCCGGGCCCGGGCCCAGGCGGTGAGCCGGTCGGGGACGGGGCCGGTGACCAGGGCGGGCGGCAGGGACCGGAGAGCGGTGGTCAGGCGGTCGGCCAGCACCTCCTGGTCGCGGTCGATGCCCAGCTCGCCCGCGAGCCACTTCAGCTCGGCGCCGACGGGGTCGGTGACGGCGCGGTCCAGCAGGCCGCGGAAGGTGCGCAGGGTGCTGCGGGCGCGGCGGGTGGCGACCCGCATGCGGTGCACCGCGTCGGGCAGGTCGCGGCGGACGGCGGGGTCCAGCTCCACCAGGACGTCCCGCTGGGCGCGGAGGTAGGCGAGGACGTGGTCCCCTGCGGTCACCGGCGGTCGGGGGCCGGTCCCCGTGCGGCGGCTGCCGCCGGTCAGCTCCAGGGCGCGGGCCAGTTTCGACGGCGAGCCTGCGGGGCGGACGCCGGCCTTGCGCAGCCGTTTCTCCAGCCGGTCGAGGAGGGCCGGGTCGCCGCCGTCGGCCAGTTCCACCTCGATCTCGGTCCACTGGGCGGCCCGGTCCTTCCCGGTGAGCCGCTCGGCGGTCACGGTGTCGAGGCTCGCCTCGGCCAGCAGGGCGCCCCCGGCGTCGACCAGGTGCCGCACATCGCGGGCGGAGCGCAGCCGGACCAGGGGGATCAGCTCGGCGTCCCGGACGCGGGAGCGGACGAGGGCGGCGAGCTCCTCGGGGACGGTGTCGGAGAGCGGGGCCCGGATCTCGTCGCGGACCCCGGGGGCGACCGGGAACTTCAGGTGCCAGCCGGCGTCCGGGCCGCCGGTGCGGCGGCGCAGCGTGAGCGAGGCCGCGGTCAGGCGTTCGTCGGCGGTGTCGTAGTAGGTGGCGTCCAGGGCGACCAGGCCCTTGTCGAGCACGGCCGCCACCGGGCCGACGCCGGTCAGGTCGGGCAGCCCGCCGTCGTCGGATTCGTACTTGCGCTCGATCTCGCGTTTCGCGTCCGCCATGCACCGAATCTAGTGCTCCGGGCACCGGTACGGCAGGGGGCGCAGACCCGCGGCGCGGCCGGCGGACGCCCGCCGCCGGCCGCGCCGGAACCGTGCCGGGCCGCCGGCGGGCCTACGCCGACATCGGGCGCTGCACCTTGATCGACTGGAGCAGACCGACCGCGACCCACACCGCGAACATCGACGAGCCGCCGTACGACACGAACGGCAGCGGCAGGCCCGTGACCGGCATGATGCCGAGGGTCATGCCGATGTTCTCGAAGGACTGGAACGCGAACCAGGCGACGATGCCGGCGGCGACGGTCGTCCCGTACAGCTCCGTCGAGTCACGCGCTATCCGGCAGGCCCGCCACAGCACGACACCGAGCAGGAAGATGATGAAGCCCGCGCCGAGGAAGCCCAGCTCCTCCCCCGCGACCGTGAACACGAAGTCCGTCTGCTGCTCGGGCACGAACTGGCCGGTGGTCTGCGAGCCGTGGAAGAGCCCGGCGCCGGTGAGCCCGCCGGAGCCGATGGCGATGCGGGCCTGGTTGGTGTTGTAGCCGACGCCGGCGGGGTCCAGCTCCGGGTTGGCGAAGGCCGCGAACCGGTTGATCTGGTACTCGTCCAGGATGTGCAGCTGCCAGATCGTGATGCAGCCGATCACACCGGCGGTGAGCAGGCCGAAGACCCAGCGGTTGGAGGCGCCGGAGGCGAGCAGCACGCCGAGGATGATCGCGACCATGGCCAGCACCGAGCCGAGGTCGGGCATGAGCAGCAGGATCAGGATCGGTACGGCGGCCAGGCACAGCGACTGGAACACCGTCCGGTGGTCGGGGTACGGCTTGTCGCCCGCGTCCACCCGCGCGGCCAGCAGCATGGCCATGCCCAGGATGATCGTGACCTTGAGGAACTCGGCGGGCTGGAGCGAGAAGCCGCCGATGACCAGCCAGTTGCGCTGGCCGTTGATCGTCGCGCCGAGCGGGGTGAGGACCACCAGGGCGAGGAGCACCGACACGCCGTACAGGATCGGCACGGCGTTGCGCAGGGCGCGGTGGCCCAGCCAGATCGTGCCGATCATCAGGGCGATCCCGATGCCGAGGTTCATCAGGTGCCGGACCAGGAAGAAGTACGGGTCGCCCTGGTTCAGCTCGGTGCGGTTGCGGGTCGCCGAGTACACCAGCAGGGAGCCCAGCAGGGACAGGGCGGTGGCCGCGAACAGGATCGGCCAGTCCAGCCTGCGGGTGAGCGAGTCGCGGGCGAAGATCCTGGTCCAGCCGGCCCGCTCGGGGCCGTACCCGGAGACGGAGAAGCTGTTCGCGCCGGTCATGAGGGCATCCTCCGGCTTCCCCTCTTGCGAGGCCGCCTGCGAGTGTCGCGGTTGCCCGTGTTGGGCGAGGGCGTGGTACCCGCGGGCTGCTGGCCGTCTCCGTTGGTGGGGTTGTTCTTCTGGGCGGCCTCGGCGTCCTTCGCCGGGTCGCCGGTGACCTTGGGGGCGGCGATGGTGCCGTCCGTGCGGACCTTGGGCAGGCCCTTCTGCGGCTCGGGCAGCAGCGCCTTCTTCTGGTCGACGGAACCGTCGGCCTGGACGCCGTAGAGCGCGCTGTAGATGTTGCGCACGGCCTCACCGGAGGCGCCGGAACCCGTACCGGCCTGGGCGATCGTCATGATCACCGTGTAGTCCTCGGAGTAGGTGGCCAGCCAGGACGTGGTCTGCTTGCCGTAGACCTCGGCGGTACCGGTCTTGCCGTGCAGCGGGATCTTGTCCTGCGGCCAGCCGCTGAACTTCCAGGCGGCCGTTCCGCGGGTCATGACGCCCGCGAAGGCGTCGTTCATGCCCTTGAGGGTGGCCTGGCTGACCGGCAGCCTGCCGCGCTTCTTCGGCTTGATCTCCCGCACGGTCTTGCCGTCCGCGCTGATGATCGCCTTGCCGATGGTCGGCTGGTACATCGTGCCGCCGTTGGCGACGGCGCCGTAGATCACCGCCTCCTGGATCGGCGTGACGAGGGTGTCGCCCTGGCCGATGGAGTAGTTGATCGAGTCGCCCTCGCGCAGCTTGTTGCCTTCGAGGCAGTTCTCGTAGGCGATCTTCTCGACGTAGGAGCCGTCCTTCTTGCCGGTCTTGCACCAGGCGTCCTTGTTGGCCTTCCAGTACGCCTGCTTCCACTCGCGGTCGGGGACGCGGCCGGTGACCTCGTTGGGCAGGTCGATGCCGGTCTCCTTGCCGAGGCCGAACTGGTGGGCGGCCTTGTAGAAGTAGTCCTTCGGCTGGCCCTTCTTGGGGTTGAGGCCGCCGTCGCGCTTCCACTCCTTGTCGGCCAGGTAGTAGAAGACGGTGTCGCAGGAGACCTCCAGGGCGCGGCCCAGCGGGATCGGGCCGAAGCTCTCGCCCTCGAAGTTCTTGAAGACCTGGCCGCCGACCGAGTAGGAGCTGGTGCAGGGGTAGCGGCCGTTGAAGTCGTAGCCGGCCTCGACCGCGGCGGCCGTGGAGATCACCTTGAAGGTCGAACCGGGTGCGGCCTGGCCCTGTATGGCCCTGTTGAGCAGGGGGTATTCGGAGTCCTTGCCGGTGAGGGCCTTGTAGTCCTTGGCGGAGATGCCACCCACCCAGACGTTCGGGTCGTACGTCGGTGCCGAGGCCATGGCGACGATCCGGCCGGTCTTGGCCTCCATGACGACGACGGCGCCGGAGTCGGCCTTGTAGTTGGTGCCGGTGATCTTGTCGAACTGCTGGCGGGCGACCTTCATCGCCTTGTCCAGTTCGTACTCGGCGACCCGCTGGACCCGGGAGTCGATGCTGGTGACCAGGTTCGAGCCCGGCTCGGCCGCGTCCGACTCGGCCTTGCCGATGACCCGGCCGAGGTTGTCCACCTCGTAGCGGGTGACGCCGGCCTTGCCGCGCAGCACCTTGTCGTAGGTCCGTTCCAGGCCGGAGCGGCCGACCATGTCGGAGCGCAGGTAGGGCGAGTCGGTGTCCTTGGCCTTCTGGATCTCGGCGTCGGTGACGGGCGAGAGGTAGCCGAGCACCTGGGCGGTGTTGGACTTGGCGGGGCCCGGGTAGCGGCGGACGGCCTCGGGCTCGGCGGTGATGCCGGGGAAGTCCTCGGAGCGCTCGCGGATCTGCAGGGCCTGCTTGGCCGTGGCCTCGTCGGTGATGGGGATCGGCTGGTACGGCGAGCCGTTCCAGCAGGGCTGGGGGGTCTTGGCGTCGCACAGCCGGACCTTCTGCATGACCTCCTTGGGGCTCATGCCGAGGACGCCGGCCAGCTTGGTCAGGACGGCCTTGCCGTCGTCCTTCTGCTTCAGCAGGTCGGTGCGGGAGGCGGAGACCACCAGGCGGGTCTCGTTGTCCGCGAGGGGCACACCGCGGGCGTCCAGGATGTCACCGCGCACGGCCGGGTCGACGACCTGCTGGACGTGGTTGCCGGACGCCTCCTTCTGGTACTCGGCGCCCTCACGGATCTGCAGGTACCACAACCGGCCGCCGAGCGTGCCGAGAAGGGAGAGCACCAGGATCTGGATCACGACGAGCCGGGTCTGGACGCGTGGGGTCCGACCGGTCTCGGGGATGTTGGTCACTGCGGCTGTCTCCCCCTCTCAGTGTGTGAATGTGCCGGACGCGGAAGCGCGTACGAATGATGAACGACCAGCCTGTGAACCCGCGTTCCAGGAAAGCTGACCCGTTCGGGTGAACTCAGCAGGGTGGAACTCGCCGCCGCTCACAGCCGCTTGACCCCCTTGATCCGGCCGACCTTGGCGGAGCGGGTGCGGGCCTTCGCCTTCAGCGCGCCGAGGCCGCCGCGCTGGCTGCCGATGCGCAGCCCGGTGCCGGAGGAGAGCCAGCCGGAGGAGATGTCGCCGGCCTTGGCCGCGGGCCCGGTCTCGGTGAGCGGGTCGTTGTCGGCGCGGCGGGCCAGCCACATCACGCCGGGCACCACGAACGGGGCGAGCAGCAGGTCGTACAGGGCGGCCGAGAACAGCAGCCCCGGCAGGCCGACATGGCGGGCGGCGGTGTCGCCGACCAGGGCGCCCACCCCGGCGTAGAGCAGGGTGGAGCCGAGGGCGGCGGCGACCACGACGGCCATCGGGCCGCTCGCCGACTTCAGCCGGCCGCTCTCCGGCTTGATGAGCCCGGCGCAGTAGCCGATGACGCACAGCACGAGCGCGTACCGGCCGGCCGCGTGGTCGGCGGGCGGGGCCAGGTCGGCGAGCAGGCCGGCGCCGAAGCCGACGAGGGAGCCGCCGACATGGCCGTACACCATCGCCAGGCCGAGGACGGTGAGCAGCAGCAGGTCGGGGACGGCGCCCGGCAGGTGCAGCCGGGCGAGGACGCTCACCTGGACCACCAGGGCCACGACGACCAGCGCGGTGGAGAGCAGGATCCTGTTGACACGCATGGGATTCAGCTCCTACTGCTGCTCATCGGTGACGGGGGCGTCGGCCGACGGAGTGACCGTGACGGTCACCGTCGGCGTCGGGACCGGCTTCGGCTTGGCCGGGAGCACGGTGTCCCGCGGATCCTTCTGCGGCGCCTGCACGACCACGCCGACGACGTCGAGCTTGGTGAAGCTGACGTACGGGGTGACGTACAGGGTGCGGGTCAGGCCGCCGCCGGAGGGGTCCACGCGGGAGACGACGCCGACCGGGACGCCGGGCACGAACGGCTTGTCGGCCTGTGAGCCGAAGGTGACGAGCCGGTCGCCCTTCTTCACCTCCGCCTTGCCGTTGAGCAGTTCCACGCGCAGCGGACGGTCGCCCTGCCCGGAGGCGAAGCCGAGCTCGTCGCCCGCCTCCATGCGGGTGCCGACGGTGAAGTCGGGGTCGTTCGCCAGCAGCACGGTGGCGGTGCCGGGGCCGACGGTGGTGACCCGGCCGACCAGGCCGTCCCCGTTCAGGACGGTCATGTCCCGCTTGATGCCGTCGTTCGCGCCGGCGTCGATGGTGATGGTCCAGGAGAAGCCCTGGGCCGCGCCGATGGCGATGACCTGGGCGCCCTTGATGCCGTACTGCCCCTCGCCGGCGAGCTTCAGCATCTTGTCGAGCTGCTTGAGGCGGCTGCGGTTGCGGTCGTCGCTGCCGAGCTTGGCCTTGAGGGCCGCGTTCTCCTTCTCCAGCGCGGCGAGCCGGTCGTGCCGGCTGCCGGAGTCACGGATCGCGGAGACGGCGTTGCCGACCGGGTCGACCACGGAGGACAGCCCGTTCTCGACCGGGCCGAACACCGCCGCGGCGGCGTGCCGGGGGCCGTCGACGGGTGAGTTCCTGCCTCCCCGGATGTCCACCGTGATCAGCGCGAACGCGATGGCGACCAACAGGACCAGGAGCAGCCGGCTCTCTTTCGTGTCCCTCACGTGCGGCGGCCGTGCCCTTCCTCAGTAGGAATTCGTCGGGCCCTGGAAAACGCGAATGGTGCGGCGCACAACCAAGAGGCCCATTTGGGGGAGCTTATGCCTCTATATCAACGATCCGCCGCACGAGAGGAGAACGTCTCGTACGGCGGAATCGAAGAGTTACGTCATCTGCGCGGCTGAGCGTCCAGCACCTGCTGCAGCGCCTCGAACTCCTCGACGCACTTCCCGGAGCCGAGCGCGACGCTGTCCAGCGGGTCCTCGGCGATGTGGATCGGCATGCCGGTCTCCCGCCGCAGCCGCTCGTCGAGCCCGCGCAGCAGGGCTCCGCCGCCGGTCAGAACGATTCCTCGGTCCATGATGTCGCCGGACAGCTCCGGCGGGCACTTGTCGAGGGTGGTCTTCACCGCGTCCACGATCGCGTTGACCGGCTCCTCGATGGCCTTGCGGACCTCGGCCGCCGAGATGACGACGGTCTTGGGCAGCCCGGACACCAGGTCCCGGCCGCGCACTTCGGTGTGCTCGTCGGTGTCGAGGTCGTACGCCGAACCGATCGTGATCTTGATCTGTTCCGCCGTCCGCTCACCCAGCAGGAGGCTGTACTCCTTCTTGATGTACTGGATGATCGCGTTGTCCAGTTCGTCACCGGCGACGCGGATGGACTGGGCGGTGACGATGCCGCCGAGCGAGATGACCGCGACCTCCGTGGTGCCGCCGCCGATGTCCACCACCATGTTGCCCGTGGCCTCGTGGACCGGCAGACCGGAGCCGATGGCGGCGGCCATGGGCTCCTCGATGATGTGCACCTGTCGGGCCCCGGCCTGGGAGGACGCCTCGATGACCGCACGGCGCTCGACGCCCGTGATGCCCGAGGGCACACAGACGACGACCCGCGGCCGGGCCAGGTACCGCCGCTTGTGGATCTTCAGGATGAAGTAGCGGAGCATCCGCTCGGTGATCTCGAAGTCGGCGATCACGCCGTCCTTCAGCGGACGGACGGCCACGATGTTGCCCGGCGTCCGGCCGATCATCTTCTTCGCTTCGGCACCGACCGCGAGGATCCCACCCGTATTGGTGTTGATCGCCACGACGGACGGCTCGTTCAGTACGATCCCGCGACCCCTGACGTACACCAGCGTGTTGGCGGTCCCGAGGTCGACAGCCATGTCACGGCCGATGAACGACATTGAGTTCCCCATCCGGATTCATCTGGCCTTCCTGCGCTTTGAGGGCATGTCAGGTCGGCGAGGCGGGTGCTGTGACGTGAAGGCTTCCATCGTAAACGCGCCTGCACGAACACTGCGCGAGGGTCTCCGCCATTGTCACCAGATGGCGTGCCGCCCCGCTTGTGGAGACGGGCGTTCGGGGGCGCTCGTTCCCTCAAATGCCAGGACTATGCCGACGAGGTCCGGGCTCGGTCCCGGACCTCGTCCACGGCTGCCGTCGGGGTTACGCGCGCCCCGGGAAGAAGATCTTCACCTCACGCTCGGCGGACTCCTCGGAGTCGGAGGCGTGGATCAGGTTCTCGCGGACGATCACACCGTAGTCACCGCGGATCGAACCCGGCGCGGCGGCGATCGGGTCGGTCGGACCGGCCAGCGCGCGCACGCCCTCGATGACCCGCTCGCCCTCGACGATCATCGCCACGACCGGACCGGAGGACATGAACTCGACCAGCGGCTCGTAGAACGGCTTGCCCTTGTGCTCGCCGTAGTGCTGCTCCAGCGTGTCCTGGTCCAGGGTGCGCAGCTCCAGCGCGGTGATCTGCCAGCCGGCCTTGCGCTCGATACGGCTGATGATCTCGCCGGTCAGGCCGCGACGGACGGCGTCGGGCTTGAGGAGGACGAGGGTGCGCTGGCTCACGGAGGGCTCCTTACACGACTTACGGGTGTGCGGGTGGGACGAGGTTACAGGGCGTGTCGGAGCCCCTGTTACGCAGCGTCAGCCGTGGAGGAGGAGGACTGCGCCCGGGCCGCGAAACGGGCCTTCGCCTCGTCCACCTTTCGCCCGAAGTGCACCGATGCCCACCACAGCGCGGCGAACACCGCGCCCATGAAGAACATGATCGGGACGAACACACCCGAGGCGATCAGGGCGATCTGCAGGGCCCAGCCGAGGGCCACCCCGCCGGGCCGGGTCACCATGCCGCACAGCAGCACGCACACCAGCATGGCGATACCGCTGACCAGCCACACCGTCGACGTGGACAGGTCCGGGTCCTTCATCGCGACCAGCCCGGCGAAGCCGATGATGAAGAACTCGCCGATCAGGGTCGACGCACAGAGCGTACGCATCGTGGACTCTCAGCCCTTTCCGAGCAGCAGCCGGGCCTCGCCGACCGTGATGACGGAACCGGTCACCAGCACACCGCCGCCGGCGAACTCGCCCTCCTCCTCGGCCAGCGTGATCGCGGCCTCCAGGGCGTCCGGCAGCCGCGGCTCGACCTGCACGCGCTCGTCGCCGAACACCTCGACGGCGATCGCGGCCAGCTCGTCCGCGTCCATGGCACGGTGGCTGGAGTTCTGGGTGACGACGACCTCGGCGAAGATCGGCTCGAAGGCCTCCAGCAGCCCCCGCACGTTCTTGTCACCGCTCGCGCCCACGACCCCGATCAGCCGGCTGAAGTCGAACGCCTCGCGCACCGCCTCGGCGGTGGCCTCGGCACCGGCCGGGTTGTGCGCCGCGTCCAGCACGACCGTCGGGGAGCGGCGTACGACCTCCAGGCGGCCCGGCGAGGAGACGGCCGCGAAGGCCTTGCGGACCGTGTCGATGTCCAGCGGCTCCGCGCGCTGCGCGCCGACGCCGAAGAACGCCTCCACGGCGGCGAGCGCGACGGCCGCGTTGTGCGCTTGGTGGGCGCCGTGCAGCGGGAGGTACACCTCGGCGTACTCGCCGCCGAGGCCGCGCAGCGTGAGCAGCTGCCCGCCGACGGCGACCTGCCGGGCGACGACGCCGAACTCCAGGCCCTCGCGGGCCACGGTCGCGTCCACCTCGACGGCCTTCTTCAGCAGCACCTGCGCCGCGTCCACCGGCTGCTGGGCCAGGATGACGGTCGCGTCCTGCTTGATGATGCCGCTCTTCTCGGCGGCGATCTCCGCGGGCGTCTCGCCGAGCCGGTCGGTGTGGTCGAGATCGATCGGGGTCACCACCGCGACATCGCCGTCGATCACGTTCGTGGCGTCCCAGGAGCCGCCCATGCCGACCTCGACGACGGCGACGTCCACGGGGGCGTCCGCGAAGGCCGCGTACGCCATGCCGGTGAGCACCTCGAAGAAGGACAGCCGGTACTCCTGCTGTCCGTCCACCATCTCCACGTACGGCTTGATGTCCTGGTACGTCTCGATGAACCGCTCGGCGGTGATCGGGGCGCCGTCCAGGCTGATCCGCTCGGTGATCGACTGCACGTGCGGGCTGGTGTAGCGGCCGGTGCGCAGCTCGAAGGCGCCGAGCAGGGCCTCGATCATGCGGGCCGTGGAGGTCTTGCCGTTGGTGCCCGTGATGTGGATCGAGGGGTACGAGCGCTGGGGCTCGCCGAGGACGTCCATCAGCGCGGAGATCCTGCTGACCGAGGGCTCCAGCTTGGTCTCGCCCCAGCGGGTCGCCAGCTCGGCCTCGACCTCGCGCAGGGCCTTGTCGACCTCCGGGTCCTCGGGGCGCGCGGGGATGTCGGCCTGGGGCGGGCCGCCCTGGGTGCGCAGGGTGCGGCTGCCGGCCTCGATCACCGCGAGGTCGGGGTCGCGGGTGGTCTCGGCTTCGATGATCTCGTCGAAGCTGTCGAGGGGGTCGGGGGTGTCGCTGGTGCCGGGGTGGTCGCTCACGAGGCCCAGTCTACGGAGCGGGACTGACAAAGGGCCGGTTCGGGGTGGTTGTCCGCCGTCGCCGGGCGCGGGTCCGTCGTGGCCGCTCGCGCAGTTCCCCGCGCCCCCGAGGTCGGCGAAGGCCCCGGTGCCTGATCGGCTCCGGGGCCTTCGTCGTCGTACGAGCGGTTACGCCTGCGGCAGCTTCTCCAGCTGGGCGGTGATGCGGGCGATGTCCTCCTCCGCCTTGGCGAGGCGGGTGCGGATCTTGTCGACCACGTTCTCCGGGGCCTTGGCCAGGAACGCCTCGTTGCCGAGCTTGGCCGTGGCCTGGCCCTTCTCCTTCTCCGCCGCCGCGAGGTCCTTCGCGAGGCGCTTGCGCTCCGCGGCGACGTCGATCGTGCCGGAGAGGTCGAGGGCCACCTCGGCTCCGGCCACCGGCAGGGTCG
>NZ_MUMF01000510.1 GCF_002155905.1 Streptomyces tricolor | reverse complement strand
GGTCAGAGCAGACTCCCGCCTGTCTGAAGGACGTAGAACCATGGCCGCCACCCCAGAGAACCCCGCCGCCTCCGCGCCCCGCCGCAAGGTGAGCCGTCACCGCGGTGAGGGCCAGTGGGCCGTTGGCCATTTCACGCCCCTCAACGGCAACGAGCAGTTCAAGAAGGACGACGACGGTCTCAATGTGCGGACACGCATTGAGACGATCTACTCCAAGCGCGGCTTCGACTCGATCGACCCGAACGACCTGCGGGGCCGGATGCGCTGGTGGGGGCTGTACACCCAGCGCAAGCNNCGCGTCCGCGTCGACGGCGGGGCGCTGACCACGCGGCAGCTGCGGGTGATCGGCGAGATCTCGCAGGAGTTCGCGCGCGGCACGGCGGACATCACCGACCGGCAGAACGTCCAGTACCACTGGATCCGGATCGAGGACGTGCCCGAGATCTGGGACCGGCTGGAGAGCGTCGGCCTGTCCACGGTCACCGCCTGCGGTGACACCCCGCGCGTGATGATCGGCTCCCCGGTGGCGGGCATCGCCGAGGACGAGATCATCGACGCCACGCCCGCGCTGGAGGAGATGAAGCGCCGCGTCCTGAACAACAAGGCGTACTCCAACCTCCCCCGGAAGTTCAAGACGGCCATCTCGGGCTCGCCGCTGCTGGACGTGGTGCACGAGATCAACGACGTCGCGTTCGTCGGCGTACGCCACCCCGAGCACGGCCCGGGCTTCGACGTCTGGGTGGGCGGCGGTCTGTCCACCAACCCCAAGCTGGGCGTGCGGCTCGGCGCCTGGGTGCCGATCGACGAGGTGCCGGACGTCTACGAGGGCGTCATCTCGATCTTCCGCGACTACGGCTACCGCCGGCTGCGCAACCGGGCCCGGCTGAAGTTCCTCGTCGCCGACTGGGGCGCGGAGAAGTTCCGGCAGGTGCTGGAGGACGAGTACCTGGGCGGGCGCAAGCTGATCGACGGGCCCGCCCCCGAGCAGCCCGTGCAGCAGTGGCGCGACCACATCGGTGTGCACCGGCAGAAGGACGGCCGGTTCTACGTCGGGTTCGCGCCGCGGGTCGGCCGGGTCGACGGGGCCACGCTGACGAAGGTCGCCGACCTGGCGGAGGCGCACGGCTCGGGCCGGGTCCGCACCACCGTCGAGCAGAAGATGATCATTCTCGACGTGGCGGAGGACAAGGTCGACTCGCTGGTGGAGGGCCTGGAGGCGCTGGATCTCACCGCCCGGCCGTCCTCGTTCCGGCGCGGCACCATGGCCTGCACCGGCATCGAGTTCTGCAAGCTCGCCATCGTGGAGACCAAGCAGCGCGGCTCGCAGCTGATCGACGAGCTGGAGCGCCGCCTGCCGGACTTCGACGAACCGATCACCATCAATCTCAACGGCTGCCCGAACGCCTGCGCCCGCATCCAGGTCGCCGACATCGGTCTCAAGGGCCAGCTGGTCCTCAACGACCAGGGCGAGCAGGTCGAGGGCTACCAGGTGCACCTCGGCGGCGCCCTCGGCCTGGAGCCGGGCTTCGGCCGCAAGGTGCGCGGCCTGAAGGTGACGTCGGAGGAACTGCCCGACTACATCGAGCGGGTGCTGAAGCGCTTCCAGGCGGAACGCGAGGACGGCGAGCGCTTCGCGGCCTGGGCATCCCGGGCTTCCGAGGAGGCTCTGTCGTGAGTGAGCGGGCTGCGCCGTTCTACTGCCCCTATTGCGGCGACGAGGATCTGCGTCCGAGCGGCGAGGGTCACGGCGCCTGGGAATGCGGGGCGTGCAACCGCGCATTCCGGCTGAAGTTCCTGGGACTGCTGGCCCGGGGCCTTCAGCGAGCCGACAACGGAGGGGACGATCAGATATGACGACGGCTCAGGAAGAGCGTACGACCGAGGAGTTGAAGGCGCTCGCCGAGCAGGCGGGCCGTGACCTGGAGGACGCCTCGGCGCTGGAGATCCTCCAGTGGGCGGTGGACACCTTCGGCACGAAGTTCTGCGTCACCTCCTCGATGGAGGACGCCGTGGTCGCCCATCTCGCCTCGCGCGTGCTGAAGGGCGTGGACGTCGTCTTCCTGGACACCGGCTACCACTTCCCGGAGACCATCGGCACCCGGGACGCCGTGGAGGCCGTGATGGACGTCAACGTCATCACCCTCACGCCGCGGCAGACGGTCGCCGAGCAGGACGCGGAGTACGGCCCGAAGCTGCACGACCGCGACCCCGACCTGTGCTGCGCGTTGCGCAAGGTCCGGCCGCTGGAAGAGGGCCTGAAGAACTACCAGGCGTGGGCGACGGGCCTGCGCCGCGACGAGTCCCCGACCCGGGCGAACACCCCGGTCGTCGGCTGGGACGAGAAGCGGCAGAAGGTCAAGGTCTCCCCGATCGCCCGCTGGACCCAGGACGACGTGGACGCGTACATCACCGAACACGGCGTGCTCACCAACCCGTTGCTGATGGACGGCTACACCTCCGTCGGCTGCGCCCCGTGCACCCGCAGGGTCCTGGAGGGCGAGGACGCGCGGGCCGGCCGCTGGGCGGGCCGTGCCAAGACCGAGTGCGGGCTGCACGGATGACGAACGACCAGATTCAGGAGAACCACGTGACGACCGGAGCCACCGTCTGGCTCACGGGTCTGCCGAGCGCCGGCAAGACCACCATCGCGTACGAGCTGGCGGGCCGGCTGCGTGCCGAGGGCCACCGGGTCGAGGTGCTCGACGGCGACGAGATCCGCGAGTTCATCTCGGCGGGTCTCGGCTTTTCCCGGGAGGACCGGCACACCAACGTGCAGCGCATCGGCTTCGTCGCCGAGCTGCTCGCCCGCAACGGCGTCAAGGCGCTGGTGCCGGTGATCGCGCCGTACGCGGACAGCCGGGACGCGGTGCGCAAGCGGCACGAGGCGAACGGGACGCCGTACCTGGAGATCCATGTGGCGACCCCGGTCGAGGTGTGCAGCGTGCGGGACGTGAAGGGCCTGTACGCCAAGCAGGCCGCGGGCGAGCTGTCCGGGCTCACCGGGGTCGACGACCCGTACGAGGAGCCGGAGACGCCCGACCTGCGGATCGAGTCGCAGCACCAGACGGTCCAGCAGTCCGCCGGGTCGGTGTACGCGCTGCTGAGCGAGAGGGGACTGGCATGACCACGGTCGCCAAGGCGGCGGAGGGCACGGACAGCCCGTACGCCCTGTCGCACCTGGACGCGCTGGAGTCCGAGGCGGTGCACATCTTCCGCGAGGTGGCGGGCGAGTTCGAGAACCCGGTGATCCTGTTCTCCGGTGGCAAGGACTCCATCGTCATGCTGCACCTCGCGCTGAAGGCGTTCACCCCCGCGCCGGTGCCGTTCTCGCTGCTGCATGTGGACACGGGACACAACTTCCCGGAAGTTCTTGAGTACCGGGACCGTGTGGTCGCCGCACATGGGCTGCGCCTCCATGTGGCCTCGGTCCAGGACTACATCGACCGCGGTGTGCTCAAGGAACGCCCCGACGGCACCCGCAACCCGCTCCAGACGCTTCCCCTGACGGAGAAGATCCAGAGCGAGCGGTTCGACGCGGTCTTCGGCGGCGGACGCCGGGACGAGGAGAAGGCCCGCGCCAAGGAACGCGTCTTCTCCCTGCGCGACGAGTTCTCCCAGTGGGACCCGCGCCGCCAGCGCCCCGAGCTGTGGAACCTGTACAACGGCCGGCACGCCCCCGGTGAGCATGTGCGCGTCTTCCCGCTCAGCAACTGGACCGAGCTGGACGTCTGGCAGTACATCGCCCGGGAGGGCATCGAGCTGCCGGAGATCTACTTCGCGCACGAGCGGGAGGTGTTCCGGCGAGGCGGCATGTGGCTGACCGCGGGCGAGTGGGGCGGTCCGAAGGAGGGCGAGACCGTCGAGAAGCGGCAGGTGCGCTACCGCACCGTCGGCGACATGTCCTGCACCGGCGCGGTCGACTCCGACGCGACCACGCTGGACGCCGTCATCGCCGAGATCGCCGCGTCCCGGCTGACCGAGCGGGGCGCGACCCGCGCCGACGACAAGCTGTCCGAGGCCGCGATGGAAGACCGCAAGCGCGAGGGGTACTTCTAAGCATGAGCACGACCACGACCGAGGCGCTCTCGGCCACCACCCTGCTGCGGTTCGCCACCGCCGGCTCCGTCGACGACGGCAAGTCCACCCTCGTCGGACGGCTGCTGCACGACTCCAAGTCGGTCCTCGCCGACCAGCTGGAGGCCGTCGAGCGCGCCTCCGCGAGCCGCGGCCAGGACGGCCCCGACCTCGCCCTCCTCACCGACGGCCTGCGTGCCGAGCGGGAGCAGGGCATCACCATCGACGTCGCCTACCGCTACTTCGCGACCCCGCGCCGCCGGTTCATCCTGGCCGACACCCCCGGCCATGTGCAGTACACCCGCAACATGGTCACCGGCGCCTCCACCGCCGAGCTGACGGTCATCCTGGTCGACGCCCGCAACGGCGTGGTCGAGCAGACCCGCCGGCACGCCGCCATCGCCGCCCTCCTGCGCGTCCCGCACGTCGTCCTGGCCGTCAACAAGATGGACCTCGTCGGCTACGAGGAGCGGGTCTTCGCCGCGATCGCCGAGGAGTTCACGGCGTACGCGACCGAGCTGGGCGTCCCCGAGGTCACCGCGATCCCGATCTCGGCGCTGGCCGGCGACAACGTGGTGGAGCCGTCCGCGCACATGGACTGGTACGGCGGCCCGACCGTGCTGGAGCACCTGGAGACCGTGCCGGTCAGCCACGACCTGGCGCACTGCCACGCCCGGCTGCCCGTGCAGTACGTGATCCGGCCGCAGACCGCCGAGCACCCGGACTACCGGGGCTACGCGGGTCAGATCGCGGCCGGCACCTTCCGGGTGGGCGAGCAGGTCACCGTCCTGCCGTCCGGCCGTACGACGACGATCTCCGGCATCGACCTGCTCGGCAGGCCGGTCGACGTGGCCTGGACGACGCAGTCGGTGACGGTGCTGCTGGCGGACGACATCGACGTCTCGCGCGGCGACCTGATCGTGCCGACGAAGGACGCGCCGGCCACCACGCAGGACGTGGAGGCGACCGTCTGCCATGTCGCCGACGCCCCGCTGACCGTCGGCCACCGGGTGCTGCTCAAGCACGGCACGCGCACGGTCAAGGCGATCGTGAAGGACATCCCGTCCCGGCTGACGCTCGACGACCTGTCCCTGCACCCGCACCCGGGGCAGCTCGTCGCCAACGACATCGGCCGGGTGAAGATCCGTACCGCCGAGCCGCTGCCGGTGGACTCCTACGCCGACTCGCGCCGCACGGGCTCGTTCATCCTGATCGACCCCGCCGACGGCACCACGCTCACCGCCGGCATGGTCGGCGAGTCGTTCGCGTCCCCCGAGCCCGTCAAGGACCAGGCCGAGGACGACGGGTGGGACTTCTGAGCATGAACTCCACCGACTACTACGCGACGTTCGCGAAGGAGGGCGGCCGTGTCGGCAGCGGCGCCCTCGGCAGCGGGCAGGGCGGAGTGGCGCGATGTGCGCGCTGACGTACGCGCACCGCTCGCGCGCCCTCACCCCCCACCGCCGTAGACGAAGACCTGCCGACTTCCCGGCCACGACCTGAGAGACCGTGACCGCCGGGCCTCCGAGAGGAACACCTCCCGTGCCTGCATCGAACGCCTTCCGGCGCAGCCTCGCGGTGATAGCCGCGCTCCCTCTGCTCTCCCTCGCCGCCTGCGGTTACGGTTCCGAGGCCAAGGACGACGGCGCCGCCCAGATCGCCGCCGGGGCGAAGAAGACCGACGGGCTGGACTCCGTCAAGATCGGCTACTTCGGCAATCTCACCCACGCGACCGCGCTGGTCGGGGTGCAGAAGGGCTTCTTCCAGAAGGAGCTGGGCGCCACCACGGTCAAGCCCGCCGTCTTCAACGCCGGCCCGTCCGAGATCGAGGCCCTCAACTCCGGTTCCATCGACATCGGCTGGATCGGCCCGTCCCCGGCGATCAACGGCTACACCAAGTCGAACGGCAAGAGCCTGAAGATCATCGGTGGTTCGGCGTCCGGCGGGGTGAAGCTGGTCGTGAACCCGGAGAAGATCAAGTCCCTGAAGGACGTCAAGGGCAAGAGGATCGCCACCCCGCAGCTGGGCAACACGCAGGACGTGGCGTTCCTCAACTGGGCCGCCGAGCAGGGCTGGAAGATCGACGCGCAGAGCGGCAAGGGTGACGTCACGGTCGTCCGCACCGACAACAAGATCACCCCGGACGCCTACGCCTCCGGGTCCGTGGACGGTGCCTGGGTGCCGGAGCCGACCGCGTCGAAGCTGGTCGCCGAGGGCGCCAAGGTGCTGTTGGACGAGGCCACGCTGTGGCCGGACCAGAAGTTCGTGATCACGAACATCATCGTGCGGCAGGGCTTCCTCAAGGACCACCCGAAGGCGGTCGAGGCCGTCCTGAAGGCCGCGGTCGAGACCAACAAGTGGATCAACGCCCACCCGGACGAGGCGAAGGCCGCCGCGAACAAGCAGCTGGCGGCCGACTCCGGCAAGGCGCTGCCGGCGAACATCCTGGACCCGGCGTGGAAGTCCATCCGGTTCACCGACGACCCGCTGGCCGCCACCCTCGACACCGAGGCCGAGCACGCGGTCAAGGCCGGTCTGCTGGAGCAGCCGAACCTCAAGGGGATCTACGACCTCAGGATCCTCAACAAGGTGCTCAAGGCCGAGGGCGAGAGCCCGGTCGACGACGCCGGCCTCGGCTCCAGCTGACGCCGGTCCCCGATGAGTCCCCAGGAGGTGACGACCATGGCCACGACCCTCGCCAAGGCCGACGAGACCGTCGACTTCGCGGCACGCCTTCAGCACGTCTCGAAGTCCTTCACGGGACCGGGCGGACAGCAGCTCGTCCTGGACGACATCAGCATCGATGTCGCGCCGGGCGAGTTCGTCACCCTCCTGGGGGCCTCGGGCTGCGGCAAGTCCACGCTGCTGAACCTGGTGGCCGGCCTGGACCGGCCGACCACCGGTTCCATCACCACGGACGGCCGGCCCGCCCTGATGTTCCAGGAGCACGCCCTGTTCCCGTGGCTGACGGCCGGCAAGAACATCGAACTCGCCCTGAAGCTCAGGGGGGTGCCCAAGCCGCTGCGCCGCGACAAGGCCGAGGAACTGCTCGAACTGGTCCGGCTCAAGGGCGCCCACGGCAAGCGCGTCCACGAACTGTCCGGCGGCATGCGGCAGCGCGTGGCGATGGCCCGCGCGCTGGCGCAGGAGAGCAACCTGCTGCTGATGGACGAGCCGTTCGCGGCGCTGGACGCCATCACGCGGGACGTGCTGCACGACGAGCTGACCCGCATCTGGGCGGAGACCGGCCTGTCCGTGCTGTTCGTGACGCACAACGTGCGCGAGGCGGTACGGCTCGCGCAGCGCGTGATCCTGCTGTCCTCCCGCCCGGGCCGGATCGCGCGCGAGTGGGAGGTCGACATCCCGCAGCCGCGCCGCATCGAGGACGCCCCCGTGGCCGAACTGTCCCTTGAGATCACCGAAGTCCTGCGTGGGGAGATCCGCCGTCATGGCCAGCACTGAGACGACACCGGTCCAGGACGCCGGGAGCGTCGAGGCGGGCCTGGACGCCCTGGAGACCACGGCCACCGGCCGCCCGTCCCTCCGGCAGACCCTCGTCAACAAGATCCTTCCGCCGGTCATCGCCGTCGCGGTGGTCCTCGCGGCCTGGACCCTGCTCTACCCGGTCGTCGACAACCCGACCAAGCTGCCCTCGCCGGCGGCCGTGGGCAGCGCGTTCAAGGAGGCGTGGCTCCAGGGCGAACTGCTCGGCTACATCTGGACCAGCGTCTCGCGCGGTCTGCTGGGCTTCGCCTTCGCGCTGCTCATCGGCACCCCGCTGGGCCTGCTGGTGGCCCGGGTGAAGTTCGTGCGCGCGGCCATCGGCCCGATCCTGTCCGGCCTGCAGTCGCTGCCGTCGGTGGCCTGGGTGCCGCCGGCCGTGATCTGGCTCGGCCTGAACAACTCCATGATGTACGCGGTGATCCTGCTCGGCGCCGTCCCCTCCATCGCCAACGGCCTGGTGTCCGGCGTCGACCAGGTGCCGCCGCTGTTCCTGCGCGCGGGCCGCACACTGGGCGCGACCGGGGTGAAGGGCATCTGGCACATCACCCTGCCGGCCGCGCTGCCCGGCTATGTGGCCGGCCTGAAGCAGGGCTGGGCCTTCTCCTGGCGTTCGCTGATGGCCGCCGAGATCATCGCGAGCTTCCCCGACCTGGGCGTGGGCCTCGGCCAGCTGCTGGAGAACGCCCGCACCGCCAGCGACATGGCCATGGTGTTCGAGGCGATCCTGCTCATCCTGTTCGTCGGCATCGCCATCGACCTGCTGATCTTCAGTCCGCTGGAGCGGTGGGTGCTGCGCAGCCGCGGCCTGATGGTGAAGAGCTGACCATGTACGACGCGCCCGTCCTCCTCGTCATCGCCCACGGCAGCCGCGACCCGCGGCACGCCGCGACCGTGCACGCCCTGGTGGAGCGGGTACGGTCGCTGCGGCCGGGCCTGCGCGTGGAGACCGGGTTCCTGGACTTCAACGTCCCGTCGGTGCACGGGGTGCTTCAGTCGCTGGCGGCGGAGGGCGTGCGGGACGTGGTGGCGCTGCCGCTGCTGCTGACGCGCGCCTTCCACGCCAAGGCCGACATCCCCGCCGTGCTGCGGGACGCCCCGGCGCGGCTGCGGATCCGGCAGGCCGAGGTGCTCGGTCCGTCCCCGCTGCTGCTGTCCGCGCTGGAACGGCGGCTGTACGAGGCGGGGTTGTCGCCCGCCGACAAGTCCTCGACCGGGGTCGTCCTGGCCTCGGCGGGATCCTCCGACCCGGAGGCGATCGCGGTGATCGCCGACATCGCGCGGGAGTGGTGGCACACCGGTTGGTGCGCCGTGCGGCCCGCGTTCGCCTCCGCATCCCTTCCCCGCACCGAGGACGCGGTGCGCGAACTGCGCGCCCTCGGCTGCGCCCGGGTCGCCGTCGCACCGTACGTCCTCGCCCCCGGCTTCCTGCCGGACCGCATCGCGCGCGGCGCGGCCGGGGCGGACGTCCTGGCAGAGGTGCTGGGGGCGGCGCCGGAGGTGGCGGGGGTGGTGCTGGAGCGGTACGACGGCGCCTGCCGGCCGGCCCTGGCGGCGCTCGGCGCGTGACCGTCGGCCCGGCCGGTGGCAGTGCGCCGCGCCGTCGGGCCGCGGATGCGCCGTAGGGCCGCGGCGTCGTGGTGGCCGGTCGCGCGGTTCCCCGCGCCCCGATGGGTCCGCTGCGGACCCGCTCGGCCGCCGGGGCGCTGGTCCGTCCCTGCAAAGCCACCCCGTCACGGCACCCTCCGACCTGCTCGGTTTCCCCGAAAACCCCTCCTGGCCGGGTCGGGATCTGCTGGGATGGACCCCTGAGCACTATCGGGGGAGAACGTTCAGTTGGCCGGTCAGGAGTTCGGGCATCATCTGGGGCTGCCCAGGGCTCTGTCGGGTCTGCCGCTCAGCCCGCTCGTGCCGGGGTACGGCGCCCTCGCCACCGCCCAGCACGCGGCGGGCCTGCGCCACCTCGGCGAGGTGCTGGCGGCCGGTCCCGGCGGGTTACGCGTGCTGGACGGGCTGTACGTGCCCGCGGGGGCGCGCGGCCGGCGCCGGGTGGACGTGCCGCTGCTGGAGGCGCTCGCCGGATCCGCGGACCCCGCCGTCGCCCCGCTCGCGGAGCGGCTGGCCGAGCTGCACCGCGCCGACCCGCAGGCGCCCCGGCGGGTCGTCCTCTACCAGCTGATCAATCTGCTGCAGGACCGGCCCGAGGGGCGGCGCGACGCCCTCGCCCGCACGCTGGGCGTGCACCCGAGCGAGACGGCCGGCCTGCTGGCGGCGGCCCGGCTGCGGCCCCGGCTCGACCGGCGGCAGCGGGAGGCCGCCGAGTCCCTGGCCGACGCCCGGGCCCAAGGGCGGCTGCACCGGCTGCGCGCCCTGCTCGACCGGCTCCCCGCGGGCACCGCCGACCCGGCGCTGGCGGCCGTACGGGCCGAGGCGGCCGAGCGGCTGCGTGCCGCCGAGGACGCCCTGCGGGCCGGGCGGCGGGCCGAGGAGCGCGGCGACCGGGAAGCGGCGAGCGCCGGGTATCTGTGGGCGCTGCACGCGGCCTGCGACGACCGGCGGGCGCTGGGCGGACTGGTCCGCGTGCACGGCCGCACCCCGACCCTGGGCACCGCACTGCGCGCGGACCACGTCGAGGTGCGCTGGCAGGACAACCGGGAGCCGCCCGGCGAGTGGCGGCTGCTGCGGTTGTACCGGGACGGCCGGGGCAGGGCCGCGGTCCGCACCGTCCTCGGCTCCGCCGCGGCCACCGCGGGCCCGGCACGGGACACCGGGGCCGAGCCGGGCACCACGGTCCGGTACGCGGCCCTGCCGCTGCGCGACGGGCGGCTGGACGGTCCGCCACTGGTGTCCCGGCGGCTGCTCGTCGCCCCCGACGTGTCCGGCCTGGTGCTGACGGACGGACCCGAGCGCATCGACTGCTCCTGGCACCGGCCGCCCGCCGCCGCCGAGGTCACGGTCGAGCACACCGCGCCCGACGGGCGCACCGCCCGGCTCCCCGTGACGGACGAGGGGTTCACCGCCACCGGTCTGGCGGCGGGCGGCCACGCCTTCCGCGTCGTGTGCCACTACCGGGCGCCCGACGGCCGTACCGTCCCCTCCCCCGGCCTGCGGGCCACCGCCACCGTGCATCCCTGGCCGCGGCCCGTGCGCACGCTGACCGCCCGGCCCGTGGCCGGGGCCGTGCGGTTCGCCTGGACCGGGGCGGAGGACGCCGAGGTGCGGCTGGTGACGTGGCCCGACGGCGCGCCGGCGCCGGGCACCGAACTGCGCACCGACGCGCTGCCGCCCCCGCTGGACTGGCCCGGACCGGCGGACGCCCTGTGCCCGCCGCCCGGCTCGTACACCGAGGTGGCCGCGGTCGCCGTGCGCGGCGCGCGGGCGCTCGCGGGGCCGGCCGTCGGCGTGGAGGCCGTACGGCCCGTGCCCGGGATGACCGCCCACCGGCTCCCGGACGGGCAGGCGCGGATCGTGCTGGACTGGCCCGAGGACGTCCCGCACCTCGTGGTCGGCTGGACACCGGTGGACGCCGCGGGCGGCGGGGAACGCACCGTCACCGCGCACGCCTACCGGCGCGGCGGGCTGCACCTGCCCGTCGGACCCGGCGCCGTCCGGGTGCGGGCCGCCTCGGTGCCCCGGGTGCCCGGCGCGGTGGTCGTGGTGCCCGGCACGGCCGAAGTGCTGCTGCCGGCGGACGCGGCCGTCTCCTACCACCTGGTGCGGGCGCCCCGGCGGCTGCTCGGCCGGGGCCGCACGCTGCTGCGGGTCACACTGACCGCGCCCGGCGGCCTGCCGGAGGTTCCGGAGTTCGTGTGCGTCGCGCGCGGCGGCACCCTCCGCCCGCGCAACGCCACCGACGGCACGACCGTCCTGCGGATCCCCGGGCCCGAACTCGCCCGGCACGGCAGCCTGGAGCGGGAGCTGCCCGCCGCCCCCTGCCCGGCCCCCTACACCCTGCGCTGCTTCCTGCTCGGGGAGCACGCCGCCTCGGTCCGCCTCGAAGAACCCTCTCTCGCCAGCCTGGTGGTGCGCTGAGCCATGACGACCGTGACCTGCCCCTACTGCTTCACCCGCGCGTCGGCGGCCCGACTGCCGTACCGCTGCCTGATGAACCCGGCCGGGGTGCGCGGCGCCGCGCCCTGCGGGCCCGAACCGGACGAGAAGTGGGCCGCGTTCGTGGGGCCCGGGGTGCCTCCGGCGGCCCGGATGCGCGGACCGGTGTTCACCCCGGCACGCAGGTTCGCCGGGCTCGCCGGGCCGGCCGGCACCGGCAGCAGCGTGCCCTGCCCGGCGTGCGGGGTGCCCACGCACGTGCGGGTGTGCGGGTCCTGTCACAGCGACCTGCCCAGCGACTACTGCGACCAGGACGGCCGGATCATCGCCCTGGTCGGCGCCAAGGCCTCCGGCAAGAGCACCTTCGTAGCCGTCCTGCGCAACGAGTTCGACCACCGGGTGGGGCACGCCTACAACGCGACGCTCGCGGCGATGGGACCGCAGTCGCAGGCCCGGGACAAGGAGATGGCCGAGGACCTGTACGAGCGGCTGCGGCTGCCCGCCGCCACCCGGCCGGCCGCGCTCGGCTTCAACGACCCGCTGCTGTACCGGCTCAGCCTGCCCAAGCGGGGCCCGCTGGGCCGCGGCGGGACCCGGCACACCGCCCTCGTCTTCTACGACGCGGCCGGCGAGGACCTCGCGGACGCCGAGGCGATGGACCGCTACACCCGCTACCTGAGCGCCGCCGACGGCATCATCCTGCTGGTCGACCCGCTGCAACTCGGCTCGGTGCGCGACCGGTTGCCGGTGCACGAGGGGCCGCCGCTGCCCGTGGTGGAGACCTCGCCCCGGCAGATCGCCGCCGACCTCGCGACCCAGCTGCGCGCCCACGGCAAGGGCAAGCCCGGCGGCCGGGTGAGCACCCCGATCGCGGTGGCCGTCACCAAGACGGACATGCTCAGGTCCCTGCTCGACCCGCACTCCCCGCTGCTGCGCAACGCCACGCACTCCGGGGGCGCCTACGACGCCGAGGACCGGCTCGCCGTCCACGAGGAGCTGCGCACCCTGCTGACGGACTGGGACGCGGGCGCGCTGCTGCGCCAGCTGGAGCACGACTTCGACCGGTTGTCGCTGTTCGGGCTGTCGGCGCTGGGGGCGCCGCCGCCCGCGGACGCGCCGGCGGACGTACCGAAGTCGGGGCCGCAGCCGGTGCGGGTGGAGGACCCGCTGCTGTGGCTGCTGTCCCTGCGCGGGCTGCTGCCCGTGCGCACCGCCGCCCAGGACAGGACCGGAAAGGAGCGGGCCCGGTGAGCCTCGCCCAGCTGCACTACACCTCGGCGCCGCCCGGACCGGACGGGTCCGGCTTCCGCTTCACCGCCGTCAGCCCCGGCGTGCCCGCCACGCTGCTGCGGGAGGCCGAGCAGCTCATCGGGTACGAGCCGCCCCGGGACCTCCCGGACCGGCCGGACGCCGAGCAGCTGAAGTCCTTCCCGAAGGCCTTCTCCTGCACCGAACTCTCCGACGGCGGACGCCTGTTGTGCCGCTCGGTGTACACCGGGGCGGACTACAGCGGGCGGTGGGGCAACTTCCACGCGCACGCCGTGCATCTGCCGCCCGGGACCCGGCTGCCCGACGGGGCGCTGCCGATCACCGTGTGGGAGTCGCCGCGCTGGGCGGAGGCGACGCCCCCGGGCGGGCGGCCGGAGCCGGTCGACCGGATCGAGCCGTCCCGGCTGCTGCGTCGGGACGGGCTGGTCGCGTTCGCCCGCTCCCGTGCGGACCGGCTCGCCGCGTTCTTCGCCGACCTGCGCACGCTGGCCGACGGCAGCGACGTCCGGCAGCTCGTGCTCGTCGAGCGGGACAGCGCGGACGTGGCCCAGTGGATCGCGCTGGCCTGCACGGTCCTGCCGCGCGAGCAGGCGCACCGGCTGACCTTCACGACGTACACCCGGCGACCGCAGCAGGCCCGCCAGCAGATCGTCGGGGCGCTGCCCTCGTCCGAGCCGGTCGGGCACGACCACCGGTTCCGGGTGCACGACTGCACCGGCCGGGCCGCCGGGGAGCCCGTGGCGGACGCCTGGGCCGAGGTGTGCGCGCGGATCTGGACGGCCGGGCGGCCGGAGCTGTTCCGCGACACCGCCCGTGACCTCGGGGACACCGCCGACGATGTCGGCCGCCTCGCCGTGACCGCGCTCGCCGGGGGCATCGCGCTGCCCCCGGCCGCCCGCGCGGCGGCGGCCCGGCGGGCCGCGGCACGCGCCGGCGACCTGCCCGAACCGACGCTGACGGCGCTGCTCGGGGAGCTGGCGCGGGCGGCGGACGGGGACGACGGGAGCGCCGGGAGCGAGGAACCGGCCGCGCTGGCCGCCCTGTTGGCC
>NZ_MUMF01000509.1:170-5558 GCF_002155905.1 Streptomyces tricolor | reverse complement strand
GTACGTACGGCTGCCCGCCGCCCGCCCCGTCCCGGTAACCGCCGTCCCGGTAGTCGGCGGCCAGCCGTACGTACCGCCCGTAGTCCAGGTCCGTCGGCCGGTCCTCGGGGGCGCCGTGGTCCAGGTCGGCGCGGCGGAAGGAGCGGGCCGGGGCCGGGGTGATCCGGGCCAACGGGGCGTCCCAGCAAGGGCTGTTGTCCATGCCCTGCTCCCACGGGTGGACCACGGACACCAGTCCGGCACCGCCCAGGTCCCGCCGGTGCAGCAGATAGCGGTGCCAGGCGGCCAGCCGCGGGTGGAGCCGGGCCAGGAAGCCGCGGGCCCGGGACAGTCCGGGGTCGGCGCGGTGCACCAGCCAGGCCGCCAGCGCGTGCACCGGTGGCTGCACGATGCCGGACGTCTGTACGGTGCGCGGGGCGCCCGCGGCGCGCCCCGCGGTGGAGGAGCGCCAGAAGTCGGGGCTCGGGAAGTACGCGTCGAGCGGGACGGAGGGGTTGAACACGATGTGCGGGAGGCGACCGTCGGCCCACTGGGCCGCGAGCAGCGTCTCCAACTCCGTCTGGGCGCGCAGCGGGGAGATGTGCCGCAGCCCGATGGCGATGAACGCGGAGTCCCAGGACCACTGGTGCGGATACAGGTTGCGGGACGGCACGGTCGATGTGCCGGTCCAGTTGGCCTCCAGCACCTCGGCCGCTCTGACGTGCAGGGACGCCGTGGCTTGCGGGCCGGTCGGTGGATCGTATGCGATCTCGTGCTGTGCGGGACGGGCAGTGAGCTGGGCAGTGCGATCCACTCGGGGCTCCCCGGAGACGTCCGGCCGACCGGGTTTGGCTGCGGCCACCGTAGGGTTACGTCTATTTAACACGCAAAACCCACTATGTAATGCAAGCTTGAGGAACACAAGGGGGTGCGCATGACGGGACGTCCGGGAAGGACCGGCAAGGGCGGAAACCAGGCGGGTGCCGGCGATCTGCTCGAACTGGTGCGCAGTGGACGGGCCGTGACGCGGGGCGCGCTCCAGCAGGCGACCGGGCTCTCCCGGGCCACCGTCGGCCAGCGCCTGGACCGGCTGTTCCGGGCGGGCTGGCTGCGCGAGGGCGCCGGCGGCCCGGTCGACTCGCCGCTCGGCGGACGCCCTTCCATCACCCTGGAGTTCGACGACTCCCACGCGGTGGTGCTCGCCGCGGACCTGGACACCCGGCACGCCCGCGCGGCCGTGCTCTCCCTGACCGGGGAGGTCCTCGCCGAACACGCGGGCACGCTGGTGGTGGAGGACGGACCGGACGCCGTGCTGGGCGAACTGGGGCGCTGGTTCGCCGAGTTGCTGACCAAGGCGGGGCACACGGGCGGGGAGGTGTGCGGGATCGGGCTCGCGGTGCCGGGCCCGGTGGACAGCGAGACCGGCCGGGTGGTCCAGCCGCCCATCATGCCGGGCTGGGACGGCTACGACATCCGGGGCCGGCTGTCCCGCGCCTTCACCGACCACACCGGCGCCCCCGCGGTCCCGGTCCTGGTGGACAACGACGCCAACCTGATGGCCTACGGCGAACAGCGCACCGGACACCCCGACTGCTCGGCCTTCGTGCTGGTCAAGGTGTCCACGGGCATCGGCGCCGGGGTGGTCGTCGACGGCTCGATCTACCGGGGCGTGGACGGCGGGGCGGGCGACATCGGGCACATCCGGGTCGGCGCGGACGCGCTGTGCCGGTGCGGGTCGTACGGCTGTCTCGCGGCGGTCGCGAGCGGCGGGGCCGTGGCCCGGCGGCTGGCCGCGTCCGGGGTGCCGGCCGCCTCCGGCTCGGACGTGCGGGACCTGCTGGCCGCCGGGCATCCGGAGGCCGCCGCGCTGGCCCGGGAGGCCGGGCGGCGGGTCGGGGACGTGCTGGCGACGGTGGTGACCCTGCTCAACCCCGGCGTGCTGATGATCGCCGGCGATCTGGCCGGAACGCCGTTCCTGACCGGCGTGCGCGAGCTGCTCTACCAGCGGGCGCTGCCCCGCTCCACGGCCCGCCTGGACGTCGTCACCTCCCGGCTCGGGGAGCGGGCCGCGCTGATCGGTGCCGGGGCGCTGGTGGTGGAGCACCTGTACGCGCCGGACCGGGCGGAGGAGCGGCTGTCGGAGATGGGTGTGTGACGCCCGGGTTTCCCCGCGGGCACGTGTCCCGCGCGGGGGTCCGCATGGTGAAACGGAGCGCTCTGTGGCAGCGTGATTCTCGCCACCCTTGATAAGGGCTCCGCTCAGATGAGCGGATTGTGCGCGGCTGCACTTCTCCAAGGGGTGGCACTCGGTGCCACCCCTTGATCGTTCACCGACCGAAACCAGTCGCGCCAAGAGCCGCTCATCTGAGCGGAAATCCGCACCGGTGGGCGGCGCTGTCTTCAAGAAGTGAAAACATACGGCTGGCTTCGCTTGCCAAGCCTTGACTTTCGATCCGCTGGCGGACGGGTGGTTACAGGCACATGACGCGCAAGTGGACGTACCCAGGAACCTTCGATCTGGGTATGTTCCTCGCCGTCAGGGCAGCCACCGTGGCCTCAAGGAGTCGAGACCCGTGTCGGAAAACAAAGAACCCCACGTAGCGAAGTTCGTTTACGACTTCACCGAGGGCAACAAGGACCTCAAGGACCTGCTCGGCGGCAAGGGTGCCAATCTCGCCGAGATGACCAACCTCGGTCTGCCGGTCCCTCCCGGGTTCACGATCACCACGGAGGCCTGCAAGGTCTACCTGGAGAGCGGCGAGGAGCCCGCGGCACTGCGTGACGAGGTGAGTGCGCACCTCGACGCCCTGGAGGCCACGATGGGCAAGAAGCTCGGCCAGGCCGACAACCCGCTGCTGGTCTCCGTCCGCTCCGGCGCCAAGTTCTCCATGCCGGGCATGATGGACACCGTCCTGAACATCGGCCTGTCGGACAAGTCCGTGCAGGGCCTGGCCAAGCAGGCCGGCGACGAGCGCTTCGCCTGGGACTCCTACCGCCGCCTCATCCAGATGTTCGGCAAGACCGTCCTCGGCGTCGACGGCGACCTCTTCGAGGAGGCCCTCGACAAGGCGAAGGAGGCCAAGAAGGTCACGGTCGACACCGACCTGGAGGCCGCCGACCTGAAGAAGCTGGTCACCACCTTCAAGAAGATCGTCAAGAAGGAGGCCGGCCGGGACTTCCCGCAGGACCCGCGCGAGCAGATGGACCTCGCCATCAAGGCGGTCTTCGACTCCTGGAACGGCGACCGCGCCAAGCTGTACCGCCGCCAGGAGCGCATCCCGCACGACCTGGGCACGGCCGTCAACGTCTGCTCCATGGTCTTCGGCAACCTCGGCCCGGACTCCGGCACGGGCGTGGCGTTCACCCGCGACCCCGCCTCCGGCCACCAGGGCGTCTACGGCGACTACCTGCAGAACGCGCAGGGCGAGGACGTGGTCGCGGGCATCCGCAACACCGTCCCGCTCGCCGAGCTGGAGCAGATCGACAAGAAGTCGTACGACCAGCTCATGCAGATCATGGAGACGCTGGAGAACCACTACAAGGACCTCTGCGACATCGAGTTCACGATCGAGCGCGGTCAGCTGTGGATGCTCCAGACCCGGGTCGGCAAGCGCACCGCCGGCGCGGCCTTCCGCATCGCCACCCAGCTGGTCGACCAGGGCCTGATCGACGAGACGGAGGCGCTCCAGCGCGTCACCGGCGCCCAGCTGGCCCAGCTGATGTTCCCGCGCTTCGACGAGCAGGCGAAGGTCGAGCAGGTCGCCCGGGGCATCGCGGCCTCGCCGGGCGCGGCGGTCGGCAAGGCGGTCTTCGACTCGTACACGGCCGTGAAGTGGTCCCGCTCGGGCGAGAAGGTGATCCTGGTCCGCCGGGAGACCAACCCCGACGACCTGGACGGCATGATCGCCGCCGAGGGCATCCTGACCTCGCGCGGCGGCAAGACCTCCCACGCGGCCGTCGTCGCCCGCGGCATGGGCAAGACCTGTGTGTGCGGTGCGGAGGAGCTGGAGGTCGACACCAAGCGCCGCCGCATGACGGTCCCCGGCGGACACGTGGTGGAGGAAGGCGACCTGATCTCCATCGACGGCTCGACCGGCAAGGTCTACCTGGGCGAGGTCCCGGTGGTCCCCTCGCCCGTGGTCGAGTACTTCGAGGGCCGGATGCACCCGGGCGCCGACGACGCGGACGAGCTGGTCGAGGCGGTCCACCGCATGATGGCCTTCGCCGACCGCAAGCGCCGGCTGCGGGTGCGCGCCAACGCGGACAACGCCGAGGACGCCCTGCGCGCACGCCGCTTCGGCGCCCAGGGCATCGGCCTGTGCCGCACCGAGCACATGTTCCTCGGCGACCGCCGTGAGCTGGTCGAGCGCCTGATCCTGGCGGACACCGAGGAGGAGCGCGAGGAGTCCCTCAAGGCCCTGCTCCCGCTGCAGAAGAAGGACTTCGTCGAACTCTTCGAGGCGATGGACGGCCTTCCGGTGACGATCCGTCTCCTGGACCCGCCGCTGCACGAGTTCCTCCCGGACATCACGGAACTCTCCGTCCGGGTGGCCCTCGCCGAGTCCCGCCAGGAGCCGCACGAGAACGAGCTGCGCCTGCTCCAGGCGGTGCACCGGCTGCACGAGCAGAACCCGATGCTGGGCCTGCGCGGCGTACGCCTCGGCCTGGTCATCCCCGGCCTGTTCACCATGCAGGTCCGCGCGATCGCGGAGGCCGCGGCCGAGCGCCGGACGGCCAAGGGCGACCCGCGCGCCGAGATCATGATCCCGCTCGTCGGCACCGTCCAGGAGCTGGAGATCGTCCGCGAGGAGGCGGACCAGGTCATCGCCGAGGTGGAGGCGGCGACGGGTACGAAGCTCAAGCTGGCGATCGGCACGATGATCGAGCTGCCCCGGGCGGCGTTGACGGCGGGCCAGATCGCCGAGGCGGCGGAGTTCTTCTCCTTCGGCACGAACGACCTGACCCAGACGGTGTGGGGCTTCAGCCGCGACGACGTCGAGGCGAGCTTCTTCACGGCCTACCTGGAGAAGGGCATCTTCGGCGTCAGCCCGTTCGAGACGATCGACAAGGACGGCGTCGGCTCCCTGGTGAAGGCGGCGGCCGAAGCGGGCCGGCGCACCCGCCCCGACCTGAAGCTCGGCGTCTGCGGCGAGCACGGCGGTGACCCGGAGTCGGTCCACTTCTTCCACGAGGCGGGCCTGGACTNNGGTCGCCCGCCTGGAGGCCGGCCGCGCGGCCACCCAGTCGGAGGGCAGCGACCACCGCTGACCTCCCCGAGCCCCGGAGCCGCCGCCGGTCCCCGACCCTCACCGATCGACGGCGGCCCCGGCGCACGAAAGAGGAGGGGCGACACCCCAGTGCGGGGGGTGTCGCCCCTCTGTGCGTTGCGCCGCCGTCACGGCCACCGTC
>NZ_MUMF01000509.1:0-157 GCF_002155905.1 Streptomyces tricolor | reverse complement strand
CGCCGGGCGTGGGGGCTGCCGGCCGGACGGAGGGCGCGCTCGGCGGACGACACACGGCCGCAACCTGTCTTTCGTAATCGGTGCGCATGGTTGATCGTTGGGCCGTGCATCGATGGCGGACGTCAGGGGGCACAGGATGACGATGAGTCGTAGGGGT
>NZ_MUMF01000508.1 GCF_002155905.1 Streptomyces tricolor | reverse complement strand
CGCGCCAGCAGCTCCGCCTCCCCGACGATCGCCTCGCCGGAGAAGATGCCCGCCCGCATCGAACCCCGCTCACGCAGGTGACGCGTCAGCGCCCGGGTGTCGATCCCCGAGATACCGACCACGCCCTGCCGCTCCAGCTCCTCGTCCAGGGAACGCCTGGCCCGCCAGTTCGACGGCACCCGCGCGGGATCACGCACGACGTAACCGGAGACCCAGATACGGCCCGACTCGTCGTCCTCGTCGTTCCAGCCCGTGTTGCCGATCTGCGGGGCCGTCGCCACCACGATCTGCCGGTCGTACGACGGGTCCGTGAGAGTCTCCTGATACCCGGTCATACCGGTGGAGAACACGGCCTCGCCGAAGGTCTCGCCCAGCGCTCCGTACGGCCGTCCCCGGAAGACGCGGCCGTCCTCCAGGACGAGTACGGCCGCGGTGGGGCCGCCGGCGCTCATCGGTCCAGACCGCATGCCGGGCGGCCTCCGCCTAGATGTCCGGGATGGGGAGCGCACTCCATGCGGAACTGGGCCGCCGTGCGCAGGACCGCCTTCTCCACCTCGCCGCTGGAGTCGCCGCGGAAGCGGAACCGGGCGCCGACGTGCTCGTAGCCGCCGACCCGCGGGATGACCTGGCCGACGGCGGGGACGACGGCGGCGTACGGTGCCTCGGCGGGGTCCTGCGGGTCGGGCAGCTCGTGGCCGAGCACGCGGCACGGGGCCGGGACGGGGGACGGCACGAGCAGCCAGCCGCCGGTGCGCCAGCGCTCGGGGACGGGCAGTTCGGGGGAGCGGCCGAGCTGGATGTCGGCGGCGGCCCGCATCAGGTCGATGCCGTGCACCTCGCGCCAGACGAACGGGATCTCCGCGCCGCCGACCCGGTAGCCGGCCTCCAGGAAGCGGATCGCGGGGCGGCCCCCGGCGCCGGTGCCGACGAACGCCTCCAGGTGGAACACCCACGGCTCGGTGCTGAGCGCGCCCGCGACCCGGGCCGTGAACTCGCCCAGCGCGGCGAGCAGTCCGGGGTCGTCGAGTTCGACGGAGCCGAGCGCCTGGCCCTGGGTGAAGTCGACGCAGGTGTTGACGTAGCGGGAGGCCCGCCAGGGGCCCAGCCGGTCGCCCGTCCACAGGCCGTCGATGTGGACGATGTCGTCGGGGCAGTACTCCTGCACCAGGCGTGGTTCGGGCGGCAGCGCGGCCAGCTGGGGCAGGTCGGCCGCGGCGGCGAGCCGGACGACGCCCCGGCTGGCGGTGCCGCGGCGCGGCTTGACCACGACGGGCAGGCCGTGGCGGTCGGCGAAGGCGCGGACGGCGTGCTCGTCGGGGGCGTCGGCGAAGCGGGGGGTCGGGACGCCGGCCTCCGCGACGATCCGGTTCATCGTCAGTTTGTCGCGGAACCGGGCGAGTTCGGCCGGGGTCTGGCCGGCGCAGCCGAGCCGCTCGCGGACGGCGGCGGCGGTGTCCAGGTCACCCTCGTTGAGGGCGAGCAGCCGGGCCGGCGGGCCGAAGCGGGCGCGCAGCTCGGTGACCGCGCGCCAGACCGCCGCGGTGTCGTCGGTGGCGGGGACGACCAGGACGGCCGCGGCCTCGGCGGGCACGGAGTCCTGGGCGAGGGCGGTGGTGACGTAGGTGACGTGGTGGGTGCGGTGGTCGAGGTAGTCCTCGTAGTGGGCGTGGCGGTCGCGCCAGCGGTGCAGGATGACGATGTGGCGGTTCACGCGTGCTCCGTTCCGGCCGCGGCCAGGTCGCGCACGCGGCCCACGGCGTAGGTCGCCGAGACCACGGCGGCGCGGGCCGAGCCGAGGGCGTCGCGGCAGGCGTCGAGGTCGGGCTCGGGCAGTCCGGCGACGATGTCGGTGGCGCAGTCGATCAGGTGGAGAGCGGCCCGGATCAGCGGCTGCTCGTCGGTGTACCGCTCCTGGACGAGCTGTCGGACGGAGTGCAGCTGGGTGACGGGGTCCGATGCGGAGCTGCCCGTCGGGACGGTCGAGGCGATGGGGTTCACAAGCGGTTCCCTCCCAGTGGTCGGTGCGGCCGGGCCTCGTGGGACGTCACGGCCAGGGGGTGCCTGGGCGCGCACGAGGCGGGCCGGACGGCCGGGCGCCGGCGGATGCGGGGCCCGGCCGCCCGGCCGGAAAAGCGGGACCGGTACGGCGGACGGTGTGCTCAGCGCGTCTCGAAGCGGATCTTCGCGTTGACGGCCTCGGTCTTGGCCACGGCGTCGTCGGCGTCCCGGCCGGAGGCGATGGCGTACCCGGACACGCAGTCGGCGACGGTGAGCAGCGGCGGCACGGTCTCGCCGACGCCCTTGCCGATCACCGTGGCCACCTCGGTGTCCCGGAACTCGTCCAGGTAGGGCAGGAAGACGTACTGCACCTCGCCCTGGGGGAGCGTGCGCACCTCGTCGGCGGCGTCCTCGGCGACCTCCACGGCGGTGACCGTGCCGGGCTCGGGGGTGAAGAACCGCACCGCGGCGCCGCCCAGCGGCTCGGGCGAGGTGGCGGGCAGCTCGTCGATGCCGAGCGGAACCGTGAGGAACATCCGGTTCAGGTCCAGGCCGAAGGCGCGGCGGACCAGCTCGGGGGCGCCGCTGCCGGCCAGCCGGGCGTGCGACTCCAGGACCCGGGGGCCCTTCTCGGTCAGCACGAACTCGCTGTGCGAGGGACCCTCGGTCAGGCCCACCGCGTCCAGCAGCTTCGGCGTCAGCTCGCGCAGTTCGGCGAGCCAGGGCCGGGCGTACCGGCTGGGGGTGCTGACCTCCCACTCGACGTACCGCTCGTTCATGCGGTACTCGGAGTAGCCGATGGGCAGGTGGCGGCCCTGGTAGGAGAAGGAGTCCACGCTGACCACGGGACCGTCGAGGTACTCCTCGGCGATGATCCCGGTGATGTCCGCCGCGCGCAGCGCCTCCCAGGCCCGCTCGGCGTCCTCCGGGGAGTCGACGGGGTGGATGTGCAGGCTGGCCACGCCGTCGACCGGCTTGACGATGATCCGCTCGCCGACCTCGGCGTGGAACCGAGCGATGTCGGCGGCGCTCTCCACCATCCGGTAGCGGACGGGGCTCAGGCCATGCTTGTCGAGCAGGGCGCGGGTGAGCGCCTTGTCCTTGAGGGCGCGGGCGGTGGCCTCGGTGACGCCGGGCAGTCCGAGCGCGTCCACGACGAACCCGGTGGACTCGGCGGCCGGTTCGGTGGTGGTGAGCACCCGGTCGAACGGCCGCTCGTCGTGCAGGGGCTTCAGTACGTCGAGGACGGCCTGCCCGTCGGCGATCGGGGCGTGCACGATGCGCTCGCAGTGCTCGGCGATGGCCGGGTCGTACGCGCCCTCCTCGTGGACGAGGACGACATCGATGCCGAGCTGCTTGGCGCCGGCGATCGGAGCCGGGCGGCCGCCGACGACGGCCACGCGGTACGTGTTCATGGGGTTCCCTTCGTGCGGGTGGTGGAAGTGGCCGGGGTCAGGCGGCGTAGCAACGGCGCAGCCAGCGGGCCGTGGCGTCGGGGCGCGGGGTGAAGGCCTTGCGGCGGTGCAGCACCCGGTGGTTGTCGAAGATCATGAAGTCGCCGGTGTCCAGGACGAGTTCGGCGGCCGGGATCGTGGTCAGGGTCTCCGACCAGCGCTCCAGGGCGGCCCGGGCGCGGTCGGTGCTGCCGCTGGTGGTGCCGCGGTCGTAGCGGACGCGGTGCCGGCCGGTGCCGTCGGGCTCGATGATCGCGGCCTCGCGCAGCGGGCCGGTGGCCCCGCCGTCGTTGGAGTCGGGCGCGCCGACCTCGAACTCGGGCGTCTGGAGGATCTGCCGGGTCTCGGCGTCCAGGCGCACCATGACGTCGTCCAGCGCGGCGATCTCCGTGGGCACCTGCTCCTCGTTGCGCACCGCGTAGAAGGTCAGGTACGGCGGGGTGTACAGGCGCGGGTCGGAGCCCGGCCGGCCGAACGGCTGGTGGGGGTTGTCGGAGTGCCAGAAGAACTCCGAGTCGGCCCCCCAGGAGCTGGTGGTGCCGCAGGCCGCCGGGTTGGGGACGACGTTGCGGATCAGGTGGCCGTCGTTCTCGTAGGCGACGGCGAAGGGCGTGCAGCCGATCAGGCGGATCAGCCCCAGGTGGATGGCGTTGGTGACGGCCAGTTCCGGTTCGTTCCCGAAGCCGCTCACCGGGGTGGCGGGGAAGTCCTGGGCCGGCAGGTTGGACAGCACCAGGGCGTGCCGCGCGGCCGCGGTGAACACCTGGATGCTCTGCAGCACGTCACCGGGCAGGTGGCGGCTGAGCGCGTAGGCGCCGATGCCGGCGAGGATGGCGTCGTCGAGGTCGGAGTCCAGCCGGGTCTCCGAGACGCGCTCCGAAATCTCCTTGTCCAGCAGGTCCCGGACGCTGTCGTCGATGCGGTGCCGGGCGAACTGGAGCAAGCTGGTCATCGTGGGTCTCCCATCGTTCGTGCGCGCACCTGGCAGCTCGCCGTTCAGCGAGCCTGTGCCGGGGTCGGCGCGGTCCAGTAGGTCTCGGTGCCGGCGGGCCGGCGGCGGGCCATGGGGTCCTTGACGATCCGGCTCACCAGGCCGGCGGGCGTCACGACCAGGCAGTAGACGAGGAAGAGCAGGAAGGTGCGCATGGCGGTCCGTTCTCCCGGCACACCGGACGGGTGCCGGGGTTCGTGGGGCGTCTGGAGCGGCGGTGGTCAGTCGAGCGGGATCTCGGCGCGCCAGTCGTGCTCCTCCGACCAGGCGGGCTGGGCGCTCTTCTCCAGCAGGAAGTTGCCGAGCGCGAGCATGTCGATGTTGGTGCGCATGAAGCAGGTGTAGGCGTCGTGCGGGGTGTTCACGATGGGCTCGCCGCGCACGTTGAAGGAGGTGTTGACCAGCACCGGGCAGCCGGTGCGGGCCTTGAAGGCGGTCAGCAGCCGGTGATAGGCGGGGTTGCTGTGCTCGGTGACCGTCTGCACCCGGGCCGAGTGGTCGACGTGGGTGACGGCGGGGATGGTCGAGCGGTGCACCTTCAGCAGGTCGAGTCCGCTCGCGCCGGCGCTGTCGGCGTCGAGCCGCTGGGCCGCCGCGACCTGCGAGACCACGAGCATGTACGGGCTCTCCTGCGGCAGGTCGAAGTAGTCGGTGGCGTCGGGGGCCAGCACGGCGGGCGCGAACGGGCGGAACGACTCACGGAACTTGATCTTGAGGTTCATGGTGGACTGCATGTCCGGGTTGCGCGGGTCGCCGATGATCGAGCGGGCGCCCAGGGCGCGCGGCCCGAACTCCATGCGGTCCTGGAACCAGCCGACGATCTTCCCCTCGGCCAGTCCCTCGGCGACCTCCTTGGCGAGCGTCTCCGGGTCCAGCCGCTGGTGCGGGATGCCGTGGGACTCCAGGTAGGCGGCGATCTGCTCGTCGTCGTAGCCGGGGCCGAGGAGCGAGCCGCGCATCGCGTCGCGCCCGGTGGCGGGGTGGTCGCGGCGCACCCCGCGCTCCATGGCGACGGCCTGGGCCGCGCCGAGCGCGCCACCGGCGTCACCGGCGGCCGGCTGGATCCACACCTCGTCGAAGATCCCCGCGTCGATGATCTTGCCGTTGGCGACGCAGTTGAGGGCGACACCGCCGGCCAGGCACAGCTTCGACTCGCCGGTGCGTTCGCGCGCGGTCCGCGCCAGCCGCAGCACGACCTCCTCGGTGACGGCCTGCACCGAGGCCGCGAGGTCGAACTCGCGCTCGGTGAGCGGTCCTTCGGGGGTGCGCCGAGGTCCGCCGAAGAGCTTCTCGAAGCCCTTGCCGGTCATCACCTGGCCGCGCAGGTACTCGAAGTACCGCATGTCCAGGCGGAAGGAGCCGTCCGGCTTGATGTCGATGAGCTGCTCGCGGATGAGGTCGGCGTAGCGGGGCTTGCCGTAGGGGGCGAGGCCCATCAACTTGTACTCGCCGGAGTCGACCTTGAAGCCGCAGAAGTAGGTGAACGCCGAGTACAGCAGGCCCAGCGAGTGCGGGAACCGGATCTCCGCGACCGGGGTCAGTGCGGTGCCGCGGCCGTGCCACAGGGTGGTGGTGGCCCATTCGCCGACGCCGTCGATGCACAGCACGGCCGCGGACTCGTAGGGGCTCGGGAAGAAGGCCGACACGGCGTGCGACTCGTGGTGCCGGCGCACGGACAGCTCCGGCACCCGGCCCAGGCCCAGCCCGGCCAGCTCGGCGCGGACCCGGTCGGCGGTGCGCAGCTTGCCGTCGGGACCGAGCCAGGACGGCAGGGTCTCGCGGAAGGACGCGAAGCCGGTGGGGGCGGCGCCGAGGAAGGTGGCCCACACCCGGCGGAACTTCAGCTTCGGGTCCTCGTAGTAGGCGACGGCGGAGACGTCGTCCAGCGTCGCGCCCGCCTCGTCGAGGCAGTAGCGGATGGCCGCCGCGGGGAAGGAGGGGTCGTGCCGCCGCCTGCTGAAACGTTCCTCTTGAGCGGCCGCGACCGGCACGCCGTCGGCGATCAGCGCCGCGGCGCTGTCGTGGTAGAAGGCCGACACTCCCAGGATCAGGTCAGACACCGCTGTGTTCCTCCACGGAATCGGTGGGCGGGATGGGTTGCTTGCGATCGGGCGCGGGTCTTGGGACGCGGAGCCCCGTCACGCGCGGCCCCGGGGCCGCACGGTGGATGGCCGCGGCGCGCGCGGCCCTGGGGGTGCGCGGTCTCATCCCCGCCTGCCCGCGAGGCGTCCGCGGCGGGCGGCGAGCCGGGCGCCCACGCCGCTCGGCGGGTTCAGCGAGCGGTAGCCCACCCGCACCCGCTGCCAGGTCTCCGCACGGCCGCCGGGGCCGGGGGTGTCGGGCAGGGCGGCCATCAGCGTGTCCACCGCGTCCGCGGCCCACGCGGAGTGTCCGGTGGCGACGTTGTCGATGGTGTTGTGGATGTCGACGAAGCGCGTGCTGAAGCCGTACGCCTTCAGCGCCAGCCGGGCCCTGCGGTAGGTGCCGCCGACCCCCGACAGCTCCATCGCCAGGTTCAGCCCCAGCACCTCGGGCAGGAACGTCCTCGGGAACCTGCCGACACACAGCCAGTACACCGGCAGTTCGAACGACTCGTCCCGGAAGCCGGGCCAGCGGGCGAACTCCGCCGAGGCGGTGGGCGGCAGGTCGACGCCCATCTCCTTGAGGACGTCACGGTAGATGAGCGGGTGGTTCAACCGGGGCTCCCCGTTGCCGAGTTCGTCCCAGTACGTCTCGAACAGCGAGTGCCCGATCTCCGAGGACGCCTGCTCGTAGTCGGTGAAGCCCTGCAGCCAGCTGCCGTCTATCAGGGTCAGCGGCGCCGTCTGCACGGTGTCGTCGATCACCGCTTCCCGCGAGGGCAGCGGCACCTCCGCGTTCTGCTCGAACTCCGCCCCGTGCCGGTCGTGCCGCTCCTGCAACCAGGGACGCAGCCCCTCCCGGCCCCAGCGGGCCGGCAGCGGCATCGTCCGCTCGTCCATGCCGTGCCGCGACCGGGCCAGCCAGCCGGCGACATACGTCGTGGCCCAGGAGCGCAGCGCCGGGGTGTCGGTGCGGCGCATCAGCAGGTGGTAGGCCTCGCGCACGGAGGAGGGCGCGCGGCCCGGGGTGCGGTGGCCGGCCCGGAGGGCGGCGGCCACCTCGGTGGGCGCCGCGGGCGCGGCCGGCGCACCGGCCGGGCTCCCGGCGGCGGCGTCCTCCGCCTCGGGCGGTGTCGCCGGCAGCGAGTCGATCCACCGCCGGATGACGTTCAGGTCCTCCGGGGAGAACACCCGGAACATCGGCCCGCGTTCGCCGACCAGGCCCCGCACCAGCGCGCTGGCGGAGGACCGTCCCGGCTTGACGAGCTTGCTGCGGGCCAGGGCGTCCAGCAGCGGGCCCGCGTCGGTGCGGCACTCGGCGAGCCAGCGGGCGAGCGGCTTGCCCTCCAGCTGGAACTGGTGGTGGTAGACGGCGCCCTCGCGGGAGCGCTGCCGCATCAGTTCCGCCATGTCGAACGCCGGGTCACCGGCCGCGACCAGCTCCGCGTACAGCGCCTCGGACCACTCGCGCAGCGCCCCCAGCGTCCCGGTGAAGCCGCGCCGCACGGCCGCGGCGGCCCGGTCGCCCTCCGCCTCGACCAGCTCGTCGACCAGGGCCCGGCACTGCCGGTCCGGCCGCTCCGCCCCTGCCTGCCGGGGCACCGACGGATCCACGGCGTCCCAGTCGCACTCGGCCGGCCGGGCCTGCCGGACCATCGTCAGCGCGGGCAGCAGACCGACCGTGCGCAGGCACAGGTCGGCGCCGAGCAGCTCGCCGCGGAACTCGTCCGGCCGCCTGCTCATCGCCAGCAGCAGGCCGGGCAGGACGAACGCGGACTCGGGTACGCGCTGGTCACCGGTGAGCCGGGCCGCCGGGACCGCGTGCTCGGCCAGCCGCAGCCGGCGCAGCAGCTCCAGGAAGGCGCTGCCCCGGGAGGCGTGTGGATGCCCGGCGCCCACGTCGTCGGCGTACAGCGCGAGGATCCGCAGCACCACCGGAACCTCGAAGTCGCCGGGCGCGCTCAGCCACTGGAGCCAGGCACCGGAGACGAGGGAGAGCGGGGCGCAGCCGAGCACGGCCCGGCGCACCAGCACCTCCTCGTGCCCTGCGGGCCGGCCCTCCCGGTGCCCCGCGTCGAGCAGGCCCGTGAACCGCTTGCCCTCGGCCGCCGCCCAGTCGGCGGCCCGCACCACGAGGTCGTCGAGCGGGCCGTCCGCGACGGCCGGCCGGCGCAGTGCGGCGCGGGCCGCCTCGACGAATCCGCCGTCCGGCACCGAGGCCTCGGGGTCGGCGGCGTACGCGTACACGGCCCGGGCGGGGCCGCCGTCGTCGTACATCCTTCTCCTTTCGAAAGACCTGTCTGCCGGGGAATTCGCTCAGAACATGGGATAGATGGACGCGTCGTTCTTGCGGTTGGCGCGCTTCTTGCGCCGGAACAACAGATCCGCGAGCTTGCGCAGAAGGGACATGCGTCATCGCCTGCTTTCGAGGAAAAAAGGGGGTCAGGAAAGGCCGAGCGTTTCGGCGAGAATGCGGGCGACCAGGTCGTAGCCGTGGTCGGTGTAGTGCGCCCGGTCCACGTAGATCCAGTCCCGCTCGGTGACCGCCTCGGCGACGACCGGGTTCAGGTCGACGTAGCGGATGCCGAGCTTCTCGCAGCCGGCCTGGAGCTTGTCGGAGAAGGCGCGGGCGACCTCCTTGCGGGAGATGTCGCCGTACAGCGCCTCCCAGGTGCCCAGCTTGGAGATGCGGTCGATCTCGTCGAACAGCAGCTGCTCCTGCGGCGCGTGCCGGTCCCGCATCCACAGCGCCATCGGCTGCAGCACGTACGTCAGCCGGGCCGACGGTCCGGCCAGCCGCCGCCAGCTGTCCAGGTGGCGCAGCGTCAGCTCGGCGGCGGAGTCGATGACGGCCGGGATGTCGCGGCGGACGTCGTCGTGGGTGGAGATGGTGCGGCGGCGCTCGGCGCGGCGGCCCAGGAGCTTGCTGCCGGCCGCGGCCTTGCGGTTGCTCTCCCGCAGCTCCTCCATCGCGTCGAAGTACTCGCCGCAGAACCAGAACGCGCCGTGGTCGCCCTGCTGCCACTCGGGCAGCCGGCCGACGGTGAGGTCGTTGAGCCCCGAGAAGACGACGATCTCCTCGATCTCGGGCAGCAGATGGCGGTAGAGGGTGAACAGCAGCAGTTCCTGCGTGGAGTTGTAGCACCGGCCGCCGAAGTTGAGCCACGGCGCGGACGGCGCGTGCTTGCGCCACAGCTGCGAGGCCAGGGTGGTGGCGTCGCTGGTGGCGCCGATGCCCAGCACGGTGGAGCTGCCGGAGATCAGCCGTACCGGACCGGCGGGCACGCGCCCGGCCGCGGACGCCGTCTCCCCGTCCGGGCCGTGCGAGATCCGGAAGCCCGCCCGGTCGGTGTTGATGACCGAGGACCGGTAGTCGGCGCGGTGGAAGTACATCAGGTAGGGCAGATAGCGGGCCTCGCCACGGTCGTCGAACCGCGCGTACTCCTGCATCTGCGGGGTCAGTTCGTCACGGTGGAGCTTCACGTCGGGGCACTCCTCGGCTTTCGCGGATGAGGGAGGGTGAGGGAGGCGGCAGGGG
>NZ_MUMF01000051.1:5964-6146 GCF_002155905.1 Streptomyces tricolor | reverse complement strand
CGCCTACCTCGCGGCGGAGTCCGGCGAACCGCTCACCATGCGGCAGGTGGTGACGGCCGTCGCCCAGGAGTACCGCAAGCTCGGCCGCCTGGTCCTGGAGAGCGAGTTCGGGCCGTATCTGGCGGTGGCCGGCGAGGCGTGAGGGGGGCCGCCCGGTCAGCCGTACGCGGCCGACTCCCAGC
>NZ_MUMF01000051.1:0-5937 GCF_002155905.1 Streptomyces tricolor | reverse complement strand
CGCGGGCCCGCAGCCGGTCCTCGATGCGCCGCTTCTCGGCCCGCTCCTCGAAGGGGCCGTCACGGCGGTCGGTCACCGTGACGGAGTCGATGATCTCCGTGGCCGCACCGGGATCGGCGTCCCGTCCGCGGACCGAGGTGTCACCGGCCGCGCGCTCCCTGCCGTCGACGAGCAGCCGCAGGGCGAAGGCCGCGCTGTCCGGGACCTCACCGCTGTCCGGGTGGGCCGCGGTGACACGGAGCGTCAGCCGGCTGTCGCCGATCTCCTCGATCCGGGCGTTCCACAGCACCGACATGGGGGCTCCTTCCGGGGCGCGGGTCAGAGCAGGAGTACCCGGGAGGCGATGGAGAAGGCAAGCGAATCCAGGGCGGCACGCCCCGCGTCGTCATGCCCGATCCGCATCCCGAACGTCGTGACGTTCCGCTGTGCCGCCTGGCGGGCGTTGGGGCGCGGCGGCGCGAAGGGGATCTCCTCGAAGGCCTGCGCGACATCCTCACCGGTGCTGCCCCGCAGATAGCCCTGGAACTCCGTCTTGCGGGCGCCGGCGATGCTCTTCAGGAAGTCGACGTCGTCCTGGTTCCAGATCCTGCTGGAGTTGGACAGCCCGGTGTACTGCTTCAGCGTGGGCAGGGTCAGCGCGCTCAGCTGCATCGGGGCCCGGGTGTCGACCGGCTGCGGGGTGACGAACGGGAAGATCAGCCCGTTCTGCTTCCACGTCCAGCCGCCCGCGGGTGTATAGACCTTGTGGTACACCGCGAGCCGGGTGGGGAAGTTGGGTGCGGCGCTCTGCTGCGCGGCCGACGCGGTGGCCGGGGCGACGTTCGCGTACTCCACCTCGACGCCGAAGTAGACGTAGTGGCCGGGGTTCGCGGCGGCCGACCTGACGTCGTTCTTCAGGGCGCTTTCGATGCCGCGCTCGTAGGTCTGGTTGTCGCTCTGCGAGGCGGGCACCAGGTTGTCGGCGCTGCCCGGTCCGCCGGCCTCGTTGTTGATCAGATGGAAGCGGATCCACCGGTTGGTCAGGCCCAGGGAGCGGATGTAGTCGTACCCGGCCGGGTCCTGGTAGGGGGCGGTGCCCTGCAGGGACCCGTCGGTGATCATCTCGACCACCGAGGCCCGCCCGCCGTTGGTCCTCGCCTGGAACTGGCTCCCGTTCGGGACCGCGGTGTAGTCCAGGGCCCGCTGCACGGCTTCGGCGGCGCCGGCGGCCCGCCGCTGCGCCGGAGCCGTTTCCGGGGCCGGGCCGGCGGTCGTCGGCGATGCCCGCATGACCCGGTGCGCGTTGGCCTCCGCCTCCCTCTCGAACCGGTCGGAGGGGTCGGAGATGCTCAGCCCGTCGCCGTGCTCGGTGCCCGCCACCGGCCCCTGGCGCTGCTGGACGACATGGGTGAGTTCGTGCGCGAGGGTGTGCCGGTCGCCGCCGCCGGCACCGATGACGACATGGCTGCCGGAGGTGTAGGCGCGGGCCCCGATGGCGCGGGCCGAGCGGGCGGCGGCGGCACCGGTGTGCAGGCGTACGTCGGAGAAGTCCGTGCCGAAACGGGACTCCATGTCCTGGCGCACCGGGGCCGGAAGGGGCGTGCCGGTCGAGCGCAGCACCTCGTGCACCCCGGTGCCGGGCTGCTCCGGTGCGGCCGCGCGGTCGGCACGGCGGGCGATCATGCCGGTCACCGCGGCGTTGCCCGCACCCCGCTGCATCGCGCGGAGTACCCCCGCGGTGAGCGGAGGCGGTACGGCGGCGCCGCCCGAGGACGTCTCCCGGCGGGCGGCGGAGCCGTGCGCCGGCTGTTCGTACCCGGTCTGCCCGGCGCGCGACCTGGACGTCCGCATCTGCTGCCTCCTCGTCGCCGCACCCCTGCCGCGGCCCCCAGTGGACCGTGCGCGCACCGGGGGCGTCCAGGTCCGTACGGGCAGCACGAGGGCACCTCGGGGTGGCGGCCGGACGGTCGGCACGGGCAGCGAAAGGCAACGCCCCTGCCCCCGGTCCGGTCCGCACGTCCCTGTCGCCTGCGCGGACCCGGCGCGCAGACTCGGCCTGGACACAGGTGACCGACCCGCAAGGACCCGAAGGAGCGAGCATGCCGACGTACCTCACCCCGGGCGTGTACGTGGAGGAGGTGCAGTCCGGTGCCCGGCCCATCGAAGGGGTCGGCACCGCCGTCGCCGCGTTCGTCGGGTTCGCCGGGACCGGCCCGTTCCACACGCCGACGCTGGTCACCAGCTGGGAGCAGTACACCCAGCTGTTCGGCGGCTTCACCGAGGGCACCTATCTGGCCCACGCGGTCTACGGCTACTTCGCCAACGGCGGCGGCGCCGCGTACGTGGTGCGCATCGGCGGCTCCGCCGAGGACGCCTCCGCGCCGGCGGCCGACGACCGGGGGCGGACGGCCAGGCCGGCGCAGCCGGTCGAGCTGGGCGGCTTCCTGGTCGCGGCCCGGCCGGGCACGTCCGGTGTGTCGGTGGAGATCGCCGACGCCGACGGCGAGAACCCGCCGGAGGACCGCTTCAAGGTCCTGGTCCGCCAGGGCGACCAGGTGGCGGAGACGTACGAGGTCTCCACCCGCAAGAACGTCAAGGGCTACCTGGTCACCCAGGCCCGCGCCTCCCGGCTGGTCGAGGTCACCGAGCAGCAGGGCGCCGCCCAGAGCCGGCCCGCCAACCAGACGGTGGCGCTGCCCGACGCCCCGGTCGCGCCCGCCGCGACCGCCGCGCCCGGGTCCGGTACGGTGGCCCGCCTCGACCCGGCCGAGTACGTCGGTGACGCCGGCGCCCGCACCGGGTTCGGCGGCCTGGAGACCATCGACGAGATCACCATGGTCGCGGTGCCGGACCTGATGAGCGCCTACCAGCGCGGCGACATCGACGCCGAGGGCGTGCGCACCGTGCAGCTCGCCGTCATCTCGCACTGCGAGCAGATGGGCGACCGGGTGGCGGTCCTCGACACCCCGCCCGGGCTCACCGCCCAGCAGGCCCGCACCTGGCGCAACGACGAGGCGGGCTACGACTCCCGCTACGCCACCCTCTACTACCCGTGGATCCGCGTCTTCGACCCGGCCGCCGGACGCAACACCACCGTCCCGCCGAGCGGGCACATCGCCGGTGTCTGGGCGCGCAGCGACGCCGAGCGCGGCGTGCACAAGGCGCCCGCCAACGAGGTGCTGCGCGGCGCGGTCGACCTGGAACTGCGGCTCAGCAAGGGCGAGCAGGACCTGCTGAACCCGATCGGCGTGAACTGCGTACGGGCCTTCCCCGGCCGGGGCATCCGGGTGTGGGGCGCCCGCACCCTGTCCTCCGACCCGGCCTGGCGCTACCTGAACGTGCGCCGCCTGTTCAACTACCTGGAGGAATCGATCCTCCTGGGCACCCAGTGGGTGGTCTTCGAGCCCAACGACGACCGGCTCTGGTCGAGCATCCGGCGCAACGTCACGGCGTTCCTCACCGAGGAGTGGCGCCGGGGCGCGCTGTTCGGCCGCACCGCCGACGAGGCGTTCTACGTCAAGTGCGACCGCGACAACAACCCGCAGGAGTCCATCGACCAGGGCCGGGTCGTCTGCGAGATCGGCGTGGCGCCGGTCAAGCCCGCGGAGTTCGTGGTGTTCCGGCTGGCCCAGTTCTCCGACAGCACCAGCCTCATCGACGAGTGAGCGATGAGCGAGACGAGTGACCCGCGGGTCGGCAAGGAAAGGTGACGGACAGTCATGGCAACGGGCGATGCTCTCTCCACCCACATCTTCGGCGTACAGCTCGGCGGCTACCTGGTCGAGTCGATCCAGGAGATCAGCGGGCTGACCGTCGAGGAGGAAGTGGTCGAGGTCAAGCAGGTCACCGCGGAGGGCAAGCGGATCATCCGCAAGCAGCCCGGCGGCCGGCAGGCGGGCGAGATCACGATCACCCGGGGACTCGACCAGAGCAGCGAGTTCACCAACTGGATCAAGGAGACCCTGAACAACGGCGCCGTGAACACCGCGCGCCAGAACCTCACCATCGAGATCAAGGACACCGAGGGCAACACGGTCCGCCGGATCCAGCTGATGCAGGGCTGGGCCTCCAAGTGGGAGGGGCCGTCCCTGAACGCGGGCGAGTCGTCCGCGGCCACCGAGTCCGTCACGATCGTGTTCGAGGAGATCATCGTCGAATGAGGCGCCGTACGGTGACGGCGGGCAACCTGGACGAGATCCTCCAGGTGACGGCACCCGCCCCGGCGACCGAGCAGGCGGCGGCACCCCCCGCCGCCGCTCCGCCGGCACGGGAGGACCACGGGCTGCGCACCGAGTTCGAGTTCACGCTGCCGCGCGGATACGTCGACGAGGCGGGCACGGTGCACCGCCACGGCGCGATGCGCCTGGCCACGGCCCGCGACGAGCTGCGGCCCCAGATCGACCTGCGGGTCAAGGAGAACCCGGCGTACCTGAGCGTGGTGCTGCTGAGCCAGGTGATCACCCGGATCGGCTCCGTCACCGATGTGCACGCCGGCGTCGTGGAGCGGATGTACGCCACCGACGTCGCCTTCCTCCAGGACTTCTACCGCCGGATCAACAGCGAGGGCCACACCCGGGCGGCGGTGACGTGTCCGCACTGCGAGGGCGGCTTCGAGGTCGACCTCTCGGGTGGGCGCCTGGGGGAATCGTGACGTACGCCCTTCCCCGGCTCCGGGAGGAGATCGCGTACGTCGCCTATCACTTCCACTGGCCGCGCGAGGAGATCCTCGACCTGACCCACGCCGAACGCCGGCAGTGGGTGACCGAGATAGCCCGCATCAACACCCGCGTGAACGAAGGCGGTTGAGCACATGGCATGGCGGGACAGGCTGCGCCGCCGGGCCGCCGGACCGTCCGCCGACGGCCGTTCCGGCGAGGCCCGGTCCGGCGAGGGCCGGTCCGGTCACGGCCCGGACCCGAGCGCGCCCGGTGCTCCGCTTCCCTCCGTGCCCGGCGACTGGGACGGCGGCTGGCGCCGTACCGCGCCGCCGGAACTCACCGTCTCCCGCGCCCCGCTCGGCGTCAGCGACGGCCTCGCCTTCCGGGCGGGTCTCGCCGCCTGGCAGAACCCGTCGTTCGACTCCGGCCTGGGCCACGCCGTGCTGCCCACGGCCCCGACCGGCCTGGTCCGCGGCGTCACTCGCCCGGCAGGGCCGCAGACCGCCCCTGTCAGCGGGGGGCCATTGCTGCTGCGGGCACTGCGGCCGGAGGAAGCGGACGGGCCGGGCGGCGGTACGCCGGACGCCGGGGGCGGTGCGGGGGGTACGACCCGGCCGTCGGGGCGAGTGCCCAACGGCTCCACGTCATCCGGCTCCACGCCATCCGGTTCCGCTCCGTCTCGTTCCGGTCCGTCTGGTTCCGGTCCGTCTGGTTCCGGTCCGTCCGAGTCGGCACCCGCGGTGGTGCCGCTCCCGGGCGACGCTCCGCGCAGCCGTGACCTCACGTCCGCCGAGTCCCCGGCCGTGCTCTCCTCCTCGTCCCCCGCCGTCCAGCGGGCGGCCGAGCCCGGCGCCGGCCCGGTCGTGGCCCCCGCCGACACCGGCGACCGGCCGACCGCGCCGCGGATTCCGCTGGTACGGCAAGTGGCGGTGATCCCCGGCGCGGTCGCCGACCGAGCCGGGGCCGGGCCCGCTTCCGGCGGGGCCGCCCCGGAGCCGCGGTCCGCTGGGCCCGAGCCGGATGCCGGGCGGGTGTCCCGGTCACCGGCCGGCACCGAGGGGCGTGCGCAGGTCCGGCGCACCGCGCAGGCCCCCGGCGCCGACGTGTCCGGCCCGACCGTCCGGCCCCGCCCGGTGGGCCCCTCCCTGACCGTCGCCCGGCGCCCGCTCGGCCCCGTGCGCCGCGTCCTCGCCCTGCGCCCCGCCACCGAAGCGTCCACGGCGGCACCGACCGGGACGACGACGCGCTCGACCGCTCCCGCGCCGACCGGGACGACGGCGACGCGCTCGACCGCTCCCGC
>NZ_MUMF01000507.1 GCF_002155905.1 Streptomyces tricolor | reverse complement strand
ACAGCTCCGCCGCCCGCTCGAAGCTGTGCAGGACCGCCATGGAGCCGGTGATGGTGATCTCCTGGTTGTAGATCCGGTACGGATCGATCGTCACCCGGGTCGCGTAGTCGGCCACCCCGAACTGGAGGAACGTGCCCGCCTTGGCCACCCGGCCCAGGCCGTCCTGGATCGCCGCCGCGTTGCCGGTGGCGTCCACCACCACGTCCCAGCCCTGCGGGCGGTCCAGTTCGTCCGCGTGCGCCGCGGCGGCCGAGACGCCGAGCAGCCGGGCCGTCTCCAGGCGGGCCGGGTTCACGTCGACCACGTCCACGCGGGCCGCACCGGTCCGCTTGGCCAGCTCCAGCATCATCAGGCCCATCGTCCCGGAGCCGTAGATCAGGACGTGGGCGCCGAGCCGGGAGCGCAGGACGTCGTAGCCGCGCACCGCGCAGGACAGGGGCTCCACCAGGGCCGCGTCCTCGGTGCGCACGTGCTCGGGCAGCTTCACGCAGTTGGCGACCGGGGCGAGCGCGTACCGCGCCGCGCCGCCCGCCGTCGTCACGCCGATCGCGGCCCACCGCTCGCACAGGTTGTTGTGGCCGGTACGGCAGTACCGGCACTCGTAGCAGTACAGCGAGGGGTCCACGGCCACCCGGTCGCCGACGGCCACCTCGGTGACCTGGGTGCCGACCCCGACGACCTCGCCCGCGAACTCGTGCCCGGGGACGATCGGCAGCTTGGGCGCGAACTCGCCCTGGAGGATGTGCAGGTCCGTGCCGCACAGGCCGCAGGCCGCCACTTCGACGACGACCTCGCGGGGGCCCGGCGTCGGGTCCGGGACCTCGGTGACGACGGCGCGGCCCACGGACTCGATGACGGCGGCCTTCATTTCACGGCTCCCAACGACAGGCCCTGGACCAGCTTGTCCTGGGCGGCGAACCCCGCGGCGAGCACCGGCAGGGAGATGACGAGCGACGCGGCGCACACCTTGGCCAGGAACAGGCCCTGGCTGGTGATGAAGCCGGTCAGGAAGACGGGGGCGGTCTCGGCGACCACGCCCGTGAGCACTCGGGCGAAGAGCAGTTCGTTCCAGCTGAAGATGAAGCAGATCAGGGCGGTGGCGGCGATGCCGGGCAGGGCGATCGGGGCCACCACGCGCGCGAGGATCACCGGAAGCCGGGCGCCGTCCACCCGCGCCGCCTCGATGACCGCGACCGGCACCTCGGCGAGGAAGGACTGCATCATCCACACCGCGATCGGCAGGTTCATGGAGGTGTAGAGGACGACCAGCAGCCAGATGTTGTCGAGCAGCTGGGCGTTCTTGGCGAACAGATAGATCGGCAGCAGGCCCGCCACGGCCGGCAGCATCTTCGTGGAGAGGAAGAAGAACAGGACGTCCGTCCACTTCTTCACCGGCCGGATCGACAGCGCGTAGGCCGCCGGGAGGGCCAGCAGGAGGACGAGGAGTGTGGAGGCCACCGAGGCCACCGTGGAGTTGATCAGCGCGGGCCACGGGCTCGCCCCGCCGCCGCTGCCGAAGAACTCGCGGTAGCCGTCGAGGGTCAGGGCGGCGGTGAACGACGGCGGGTTGGTCGCCGCGTCCGCCTCGGAGTGGAAGGACGTCAGGGCCATCCACGCGATGGGCAGGAAGAAGACGATGCCGGCCAGCCAGGCCAGCAGGCCGAGCCCGCCCCGGCGCAGGACGCTCATGCGCGGGACACCTCCTCGCGGAACAGGGACGACACCACGCGCAGGGCGAAGGTCGCGATGACGATCGAGCCGATGACCACCAGGACGCCGGCGGCCGAGGCCAGGCCGTTCTCGTGGGCCTGGTAGAAGCTCTGGTAGACGGTGTAGGGCAGGTTGGCGGTGCCCAGGCCGCCGGACGTGATCGTGAAGACCGCGTCGAAGTTCTGGACGATGTAGATCGAGCCCAGCAGCGCGCCCAGCTCCAGATAGCGGCGCAGATGGGGCAGGGTCAGATGGCGGAAGATCTGCCAGTCGCTCGCGCCGTCGACCCGCGCGGCCTCGATCTGCTGCTGGTCCCGGCTCTGTAGCCCCGCCAGCAGGATCAGCATCATGAACGGCGTCCACTGCCACACCAGGGAGGCCTCGACGGCGAGCAGCGGGGTGCGCGACACCCAGTCCGGCTGTGGACCGCCCACATAGTGCAACAACCCATTGAACAAGCCGTATTCAGGGTTGTAGAGCACATGCTTCCAGAGCAGGGCCGCGGCCACCGGCACCACCAGGAAGGGCGCGATGAGCAGGGTGCGGACGATGCCCCGGCCGCGGAACCTGCGGTCCAGCAGCAGCGCCAGCACCAGCCCGAGGACCAGGCTGGCCAGCACCACCCCCGCGGTGAGCAGCACGGTCGTCCACACCGAGTGGCGCAGGTCCGCGTCGGTCAGCACCTCGCGGTAGTTGTCCAGGCCGGTGAAGTGGCGGGCCTTGGGGTAGAGGGCGTTCCAGTCGAAGAAGGAGATCACCAGCGTGGCCACGAACGGCAGCTGGGTCACCACGATCATGAAGACGAGGGCGGGCAGCAGCGGGGCCCGGGTGGCCCAGGCGCGCAGCCGGGCCGAGGGCTGCCTGACCGTCCGTGCGGGGGTGGCCGCGAGGGGGGCCGTGGTGGTCGCTGTCATCGTCCCTCGTACTCCTCGGAGATCTTCTCGGCGAGCGCCTGCGACTTCCGCAGGGCCGCGTCCACGGACTGGCGTCCGGCGATGGCCGCGCTGATCTCCCGGGAGACCCTGGTGCCGAGGTCGGTGAACTCGGGGATGCCGACGAACTGGATGCCGGGCGCGGGCCGCGGCTGCACGCCGGGGTCGTTCGGCCGGGCGCTCTCGATGGCCTCCTTGGTCATCTCCTGGAAGGCGGCGGCCGAGGCGCGGTAGTCGGCGTTGGTGTAGGTCGACGCCCGCTTGCCCGCCGGGACGTTCGACCAGCCGCTGGTCTCGCCGACCAGCCGCTCGTACCCCTTGCCGGACGCCCAGGAGACGAACTTCCAGGCCTTGTCGGGGTTGCGGGAGGCCTGCTGGATGCCCCAGGCCCAGGTGTAGAGCCAGCCGGAGGACTTCGTCCGCTCCACGGGGGCGGGTGCGTAGCCGAGCTTGCCCTTGACCGGGGACTCGGCCGCCTCCAGCAGTCCGGCCGCGGAGGTGGCGTCGTACCACATGGCGACCTTGCCCTGGGTCATGTTGTTCAGGCACTCGGCGAAGCCGGACTGGGCGGCGCCGGACTCGCCGTGCGCTCGGACCAGGTCGACATAGAACTTCGTCGCCTTCGTGAAGGCGGGGGAGTCGAGCCGGGCCTTCCAGTCCTTGTCGAACCAGGTGCCGCCGAAGGTGTTCACGACCGTCGTGAGCGGGGCCATCAGCTCGCCCCAGCCGGGCAGCCCGCGCAGGCAGATCCCCCGCATGCCGGGCCGGGCCCCGTCCGCCTTCGCGGCCAGGTCGGCGACCTGCTGCCAGGTGGGGCGGGCGGGCATCGTCAGGCCCTTCTCCGCGAACACGTCCTTGCGGTACATGAGGAAGGACGACTCGCCGTAGAAGGGCTGCCCGTAGAGCTTGCCGTCGTCACCGGTGAGCGACTGGCGCATCGGCTTCAGGACGTCCTTCTCGTCGTACGCCGGGTCCTTCGCGACGTACGTGTCCATCTCGTGCAGCCAGCCGTTGCGGGCGTAGATCGGTATCTCGTAGTTGGACAGGGTGGCCACGTCGTACTGGCCGGCCTGGTTGGCGAAGTCCTGGCTGATCTTGTCGCGGACGTCGTTCTCGGGCAGGACCGTGAAGTTGACCTTGATGCCGGTGTCCTTGGTGAAGTGGGCGGCGGTCAGCTTCTGCAACTCGGTCATCTGCGGGTTGTTGACCATCAGCACGTTGAGGGAGTCGCCGCCGGAACCGGTCCCGCCGGCGCCGGCCCAGCAGCCGGAGAGCAGCGGGGCGAGCAGCGTCCCTGCGGCGGCCAGGGCGAGCGTGGCTCGCGGCCTCCGTCGGCTCGGGGTGCGCATGGATCGCTCCTGGAGGTATGCGAAGTACGGGGACATAAGGGGTGTTCGGAGGTGTGGAACACCCAGGGGCGGACGGGTGGGGAGACGGGAGGGTCGGGAAAGGCGGGTGATCAGACGCGGATGACCTGCGGGCCCAGCAGGGAGTAGCGGTGGGCCTCGGCGGACGGGAGGAGAGTGCTGGTCACGATCGCCTCCAGCGCGCCGATCTCCGCGAACCGGCAGAAGCTGACCGCGCCGAACTTGGTGTGCACGCCCGCGAAGACCGTGCGCCGGGCGGCCCGGACGGCCTGCGCCTTGACCTCGCTGACCGCCGGGTCGGGGGTGGTCAGGCCGTACTCGCGGGAGATGCCGTTGGCCCCGATGTAGGCCAGGTCGATCACGAAGCCGGCCAGCATCTTCGTCGTCCAGTGGTCGACGGTGGCCAGCGTGCCCGGGCGGACCCGGCCGCCGAGCAGCAGGACGGAGACGTGCTCCGCCTCCGCGAGGGCGCCCGCGACCGGCAGGGACGCGGTGACCACGGTCAGCGGCCGGTCCCCGGGCAGCGCCTCGGCGATGAGCTGCGGGGTGAAGCCCTCGTCGACGAAGACGGTCTCGGCGTCCCCGAGCAGCTCGGCCGCCGCGGCGGCGATCCGGCGCTTCTCGGGCACATGGCTGGTGGCGCGGAAGGCGAGGGTCGTCTCGAAACCGGCGCTCTCCACCGGGTAGGCGCCGCCGTGGGTGCGGCGGACCAGGCCGTGGTCCTCCAGGGCGCGCAGATCACGCCGGATGGTCTCCTTGGCCACGCCCAGTGCGGCGGCGAGCGCGGTGACGTCCACCGAGCCGGTGGCCCGGGCGGCCCGCACGATCTCGCGCTGGCGTTCTTCCGCCGTCCTGGGGGTCATGTCGTCACCCACTTCCCTGTGGAACTGCCCGTTCGGGCCCATGGGGGAAGTTCTACCGTCGGTGCGCCGCGCTGACCAGGTCTGTTGCGGGCCCGATGGTGCCCGCTTGGGCCCGCTTCGCGCGGGCCGTGCCCGCCACGGACCTGCGTGGCTGCCCGGGGCGGGGTGGTATCGGGCACGGCGGACGCCCGGATGCGGCTGCGGGCGGGCCCGTTCGGTGCCCGCCCGCGCGCGTGGACGATCGTTTTGCGCCGCTCCCGGTCCTTCCGGGGCCTCAGTACGGCCAGATCGGCGGGTCGTTCACGAAGTGCCCGCCCAGGCGGGCGTGGGCCGGGTTCTCCGGGTCCAGCTCGCCCTGCTCGGCGATGAGCTTCCCGGCGTACGGCTCGGAGTCGTCCTGCGGCTCGTAGCCGAGCGCCCGCGCGGTGGTCAGGTCCCACCACAGGCGGGTGTTGGCGGAGGAGCCGTAGACCACCGTGTGGCCGACCTCCTCGGCGGTCAGGGCCGCGTGGAAGAGGCGGGCGCCGTCGGCCGGGCTCATCCACACCGAGAGCATGCGGACGCTGGTCGGCTCGGGGAAGCAGGAGCCGATGCGCACGGAGACGGTCTCCAGGCCGTGCCTGTCCCAGTACAGCTGGGCCAGGTCCTCGCCGAAGGACTTCGACAGGCCGTAGAAGGTGTCCGGGCGGCGCGGGGTGTCGATCGGGATCGGCGGCTCGCCCGCGCGTGGGGCCGGGGTGAAGCCGACGACGTGGTTGGAGGAGGCGAAGACGATCCGCGGCACGCCCTCCCGGCGGGCCGCCTCGTACAGGTTGTAGGTGCCTTCGATGTTCGACCGGAGGATCTTCTCGAAGGGTGCCTCCAGGGAGATCCCCGCGAGGTGCAGGACCGCGTCCACGCCCCGCACCGCCTCGCGCAGCGCCTCCGTGTCGGTGAGGTCCGCGGTGATCGCGTCCGGCGCGTCCTCGACCGGCCGCACGTCGAACAGGCGCAGGGTGTAGCCGTACTCCGGCAGCAGGGACCGCATCAGGGTGCCGAGCCCGCCGGCGGCACCGGTGAGCAGGATCGTACGGGGAGCGGGCATCCTTCGGTCTCCTTGACGTCAACGGCCGCATGCGTGGACAAGGTTCATATGCATGGACACGCTAGGGAGCGGTGATCCACCCCGTCAAGTGTGCCGTGACAGGGGGAATTCCGCTGCTGCATTGCCTGTGCGCGCGCTTGACCCGCTCCGATGCGGGCTCGTAGCGTGAGGTTGTTCAGAAATATAGACGTCGATCAGAAACATGCACCGACTGGGAGCGCCTGTGACGCCAGCCCCTCTCGCCGCCCGGCTCCGTGACCCGGGCGGGCCGCTCTTCTTCCCCGTCACGGCCTACGGCCCCGGCGGCTCACTCGACCTGGACGTCTACCGCACCCATGTGCGCCGGGGGGTGGCGGCCGGTGCCGCCGCCGTCTTCGCCGCGTGCGGCACCGGGGAGTTCCACGCGCTGCTGCCGGAGGAGTTCGAGGCCTGCGTCCGGGTGGCCGTCGAGGCGGCCGAGGGGCGCGTCCCGGTCGTCGCGGGCGCCGGCTACGGTACCGCGCTCGCCGTCCGCTACGCGCGCCTCGCCGAGGACGCGGGCGCCGACGGCATCCTCGCCATGCCGCCGTACCTGGTGCTCGCCGGCCAGGACGGCCTGCTGCGGCACTACCGGGAGATCGCCGCGGCCACCGCGCTGCCCGTCATCGTCTACCAGCGCGACAACGCCGTCTTCACCCCGCCCACCGTGGTGGAACTGGCCCGCACCGACGGCGTCATCGGCCTCAAGGACGGCCTCGGCGACCTCGACCTCATGCAGCGCGTCGTCAGCGCCGTCCGCACCGAGGCCCCCGGCGACTTCCTGTACTTCAACGGCCTGCCCACCGCCGAGCAGACCCAGCTCGCCTACCGCGCCCTCGGCATCACCCTGTACTCCTCGGCGGTGTTCTGCTTCGCACCGGAGATCGCCCTCGCCTTCCACCGCGCCCTGCGCACCGGCGACCTGTCCGCCGCGCACCGTCTCCTGGACGGCTTCTACCGCCCCTTCGTGGAACTGCGCGCCCAGGGCCGCGGCTACGCCGTCTCCCTCGTCAAGGCCGGGGTGCGGCTGCGCGGCCTGGACGTCGGCGAGGTCCGGCCCCCGCTGCACGAACCGGCCGAAGAGCACGTCAAACAGCTCGCCCAGCTGATCGAGCGCGGCTCCGCCCTGCTGGAGGAGGACGCGTGAGGACATCGGCGTTCGTCTACCCCTGGGACGTCACCGGCGACCCCGAGGCCCCCGCGCGCATCGCCGGGCTCGGCGTCGAGCAGGTCACCCTCGCCGCCGCCTACCACTCCACCCGCGCGCTGACCCCGCGCCACCCCCGCCACCGCATCGTCACCGCCGAGTACGCGGCCGTCCTCTACCCGCCGGGCGACCGCTGGGCGGGCCGCGGCCTCAGGCCCTACCCCGCCGGCCGCTGGGCCCCCGGCGACGCCTACGGCGAGGCCGCCGAAGCCCTCGCCGCGGCCGGCCTGGAGGTGCACACCTGGGTCGTCCTCGCCCACAACTCCCGCCTGGGCGCCGAGCACCCCGACACCTCGGTCGTCAACGCCTACGGCGACCGCTACCCGTGGGCGCCCTGCATCGCCCAGCCCGCCACGCGCGCGTACCTGGTCGACCTGGCCGCCGAGGCCGCCGTACGCCCCGGCGCGCGCGGCACCGAACTGGAGTCCCTCGGCTGGTACGGACTGCAGCACCTGCACGCCCACGACAAGACCGCCGGCGTCGGCCTCGGGGACGCCGGGCAGTACCTGATGTCGCTGTGCTTCTGCCCGTCCTGCCGGGCCGGCTACGGCGCCCACGGCCTGGCCGCCGACGCGCTGGCCGCGGCCGTCCGCGAGGCGCTGGAACCGCTGTGGCGGGGCGCGGCGGACGACGAGGGCTGGCCGACGGTGGAGAAGCTGCTCGGGGAGGACACGGCGACCGCCACGCGCGCGTGGCGCGAGAACACCGCCCGCACCCTCCAGGAGGAGGCCGTCGCCACCGTGCGCGCCGCCGCGCCCGACGGCTTCCAGGTGCTGCTGCACGCCGACCCGGTCCCCTACCACTGCGGCGCCAACGCGGGCGTCGACCCCGCCCACATCCTCTCCGTGGCCGACGGCGTGGTGGTGCCCTGCACCGGCGGTACGGCCCTGCTGGCGCCCTTCGCCGGGCAGGCGCGGGAGGGGGCGGTGCTGGCCGCCAACCTCACGGTCGTCTCCGGGATGGGCGGCCGCCCCGGCACGCTCGCGGCGGACGCGGCACGCGCGCGTGCCGACGGCGCGACGGAACTGCGGCTGTATCACGCCGGGTTGGCGTCGGACGGCGACCTCGCGGCGGTCCGGGAGGCGCTCGCGGCGCGCTGAGCCAGCGGCAGCGCCGTCAGCAGCAGCGCCAGGCCGTAGAGCGGCAACAGCAGCCCGGGGCCGGCCAGTTCGACCAGGCCGGCCCCGGCGGCGAGCCCGAGCACGTTCGGGGTGAAGACCAGCGTGTGGGCCGTGGCCGTCACCCGGCCGAGCAGCGGGCCGGGGGTCTCGCGCTGGACCGCGGTGAGCGCGGCGATCAGCACACAGGGCAGGCCCAGGCCGCCCGCCGCGGCCGAGGCCAGCGCCACCGGGTCCCACGGCACGGCCCGCGCCACCACCGCGGCCCCCGTCAGCGCGATCCCGGCCGCCGCGAACCGCCGCCCGCCCAGCCGCCGCAGCGCCGGCCCGGCGAGCAGCCCGGCGGCCACCGAGCCGGCGCCCTGGGCGGCGTACAGCACGCCCGTGTAGGCGGGGGAGTGGCCGAGCCGGTCGACCACCGCGTACACCGTCGTACTGGCCAGCGCCGTCAGCAGCATCGTCGTACCGCCCGCCCGGACCAGCGGGCGCAGCACCGGGTGGCCCCACAGGTGCCGGACGCCCTGCGCGGTCTGCCGGCGCCAGCCCTCGCCGGACCGGGCGGGCCGCTGCTCGCGCACCCGCAGCAGGGCGCACAGCCCGGCGGCGAGCACGAAGGTCGCGGCGTCCAGGCAGGCCACGGCCGGGCCGCCGTAGACCGTGTAGAGGCCCGCCCCGGTCAGCGGGGCGACGAGCTTCATGCCCTCCGTGACGGCCGTCCGCAGCCCGTTGAAGTCGCCGAGGAGGTCCGGGCCGACCACGGAGGACACCAGCGCCGACTCGGCGGCGTCGTGGACGACGCCGGCGGTGCCGTACAGGAACAGGACGGTGAACAGCAGCCACAGGCGGGCGGCGGAGTCGACGGCGAAAAGGGTGAGGAGCAGGGCCGCAAGGCCCAGGTTCAGGGCGATGAGCAGGGGCCGGCGCGGGAGGCGGTCGGCGAGCGTGCCGAGCGCCGGGCCGGCCAGGGTGGGCGCCCACATGGCGAGCATGCACAGCGCGGCCAGACCGTCGGACCCGGTCAGCTCCTTCACCCACACGCCCGACGCCAGCCACAGCGAGGAGGTGCCGAACCCGGACACCACCAGGCCGGTGAGATACAGCCCCGCGTCGCGGTCCCGCAGCACGCGGAGCAGGGTCAGGGAAGTCGTCATGCCCGCTCATCGTGGGTCTAAGGAGGGGGCGCCGGGATCGGGAAGACACCCAGGTTCCCGGAACGGCCACGACGCCGAACCGCCTCGGCCCTCCGGCACCGACACCCGCCCGCCCGTCCTCCACTACGGCGCCTCCAGCGGTGCCGGCGGCAGGGGCGGGGTGCTGGTCGGGGTGGGTTCCGGTCGCGGCGGGTGATGGCCGAGGTGGGCGGCATCGAGGCGGGCGTGGGCCGTGGCGGGGGTCGGCAG
>NZ_MUMF01000506.1 GCF_002155905.1 Streptomyces tricolor | reverse complement strand
ACACCTCCGGCTCCACCGGGGAACCCAAGGCGGTCATGACCCCGCACGCCGCGCTCGCCAACCGGCTGGTGTGGATGCACCGGGAGTTCGGGATGCGCCCCGGCGAGGCCGTCCTGCACAAGACACCGATGAGCTTCGACGTCGCCGGCTGGGAACTCCTGGCCCCGCTGACCACCGGCGCCACCGTGGTCCTGGCCCGGCCCGAGGGCCACCGCGACCCCTACTACCTCGCCCGGCTGATCACCCGGCACGCGATCACCACGTGCCATTTCGTGCCGTCCATGCTCGATGCCTTCCTGGAGGAACCCCAGGTGGCGACCTGCGCGTCCGTACTGCGCCGCGTGGTGTGCAGCGGTGAGGAACTGCCGGCCGCCCTCGCCGAGCGCTTCGCCCGGGTCCTGCCCGGAGTGGAGCTGCACAACCTGTACGGACCCGCCGAGACGGCCATCGAGGTCACCGCCCAGCCGGTCCCGATGCCACCGGCCGGGAACACCCGCCTGCCCATCGGCCGGCCGATCGCCGGCACCGAGGTGTACGTCCTGGACGCCGCCGGACACCTGGCCCCGCCCATGGCACCCGGCGAGCTGTACATCGGCGGACTCGCACCCGCCCGCGGCTACCTCGGGCAACCGGCGCTCACCGCCGAGAAGTTCGTCCCGCACCCCTTCGTCCCCGGCGCCCGGCTCTACCGCACCGGGGACCGCGGACGCCACCTGCCCGACGGCAGCCTGGAGTTCCTGGGCCGGGCCGACCGGCAGTACAAGATCCGCGGACAGCGCGTGGAGGCCGCCGAGATCGAAACCGTCCTCGGCCGCCACCCGGCGGTCCGCACCGCCGTGGTGGCGGCCCGCCCCGGACCGGACGGCCGGCCGCGCCTGCTGGCCTGGGCGGTGACCGGGACCGCCGCGCCGCCGGACCCCGGCGCACTGCGCGCCTTCCTGGCCGAACGGCTGCCCCCCGGCCTGCTGCCCGACGCCGTGTGCCTGCTGGACCGGCTGCCGGTCAGCCCGCACGGCAAACTGGACCTGGCCGCGCTGCCGGAACCCGCCGCCCACGACGCGGCCGGCCGGCCCGGTGCGCCCGCCCGGATCGCCCCCCGCGACGCCGTGGAACGCGCGCTCGCGGGCATCTGGAGCGAGGTGCTGGGCATCGAGGAGCCGTCCGTCACCGACGACTTCTTCGCCCTCGGCGGCCACTCGCTGCTGGCCACCCGGCTCGCGGTGCGCGTCCGCGCCGCCTTCGGACTGGAACTGCCGGTCGGGGAACTGCTGGGCGGCGGCCCGCTGACCGTCGAGCGGCTCGCCGCCCTGGTCCAGACCCGTCAGCTGGCCCAGACCGACGGCGCGGAGCTGGACGAAGTGCTGGACTGGCTGGCCGAGTTGTCCGACGCACAGGTGGCGGAGCTGCTGGCCGCCCGGGGGCAAGCCGGGCACCTCCCCGACACCGCGCCGGACACCCGGACATGACGGCTGTGCGGGAGCCTCCCGACTCTCGCACCGCCGCCCCGGATGACATGCTGCCAGCAAGATCACCCGACCTTTCCGAGGGGCCGCGGCGCGGGTGGGCCGCACGCCCCCGGATGTCTCGTCCTCCTCCGGCCCGCGCAGCCGCCGGCCCGGGCCGGGACCCGCGCACACACCGAACCGGAACCGAACGGAACCGACACTCAGGGAGCGGACATGACCGACGCCGTGACCGAACGCTACGTCGTCGTCGTCAACGACGAGGAGCAGTACTCCGTCTGGCCCGCCGGCCGGGAGGTACCGGCCGGCTGGCGGGCGGTGGGCCGGGCCGCGACCAAGGACGACTGCCTGGCCGACATCGAGACCCGGTGGACCGACATGAGGCCGCTCAGTCTGCGGCGGGCCATGGAGCCCTGACCGCCGTCGGCCGGTCCCGTCCGGGAGCACCCCGACGTCTTGCAGGAACCGAGCCCACACACGAGGAGGGCGGATGCCCCAGGCAGCCCGAACGATCACCCAGGCGTTCCGGGGTGCGGTCGCGCAATTCCCGGACAGGACGGCGGTCACCGCGCCGGACGGTGACCTCACCTACCGCGAACTGGACGCGCGCTCGGACGCGCTCGCCGGGACACTGCTCCGGGCGGGCGCGCGCAGGGGCTCGCCGGTGACCCTGCTGACCCCGCGCCGCACCGACCTCGTCGTGGGGATGCTCGGCATCCTCAAGGCGGGCGCCGCCTACCTGCCGATCGACCCGGAGTACCCGCCGGCCCGGATCGCGTGGACGGTCCGCGACAGCGGCTGTGAACTGGCCGTCGTCACCGCCGGCACCGCACACCTGCTCACGGGCGCCCAGCAGTGCCCGGACGTCCGGGTCGTCACCCTGGACGAGGTGCCCGCCACGCCGGCCGGGACCCCCGCCCCCGGCCCCGCCGGGGACGGCCACGACCTCGCGTACGTCATCTACACCTCCGGGTCCACCGGCGACCCCAAGGGCGTCCTGGTGGAACAGCACAGCGTGCTGCGCCTGTTCGACGTCGTACGGGAGCACCTCGCCTTCGACGAGCACGACGTGTGGTCGATGTTCCACTCCGCCGCGTTCGACTTCTCCGTGTGGGAGATCTGGGGCCCCCTGCTGTCGGGCGGGCGCCTGCTGATCGTCCCCCGGGAGGTCGCCCGGGCACCGCAGGCCTTCCGCGAACTGCTGCGCACCGAGGGCGTCACCGTGCTCAGCCAGACACCCTCGGCGTTCCACGGGCTCGTCGCGGCCGACCAGCGGGCCGGCGCCGACCCGGGGGCGCTGCGGCTGGTGATCCTCGGCGGCGAGGCGCTGGACGTGGCGGCGCTGCGGCCCTGGACGGACCGCTACGGCACCGACCGCCCCCGGCTGGTCAACATGTACGGCATCACGGAGGCGACGGTCCACGCGTCGTACCGGCCTCTGCACCGCGCCGACCTGGACCGGCACGGGCCCAGCCCGATCGGCACCCCGCTCGCCGACCTCGCCTTCCACCTGCTCGCGGACGACGGCACGCCGTCCGCCGACGGCGAGCCCGGCGAGCTGTACATCGAGGGGCCCGGACTGGCCCGCGGCTATCTGGGCCGCCCGGAACCGGAGGCCGAGCGGTTCGTCGTACACGTCGGAGCCGACGGCGTACCGCACCGCCGCCTGCGCACCGGGGACCGGGTCGTCGCCCTGCCCGAGGGCGGCTACGGCTATCTGGGCCGGGTGGACGACCAGCTCAAGATCCGGGGCCACCGCGTCGAACCGGGTGAGATCGAGGCGGTGCTGACCGGTCACGACGAGGTCCGGCGGGCGGTCGTCGTCCCGCACGACCACGGCGACGCCGACGTGCGGCTCATCGCGTACGTGCAGTCCGCCGCCGCCCCGGAGTCCCTCGCCGCCGAACTGGCCAAGCGCGCCGAGGAACTGCTGCCCGGATACCTGCGCCCGTCCCGCTACATCACGCTGACCGACCTGCCGCTCACCGACAACGGCAAGGTGGACAAGGGCCGGCTGCCCGCGCCGCCGGGCGCGGCCCGACCCGCCGGACCGGCCGGCGGCACCCAGGGCACCGCGGAGCGGATCGCCGCGATCTGGCGGTCCGTGCTGGACGTGCCCCACGTGGGAGACGACGAGGACTTCTTCTCCCTGGGCGGCACCTCCCTGACCCTGGTGCGGATGTTCACCCGGGTCAACGAGGAATTCGCCACCGATCTCGACATCACCGTCCTGATCGGCGGGGCGACGGTGGGCGCGCTCACCCCGCACGTCGACGCCGCGCTGGCACAGCGCGCCGGACACCTTACGGAGACACCATGACGGCGCAGACCACGGACTTCTCCCTCACCCCGGAGGAACTGGCGGCCTTCCACCGCGACGGCTTCGCGGGACCCTTCACCCTCTACGAACCCGAGGAGATCGCCCAGGAGTGGGGCCGGACCCGGCTGGAACTGCTCGACCGCAGCCACGCCGTCTACCGCGACGAGGCCGCCGTCTCGGGCGGCAACAACATCGCCAACTACGACCGCCACCTCGACCACCGGTTCCTGGCCCGGCACATCACCCGCCCGGAGATCGTGGACCGGGTCGCCGGCATCCTCGGCCCCGACGTGCTGTGCTGGCGCACCGAGTTCTTCCCCAAGAACCCGGGCGACGAGGGCACCGACTGGCACCAGGCCGACACCTTCGCCAACGCCTCGGGCACCCCGCAGATCCTGTGGCCCGGCGAGTCCCGGTTCGGCGGCACCATCACCGTCTGGTGCGCCTTCAGCGAGGCCACCGTCGACATGGGCTGCCTGCAGTTCATCCCCGGCACCCACGAGTCCATGAACTACGACGAGACCAAGCGCATGCACTACGCCCCGGAACGGAACGCGTCGGTGGTGAAGGACGGCGTGCGGCGCGGCTTCTTCGGATACGACTACCGGGAACTGCAGATCGACCCGGACTTCAAGCCCGACGAGTCGAAGGCGGTGTCGATGGAGATGCGCGCCGGCCAGTTCATCGTCTTCTGGTCGACCCTCATGCACGCCTCCCACCCCCACGCCGGCACCAGCAAGCAGATGAGGATGGGCTACGCGGCCCGGTACGTCCCGACCTCGGTGCGCGTCTACCCCGGCACCCAGGTCATCGAGGAGTACGGCGGGACGGTCGGCCTGGACCGGTACGGCGCGGTGCTGGTCTGCGGCGAGGACCGCTACGGCCACAACACGCTCGCCGCACACACCACCCGCGGCGTCCCCTTCCAGCGCCGGTCCCGGCCGGCGGGCCGGTGATGGATTCCCCGGGGCGCCTGGCGGAGGCGCTCACCGACGCGGACGCCCTCGTCCGCGCCGTACCCGGCCTGCGGATCGCCTCCCCGGCCCGCGCCCCGCTGTCCCAGCAACGGCTGGACGCCGTCACCGCACGGCTCGGACTGCCCCGCCTGGAGGTGGTCCCGGACCCGGCCGGCCTGTGGTCGGTGGAACTCGCGCTCAGCCGGCACCTGGCCCGCGCCTGCGCCGAGGACCGCACGGTTGCCGGGCCGGACCGGGCGGGGGCGCCCGCCCGCCCCGCGGCGCTGCGGCACGGCGCCGGCCCGGTACCGGCCCGGGCGGCCGACGGCACCGTGCTGCGCTGCTGGTCGGCAGGCCCCCCGGAGGCCCCCGTCGTCGCCCTGGTGACCGCCTGCGGCATGCCGGCGGGGCTCGCCGCGGGCTGGATGCGGGCGCTGGCCGGACCGTTCCGCGTGGTGACCTGGGAGAGCCGGGGCATGTTCGCCGAACCCGGCGGGCAGCGCCCCGCCCCGCTCACCGCACACGACGTCGCCTCCCAGGCCGGCGACCTGCTCGCGGTGCTCGACGCCCTGGACGTCCCCGGCGCCCACGTCATGGGGCTGTGCGGCGGAGCGGTCGTCGCCCTGGCCGCGGCGGCCACCGCCGGACCCCGCGTCAGCTCGCTCAGCCTGTGGCACGGCGACTACGACCTCGGGGACGCGGCGCCCAGGACCGAGCACCAGCGCGACATGCAGGCCATGATGGCGATGGCCGCCCGCAGCGAGGAGAAGGCGACGGGCGTGCACCGGCTGATGCGCCGCCCCGTGGTGCTGGACTCGCTGCGCCCCGACATCGCCCACCACCTCATCTACCCCTACGCGACACCCCTGTTGCTGCACCGCTACGGCCTGCTCAACGGAGCGATCATGTCCCACGACTCCCGCCCGTACCTGTCCGCCGCCCCGCCCGCCCTCGTGGTGACCAGCCGGGACGACGTCACCGCCCACCCCGCCGGATCGCGGTACGTCGCGGCCCGCCTGCCCCGGGCCCGCCTGGTCACCCGGCCGACCGGCGACCACCTCACCGCGTTCGACGCGGGCCCGGAGGTGGTCCGCATCGCCGAGCGGTTCCTGAGCGACGTCCTGGAGGACGCATGAGGCAGTTCGAGGACACCGGCCACAGCGGCCGGCTCGTGGCGGTGCTGTGCGAGCACGACGCCGTGGCGGACGCCGCCGTCGAGATACCGGACGGCGGCGGGGCGGCCGTGGTCCGCCTGGTCCCCGATCCCGAGCGGGCGCCGCTGCTGCACCGCTCGGCGGCCGTGGAGGCCGCGGGCCGCCTCGGCCCGCTCAGCTGGCACGAGCCCGCCGCCGACCTGCGGGTGGCCGGAGTCAACCGCACCGAGAGCGACTTCCTCCACCGCGAGATCTTCGTGGACGACGTCTACTTCCGGCACGGCGTCGAACTGCCCGCCGGCGCCGTCGTCGTCGACGTCGGCGCCAACATCGGCATGTTCACCCTGTGCGCGGCCCGCCGCAGTCCCGGCGCGCGGATCATCGCCTGCGAACCGCTCGCCGAACTCGCCGCCGCGGTGGCCGTCAACGCCGAGCTGCACGCGGCCGACGTCACGGTCGTCGGCAAGGCCGTGGGAGCCGCCGAGGGACAGACGGACTTCACCTTCTACCCGCACAACAGCGTGATGTCCGGCGCCTTCGCGGACCCCGACGACGACCGGCGGACGCTGCGCGGCTATCTGCTCACCGGGGCCGACAGCGAGGGCGCGGCCCCGCAGGACCGGCTGATGGCCG
>NZ_MUMF01000505.1 GCF_002155905.1 Streptomyces tricolor | reverse complement strand
GTACGGCGGCTGGTCGCGGACGGCGCGGACGTCGGCGCCGTGGTCTGCGGCAAGCGGGCGGCGTACGTCGAGCGGACCGACGAGGCGTTCCTCGCCGAGGTGCGCAAGTACTACGTCGAGCACCGGATCGTCGAGGACGTCACCGCCGTCGAGGACGACGTGATCAAGGTGGCGCTGTTCGACTTCGGTTCCGCCGAGCACACCACCGCCCCGGCGCTCGCGGAGTTCGCCGCCACCCACCAGGTCGTGGTCTCCGGCGCGCACTGGGTGGACGTGATGAACCGCACCGCCAACAAGGGCACCGCCCTGCGCGGCCTCCAGCGGGCGCTGGGCATCACGCCCGCGCAGACCATGGTGTTCGGCGACTACCTGAACGACCTGGAGATGCTCGACGCCGCCGAGTGGTCCTTCGCGATGGCGGGCGCCCACCCCGAGGTGATCCGCAGGGCCCGCCACCTGGCCCCGTCCAACAACGACGACGGCGTGCTGCGGACCGTGGCCCGCGTGCTCGGCCTGCGGTACGACGGGGCGGACGGCGGCGTCAGGGCTTGACGGCGACCCCGCCGTACAGCGAGACCGGCCCGTCGGGCGCGTCCTCGGGCCGCCACTCGGCCACGGGGACGATCCCGGGCTCCAGCAGCCGCAGTCCCGTGAAGAAGGCGCCCACCTCGGCGTGCGAACGCGCCACCAGGGTGACCCCGCCCGCCGCGTAGGCCGCGATCCCCTTGCGCACGTTCTCGGGCTCGAAGTCGGCGGTCATGGCCGACAGCACCAGGAAGCTGCCCGGTGCCAGCGCGCCGACCAGGGTGTCCACCAAGTCGTGGGCGCCGTCCTCGTCGGCGATGAAGTGCAGCAGGGCGATGAGGGAGAGGGCCACCGGGCGGTCGAGGTCCAGGACGCGGGCGGCCCGCTCCAGGATGGTGTGCGGATCGCGGGCGTCCGCCTGCACGTACTCGGTCACGCCCTCGGGGGTGCCGCGCAGCAGCGCCTCGGCGTGGGCCAGCACGATGGGGTCGTTGTCGACGTAGACCACGCGCGCGTCCGGGGCCACGGACTGGGCGATCTGGTGGAGGTTGGGCTCGGTCGGTATGCCGGTGCCGATGTCCAGGAACTGCCGGATCCCCGATTCCGCGGCCAGGGCCCGCATGGTCCGGCGCATGAACGCGCGGTTGGCCCGGGCGGCCTTCGGGGCGTCCCCGTCCATCGCAGCGATCCGGCGGCCCAGTTCCTCGTCCACCGGGTAGTTGTCCTTGCCGCCGAGGAACCAGTCGTACACCCGGGCCGGATGCGGCCGGGTGGTGTCGATGGTGTCCTGGATCTCCGGGCCGGTCCCCGTCACGCGCCGCTCCTCACCCCGTTACGGTCCCGGTGGTCGGTCCGGGACCTGCGGGGAGCAGTCTGGCACGATCATGCGGCGCGGCGCAGGCAGTCTTCGGCCACCTGTCGGTCGAGCGCCGCCCGCACCAACGCGGCGGCCAGCACGGCCGGCTGCGTCTTCCCGGCCAGCTCGGCCAGCTTCCGGGGGTCCTCCGGCAGACCGAGCCGCGCGGCGCCGGACAGCGCCTTGCCGTCCAGGTAGGGCGCGATGTCCGGCCACACCCGCTGCGCCTCGCGCAGGAAGATGTCGGCGCCGGCCGGGCCGATGCCCGGCTCCTCCTGGAGCAGCCGCTTCAGCTCCCCGGTGTCGCCGTTCGCCTCCCGGTGCAGCCGGCGCAGGTCCCCGCCCCAGCGCTCGGTCAACAGCTCCGCGCCGTCGCCGAGTTGGGTGGCGGTGCGCTCGTCGTAACGGCGGTAGCCGCCCCGGCCGAGCGCGTCCACCCGCTGCTGCCAGTCGGCCTCGGCCATCCGGCGGGGGCTGTCCAGGTGGTCCTCGTGCAGGGCCCGGGCGGCGGCCACCGCGACCGAGGCCCGGATCCGGGCGCTGAGCAGCAGGGACAGCACCAGCAGCCGGTACAGCGGCTGCGGGGTGTCCTTCAGGCGGATGCCCGCCTCCTCGGCGTACGTCCGCCCGTACGCGGACACCAGCTCGTGCACGACCCGTTCGTCGCGGTTCACGGTCCGTGCACCGGCTACGGCTTGAGCGGGTCGTGGCCGAGCGTCATCAGCCGGTGCCGGCGACGGGTGTCCTCCGGCGTGCTCTCCGGCTCCGGCTCGTTCTCCATGTCGACCAGGTCTCCGACGGTGTCGACGACCTTGTGCATGATCCGGATGTCGTCGTCGGTGAGGTCGGTGCGGCGCTTCCGCAGGATGGCGAGGACGTGCTGCCCGGTGGGCGTGCCCGCCTCCTCCGGCAGCGGTTCCGTCTCCTCGTCGGCGTCCCGGACCTTCAGCCAGGCCGCGAGTTCCGCCGAGGTCATGTTCACGACGCGGTGGAAGTCGTCCCAGAGCGCCTGGATCTCCAGGGCGTCGGCCATGGGTCTTCCCTTCCGTGCGGAGTCTGGTGTGCTAGCCGGCGGCCTCGTCGCGCGGATGGTTCTCGGCCTCGAACATCCAGCGCTGCTTCTCCAGGTCGGCCGTGACCGAGATCAGCAGGTCCTGGGTGACCGGGTCGGCCTTCTCGGTCGCCTCGATCCGCTTGCGCAGCCGGCCGACGGCCGTCTCCAGCGCCGACACCATCAGCTCCACGACCTCGGTGTCGCGCAGCCAGCCGTCCTTGGTGCCCGGCAGCGCGAAGGTCGCGGCGATGGTCTCCGGGCGGCCGTCCGGCGGCACGCCCAGCGCGGCGGCACGCTCGGCCACCGTGTCCGAGTGGCTCCGGGCCGTGGCGACCACCTCGTCCAGCTGGAGGTGGATCGACCGGAACCGCGGGCCCACGATGTTCCAGTGCGCCTGCTTGCCGATCAGCGACAGCCCGAGCAGGTCGATCAGGGTCTCCTGCAGGGCGGTCCCGGTGACGCCGAGCGCCTCCTCGGGCAGCGTGCTCTTGACGACGGTCATAGGTGTACGTCCCCTTTCGTCACCTGTCTACGGTCGTGTCCGAAAGGGCGGGTGCCCGCTGGACCGGGGAGCAAACCGGCTGATCAGCGGGGCAGTACCCGGTCCAGGAAGCCCCGCACCTCGGCGAAGACCTCCGCCTTGCACGTCTCGTGGAACACCTCGTGCCGCGCCCCCGCGAAGGTCCGCTCGGTCAGTGCCCCGCCGCTCAGCCGCTCCACCCCGATGCGGCTGCCGGGCAGTGGCACCAGCCGGTCGTCCTCGCCGTGCAGCCAGAGCAGCGGCAGCCGGCCGACGTCACCGTCTTGGGTGACGGTCTTGAGTGTCCGGGCGAACGCCTCGACGGTGGGCCGCTTCATGGGCCCGTGCCAGACCAGCGGATCGGCCGCGTAGGCGGCGCCCACGGCCGGGTCCCGGGACAGCGCGGCGGGGCTGACGGGGGTGTCCGGGATCTCCTCCAGGGCCAGCAGCCGCTCCGGCAGCTCCCAGGCGCCGATCACCGGGCCGGACAGGATCAGCGCGCTCGGCTCGTCGCCGTACCGCTGGGCGTAGCGGGCGGTGATCAGGCCGCCCATCGAGTGGCCCACCAGGACCAGCGGCAGGCCGGGGCGGGCGGTCCGGGCCAGCTCCGCCACGGTGTGGACGTCCGTGACCACGTCCTCGAAGTCCTCGATCAGCACCCGCTCACCGGCCGACCGGCCGTGGCCGGCGTGGTCGGGTGCGTACACGGCGGCGCCGTGCCCGGTGAGCACGCCCGCCAGCTCCTCGTACCGGCCGGCGTGCTCGCCGTACCCGTGGATCACCAGGGCCAGGAAGCGGGGGGCCGGGTGCGGCCACTCGCGTACGGCGAGGGCGCCGCGGGTGCCGTCGAGGGTGTGCTCGCGGACGTGGGGCATGTCTCCTCCAACTGCCTCGGTGAAGGTCCTGGAGGATCTTCCCAGCGGGGCGGTCGGGGGTCTATAGTCCAAAACTAGCAGTGCTAATTAACGGGTGCTGTGCAGGCCCGTTCCGATCCACAGCGTCGTAGGTCAGGAGTCCCAGCCGTGCGTCCCGTCCATTTCGCGGCCGCCCGCCGCACCCCCATCGGCAAGCTGCGCGGAGCCCTGTCCCCCGTCCGCCCCGACGATCTGGCCGCCACCGTGATCCGCCACCTCGTGGCCGACGTGCCCGCGCTCGACCCGGCCCGGATCGACGACGTCTACTGGGGTGCCGCGAACCAGGCCGGCGAGGACAACCGCAACGTCGCCCGCATGGCCGTGCTGCTCGCCGGACTGCCCGACTCCGTGCCCGGCGCCACCGTCAACCGGCTGTGCGCCTCCGGACTCGAAGCGGTCACCACCGCGGCCCGCACCATCGCCGCCGGCGAGGCCGACATCGTGATCGCCGGCGGCTCCGAGTCGATGAGCCGCGCCCCCTTCGTGCTGCCCCGCCCCGACGAGGCGCTGCCGCAGCGCATCGAGACCCACGACACCCGGCTCGGCTGGCGGCTGGTCAACCCCGCCATGAAGGAGCTGCACGGGCTGCTCTCCATGGGCGAGACCGCCGAGGAGGTCGCCGCCCGGCACGGCGTCTCCCGCGCCCGCCAGGACGAGTTCGCCCTGCGCAGCCACCAACTCGCCGCCGCCGCGCGCAAGAACGGCCACTTCGACGACGAACTTCTGCCCGTCGAGCGCCCGGACGGCATCGTGGTCGAGCAGGACGAGTGCGTCCGCGAGGACACCTCGCTGGAGAAGCTGTCCCGGCTCAGGCCGGTCTTCCGCGCGGACGGCACCGTGACCGCCGGGAACGCCTCGCCGATGAACGACGGCGCGGCCGGCCTCCTCCTGGTCAGCGAGGAGGCCCTGAACGAGCTGGGCCTGGAGTCCCTCGGCCGCTATGTCGCGGGCGCCTCCGCCGGCGTCCACCCCGACGTGATGGGCCTCGGCCCGGTCCCCGCCACCCGCAAGGCGCTGGCCCGGGCCGGCTGGGGGATCGGCGACCTCCAGGAGGCCGAGTTCAACGAGGCGTTCGCCGCGCAGGCCCTCGCCTGTGTCGACCAGCTGGGCATCGACCCGGACCTGGTCAACCCCACCGGCGGCGCCATCGCCCTCGGCCACCCCCTCGGCTGCTCCGGCGCCCGCATCCTCACCACCCTGCTGCACCGGATGCGGCGCACGGGCGGGCAGCGGGGGCTCGCGACCATGTGCGTGGGCGTCGGGCAGGGGACCGCGGTGCTGGTCGAGAGGGACTAGAGCGTCACGAACGGGGGCTCCCCGTCACGGGGATCGGTACACGAGCCGCAGCAGCAAGGAAACGGAGCAGTACTCCATGGCAACCCTGTCCGTCGCCGCGATCCTCGCCGAGAACGCCCGGCGCCGCCCCGGCAAGACCGCCCTCGTCGAAGGCGACCTGCGGCTCACGTTCGCCGAGGTGTGGCAGCGGGCGCTGGCCCAGGCGGGCGCCTTGACCGCGCTCGGCGTACGGCCCGGCGACCGGGTCGCCCTCATGGCGCCCAACACCGCCGAGTTCCCGGTCGCCTACTACGCGATCGCGGCGGCCGGCGGTGTCGTCGTCCCCGTGCACCTGCTGCTGTCGCCCGGCGAGGTCGAGCACGTCCTGCGGGACAGCGGGGCCACCCTGCTGCTCGTCCACCCGGCGCAGGCGGAGACCGGCACGGCCGCCGCACGCGCCACCGGAGTCCGCACGGTCACCCTGGGCGGGGAGTTCGAGAAACTCGCGGCCGACGCCGAGCCCCTCCCGTCGTACCTCGCCCGGGCCGCCGACGACCCCGCGGTCGTCCTGTACACCAGCGGTACCACCGGGGTCCCCAAGGGCGCCGTCCTCAGCCACTTCAACCTGGTGATGAACGCGACCGTCAACGCCTTCGACGCCAACGACATCCGCGCCGACGACATCGCCCTGGGCGCGCTGCCGCTGTTCCACGCCTTCGGCCAGACGGTGTCGCTCAACTCCACCTGGCGGGCCGGCGCCACGCTCGTGCTGCTGCCCCGCTTCGACGCGGCCCGGGCCATCGAGCTGATGGTGCGGGAGGGCGTGAACACCTTCCACGGCGTGCCGACCATGTTCGTGTCCCTCACGGCGGCGGCGGCCGACGCCGCCCGGCTCCCCGAGCTGCGGGTGTGCATCTCCGGCGGGGCCTCGCTCCCGGTCGCCGTACTGGAGCGGTTCGAGGCGGTGTTCGGAGCGAAGATCTACGAGGGGTACGGGCTGTCGGAGACCTCGCCGGCCGCCGCCGTCAACCAGCCGGTGTTCGGCACCAAGGCCGGCACCATCGGCCATCCGCTGTGGGGTGTCGACGTGGAGATCGCCCGGGCCGAGCTGGAGGACCGGATCGAGCTGCTGCCGCCCGGCGAGCTGGGCGAGGTCGTCGTCCGCGGACACAACGTCTTCTCCGGCTACCTCGGCCGTCCCGAGGCCACCGCCGAGGCCCTGGTGGACGGCTGGTTCCGCACCGGCGACCTCGGCACCAAGGACGACGAGGGCTTCCTGCGGATCGTCGACCGCAAGAAGGACGTCATCATCCGCGGCGGGTACAACGTCTACCCGAGGGAGGTCGAGGAGGTCCTGACCCGCCACCCGGAGATCGCCCAGGTCGCCGTCATCGGCCTGCCCGACGACCTGCACGGCGAGGAGGTGTGCGCCGTCGTCGTCCCGGCACCGGGCACCGCGCCCGACGCCGCCGCGCTCACCGCCTGGTCGAAGGAGCACCTCGGCCGGCACAAGTACCCGCGGCGCGTGGAGTTCACGGACGCGCTGCCCCTCGGGCCGAGCATGAAGGTGCTCAAGCGGGAACTGCGGGCGAGGTACACCGGCCGGTAGGACACCGGTTCGCGACGCGGGGACCGGGACCGGCCGGCGGGACGCCGCTCACGCCGTGCGGATGCATGGGCATGACATCGGACCGCATAGCATCGGTCCCCGCATGAACACGATGACACTCTGGCACCTGTCCGGCTGGGAGTTCGCCGCCCTGGCCGGCGCGGCTCTGCTCGTCGGCTTCTCCAAGACGGCGGTCAGCGGGGCCAACACGGTCAGCCTCGCGATCTTCGCGGCGGTCCTGCCCGCCCGCGCCTCCACCGGCGTCCTGCTGCCCCTGCTGATCGCCGGCGACGTGCTCGCCGTCCTCACCTACCGGCGGCACGCGCACTGGCCCACGCTGTGGCGGCTGTTCCCGGCCGTGGCGGCGGGCGTGGTGGCCGGCACGCTGTTCCTGGTGTGGGCCGACGACGGGATCGTACGGACCTCGATCGGCGCGATCCTGCTGCTGATGGCCGGGGTGACGGTGTGGCGCCGGCGGACGGCCGGGACCCCGCGGGAACCGGAGGAGGTCGCCACCCGGGCGGGCCGGGCCAAGGCCCGCTCGTACGGCGTGCTCGGCGGGTTCACGACGATGGTCGCCAACGCGGGCGGGCCGGTGATGTCGATGTACCTGCTGTCCGCGGGCTTCCGGAAGCTCGGGTTCCTGGGCACCTCCGCGTTCTTCTTCCTCATCGTGAACGTCTCCAAGGTGCCGTTCAGCGCGGGGCTGGGCCTGATCGACGGGCGTTCGCTGCTCCTCGACGCGGCGCTCGTGGTGTTCGTCGTCCCGGGCGCGTTGTTCGGCAAGTGGGCTGTGAACCGGATCAACCAGCGGCTCTTCGAACAACTCGTGATCGCGGCGACGGTCGTCGGCGGCCTGCAACTGCTACTCCGCTAGCCCCAGCAGCCGCGGCACGTCCGCGAAGGAGTCCACGACGTGGTCCGGCGTACCGCCGGTCCGCTCGTGCGTCTGGTACTTGCCCGTCCGCACCAGCACCCCCGTGAGCCCGGCCCGCTGCGCCGCGAGGACGTCCGACTCGATGTCGTCGCCGACCATCAGCGCCTGCTCCGCGCCCACCCCCAGCCGGGCCAGCGCCGCCTCGAAGAACGCCCGGGACGGCTTGCCCGTGACCTCCGCCTCCACCCGGGCCGCCCGCTCCAGCCCGAGCAGGAAGGCCCCCGAGTCCAGTTGCAGCCCGGCGTCGGTCCGCCAGTACAGGTTGCGGTGCATGGCGACCAGCCGCGCACCCCGCTGCAAGGCGCCGAAGGCCCGGTTCAGCGCCGCGTAGTCGAACCCGGGCCCGGCCCCGCCGACCACGACCACCTCGGCGTCCTCCTCGACCAGCCTGACATCCCCGAGATCCGCCGCGATGTCGCCGCTGTTGAGCAGCAGGCAGCGGGCGCCCGGACAGTGCTCGGCGAGATGGGCGGCGGTGACGGCGGGCGCGGTCAGCACGTCCTCCGGGCCCACCTCGAAACCGGCCTCCGCCAGCGTCTCGGCGATCGACGCGCGGGTCCGCGAGGTCGTGTTGGTCACCAGGGCCACGCCGAGCCCGGCGGCGCGCAGCGCGCGCAGCGCCGCCACCGCACCGGGCAGCGGCTTCCAGGACACGGTGAGGACCCCGTCGATGTCGATCAGCACGGCACGTACGGACGCCAAGGACTCCATGCCCCGACCGTAGCGACCCGGCCGGCGAACCGCCCCGGACCACCTCGTACATGATCCGGAACAACTGGAACGGATCCGCCGCCCCCGCCATCAGGTCGTCGTCGGCGTAGAACCGCGAGTTGAAGTCGAAGCCCCCGAGCTTCCCCTCCCGCAGCAACGTCGCCACGATGAACTCGATGTTGGTGCCCGGCGCGTGGTGCCCGGTGTCGACGACCACCCGCGCCCTGTCACCGAGCTTGAGGCAGTGCGCGTACGCGGTCCCCCAGTCCGGCACGTCGGTGGTGTAGAACGCCGGCTCGAAGAACTTGTACTCCAGCAGCATCCGCTGCCCCTCGCCGAGCCGTGCGTACACCTCGGCCAGCCCCTCCGCGAGCCGGTCCTGCCGGGCACGGATGTCGTCCTGTCCGGGGTAGTTGGTGCCGTCGGCGAACCACAGCTTGAGATCCCGCGACCCGGTGGCGTCCATGATGTCGACGCACCGCAGCAGGTGGTCGACGGCCTTGCGCCGCACCGCCGCGTCCGGATGGCAGATGCTGCCCAGCCTGTAGTCGTCGTCCTGGAAGGTGTTGGAGTTGATCGTGCCCAGCCGCACGCCCCGCTCCTCGGCGTACTTCGCGAGCGCCGCGTAGTCCTCCACCGTGTCCCAGGGGATGTGCAGGGCGACGGTCGGCGCGACCCCCGTGACGGCGTGCACCCGCGCCGCGTCCTGGAGTTTCTCCCAGGGGGAGCGCGGCACCCCGGCCTGGGCGAAGACCTTGAAGCGGGTCCCGGAGTTCCCGTACGCCCACGACGGCGTCTCGACGGCCTGGGTCTTGAGCGCGGCCTTCACGGCGGCGAGGTCGGTCACTTCAGGGCTCCTGTGATGTCGGGCGGAACGACCGAGCGTGTGAAACGATTCAGAATGGCAAGCTAGGGGCCGCCCGGAGGGGTGTCAAGGAGTCCGGCGGCCCCGGCCCTCCATGGCGTCGGCGTGACCTTCGGCTCTCGAAAATTTTCGATCCGCACCCATTGACGCGACATGACTGCGGTGCCTACCGTCCCGGCCATCCACTTGAAACCTTTCACGACACTGTGGCGGCCACACGGCCCTGCCGCCGGTGCCGTCGAGGAGCCCCCATGACCCACCCGCCTGACACGGGACCGGCGCCGGTGCTGGCACTGAAGGGCGTCTCCAAGTCCTTCGGCGCCGTACGCGCCCTGCGGGACGTCTCCCTGGAGCTGCTGCCCGGCGAGGTGCACGCCCTCGCCGGCGAGAACGGCGCGGGCAAGTCGACGCTGATCAAGACCCTCGCCGGAGTGCACCGGCCGGACGCCGGTCAGGTGCTGCTCGACGGCGAGCCCGTCGTCTTCCACGGCCCCCGCGACGCCCGCGACGCAGGCATCGCCGTGATCCACCAGGAACCGACCCTCTTCCCGGACCTGTCGATCGCCGAGAACATCTTCATGGGCCGCAGGCCCCGGCGCGCTCTCGGCCGGATCGACCACAAGGCCACCCGCGCGGCGACGGCCGCCCTGATACGGCGGCTCGGCGTCGACCTCGACCCCGACCGGCCCGCCCGCGGCCTGTCCATCGCCGACCAGCAGATCGTGGAGATCGCCAAGGCGCTGTCCTTCGACGCCCGGGTGCTCATCATGGACGAGCCGACGGCCGCCCTGACCGGCAGCGAGGTCGCCCGGCTCTTCGGCGTCGTGCGCACCCTGCGGGACCGGGGCGCGGCCGTGCTCTTCGTCTCGCACCGCCTGGAGGAGATCTTCGAGATCGGCCGACGGGTGACCACGCTGCGGGACGGCGCCCGGATCGCCGGCGAGCCGCTCGCCGGGATGACCGAGGACGACCTGGTCCGCCGCATGGTCGGACGCGACCTGGACGAGCTGTACCCCAAGCAGGACGTGGAGCCCGGCGAGGTGGTCCTCAGCGTCCGCCGCCTGACCCGCGAGGGCGTCTTCACCGACGTCTCCTTCGAGGTGCGGCGCGGCGAGATCGTCGGCCTGGCCGGGCTGGTGGGCGCCGGCCGCACCGAGGTCGCCCGCGCGGTCTTCGGCGTCGACCGCTGGGACGCGGGGGAGGTCGAGGTCGCCGGGCGCCGGCTCAGGGGCGGCGCGCCGTCCGTCGCGATGGCGGCCGGGCTGGCCCTCGTCCCGGAGGACCGGCGGGCCCAGGGGCTGGTGATGAACCTGTCCATCGAGCGGAACATCGGCCTCACCGGGCTCCGTACGACCGCCCGGGCCGGACTCATGAACCGGGGTGCCGAACGCAGCCGGTCCCTGGACTGGGCGGTGCGGCTCCAGGTGAAGTACGCCCGGATCGCGGACGCCGTCGCCACCCTGTCCGGCGGCAACCAGCAGAAGGTCGTCCTCGCCAAATGGCTCGCCACCGGCCCGCAGGTGCTCATCGTGGACGAACCGACGCGCGGCATCGACGTCGGCACCAAGGCCGAGGTGCACCGGCTGCTCGGCGCGCTGGCCGCCGACGGGGTCGCCGTCCTGATGATCTCCTCCGATCTGCCGGAGATCCTCGGCATGGCCGACCGGGTGCTCGTGATGCACGAGGGCCGGATCAGCGCCGAGATCCCCCGCTCCGCGGCCACCGAGGAGACCGTGATGGCCGCTGCCACCGGGAGGGCCGCCGCATGACGGTGACCACCACCGACGACACGCCCGTCGTGCCCCGGTCGGGCGGCACCCGGCTGGTCGACCGCGTCCTCAGGATGCGGGAACTCGCCATCCTGGCCGTCCTGCTGGTGATGATCGCGGTCGCCCAGGCGGGCAACAGCGCGTTCCTGTCCGAGCAGGGCGTCAAGGACCTGCTGCTCAACGCGACGATCCTGGTGCTGGTCGCCACCGGGCAGTCGCTCGTCGTCCTCACCCGCAACGTCGACCTGTCCGTCGGCTCCACCCTCGGCATCAGCGCCTTCGCCGCCGGCACCTGGCTGCGCGACGGCGGCGACCCGGTCGTCGCGGTCCTCCTCGCCGTGCTGCTGGGCATCGGCTTCGGGCTGCTCAACGGGCTGCTGGTCAGTCTCGGCCAGGTGCCCGCGCTGGTCGTCACCCTGGGCACCCTGTACATCATCCGGGGCGTCGACTCCCTCTGGGTCGGCTCCCGGCAGATCACCGCGACCGATCTCCCCGGCGGTTTCGTGGACTTCGGCTCCGGCGGCGTCCTCACGATCCCCTGGCTCGCCCTGATCGCGCTGGCGGTGCTCGTGGCGACCGGGTACTACCTCAAGCACTACGGCAGCGGGCGGGAGCTGTACGCCCTCGGCTCCGACCCCGAGGCGGCCCGGCTGGCCGGCATCCCGGTGCGCAGGCGGATCCTGGCCGCCTACACCTTCTGCGGCGCGCTCGCCGGACTCGCCGGCGCGATGTACCTGGCCCGGTTCGGCAACGTCGACTCCGGCACCGGGAACGGCTACGAACTCACCGTCGTCAGCGCGGTCGTGGTCGGCGGCATCGCCTTCACCGGCGGCTCCGGCAGCGTCTACGGCGCCGCCCTCGGCGCCCTGCTGCTCACCTCGGTCAACAGCGTGCTGCCCGCGCTCGGCGTCAGCTCCGTCTGGGTGCTCGCGATCAACGGCGTCCTGCTGCTGCTCGCCATCGCCGTGGACCGGATCGTCGCGCTGCGCGTGGCCGCCGCCCTGAAGAAGAAGCCGGCCCCGAGGAGGACCGCCATGGCGAAGGAGAAGGCCGGTGCCTGAGTCGCTCACCCGCGCGGTCCGCTGGGACACGGTCGTCGGCGCGCTGCTGATCGCCTTGTTGCTGCTGTCGTTCGGCTGCGTCGACGGCTTCGGCAACGCGCTCAACCTGTCGTTCCTCCTCGGCAACACGCTCCCGATCGCGCTGATCGCCCTGCCGATGACGCTGCTGGTCGTGGCCGGCGAGATCGATCTGTCCGTCGCCTCCACGGCCGGGCTGTCCGGCGCGGTGATGGGCAGGCTGTGGAACGAGGGCATGGCCATCGAGCAGATCATCCCGCTGTGCCTGCTGCTGGGGGTGGTCTGCGGACTGGTCAACGGCCTGCTGGTGACCCGGCTCGGGCTGCCGTCGCTCGCGGTCACCATCGGCACGCTGGCCGCGTACCGCGGGATCGCGCAGATCGTGCTCGGGTCCGACGCGGTGACGGACTTTCCCTCGCCGTACCTGGAGTTCGCTGCCGGACGCGTGGGGGATTCGTTCCTGCCGCGGGCCTTCCTGCCGTTCCTGGTGCTGCTCGCCATCGCCGTGGTGCTGCTGCACGCCACGCCGTTCGGGCGGTCGCTGTTCGCGATCGGAGCCGGGGAGGAGGCGGCGCGGTTCGCGGGCATCCGGGTGAAGCGGACGAAGCTTTTTCTGTTCGTCGCCACGGGGACCATGTCGGCGCTGACCGGTGTGTTCTGGGCGCTGCATTACGCCAGTGCGCGGTATGACAACGCCACCGGGCTCGAACTGTCCGTTGTCGCCGCCGTGTTGCTGGGCGGGATCGATTTCGACGGGGGCAAGGGGACGATCGGCGGTGCGATCGCCGGGGTCTTCCTGCTGGGTGCGTCGCAGAACGTGATGAGCCTGCTGAGCGTTTCGGCGCAGTCGCAGATCGTCGTCACCGGTGTGCTGCTCGTTGTTTCCGTGCTCGGGCCTCGGGTCGCCCGCCAGCTCGCCGTTGCGCGGCGGTCCGCTTGAGAGTGCCGGTCCGTCGTGGCCGGCCGCGCAGTTTCCCGCGCCCCCTGAGGGCGCACCGCTCACTCCTCTCGACAAGGGGCCCTTTCGATGCTCAAGCCGAACCTCCGCCGCGCCTGTGCCGCCCTCGCCGCCGGCACCTCCCTCGCCCTCGCCCTCACCGGCTGCGGCGGCACCACCAAGGACGACGTGAAGGCCGACAACGCCTCCGCCGCCTCCGCCGGCAAGGCCGACCCGAACGCCGCCACCAAGAAGGGGCTGACCGTGGGCTTCCTGCCCAAGCAGGTCAACAACCCCTACTTCACCACCGCCGGCAAGGGCGGGGAGAAGGCGCTCGCCGAACTCGGCTCGACCTACAAGGAGGTGGGGCCGAGCAGCGCCACGGACACCTCCGGACAGGTGAGTTACGTCAACACGCTCACCCAGCAGCAGGTGGACGCCATGGCCGTCTCCGCGCAGGACCCCGGCGCCCTGTGCACCGCGCTGAAGCAGGCCATGCGCAACGGGATCAAGGTCGTGACCTACGACTCCGACACCAGCCCCGGCTGCCGCGACGCCTTCGTCTCGCAGGCCGGCGCGGAGGACCTGGGGCGCACCGAGGTGCAGCTGCTCGCGGAGCAGATCGGCTACAAGGGCGAGATCGCGATCCTGTCGGCCGCGCAGACCGCGACCAACCAGAACACGTGGATCGACTACATGAAGGACGAGCTGAAGGACCCCAAGTACCAGGACATCGAGCTGGTCGAGATCGCCTACGGCAACGACGACGCCCAGCAGTCCTTCCAGCAGACCCAGGGCCTGCTCCAGGAGCACCCCGACCTGAAGGGGATCATCTCCCCGACCACCGTCGGCATCAAGGCCGCCGCCCAGTACCTGTCGGGCTCCACGTACAAGGGCAAGGTCAAGCTGACCGGGCTCGGCACGCCGAACGACATGCGCACGTACGTCAAGAACGGCACGGTCGAGGCCTTCGAGCTGTGGGACCCGGCGAGACTCGGCGACCTCGCCGCACGGACCGCGGTCGTGCTGGCCTCGGGTCAGATCACCGGCAAGGAGGGCGAGACCTTCAAGGCCGGCGCCACGACGTACACCATCGGCAAGGACGGCGTGATCAACCTGGGCAGGCCGACCGTGTTCGACGCCGGCAACATCGACCGGTTCGACTTCTGAGCGACGGGAGCCGTTCCATGCAGCGCGTGTGTTTCCTGTTGAAGGTCCGGGCGGACCGGCTCGACGAGTACCGGGCGCGGCACGCGGCCGTCTGGCCGGAGATGCTCGACGCCCTGAGCGCCGCCGGCTGGCACAACTACTCGCTGTTCCTGCGCGAGGACGGCCTGCTCGTCGGCTATCTGGAGACGGAGGACTTCGCCGCCGCCCAGGCGGGCATGGCGGCCACCGACGTCAACGCCCGCTGGCAGGCGGAGATGGCGCCGTTCTTCGAGGCACTGGACGGCACCCGCCCCGACGAGGCCATGCGACCGCTCACCGAAGTGTTCCACCTCGCCTGACCCCCTGGAGCCGGACATGAGACGACGCACCGTGCTGGCCGGCGCCCTCGCCGCCACCTCCGTCACGGCCGCCGGAACCGCCCGGGCGGCCGGCCCGGGCCCCTCGGTCACGCACCGGGGCACCACCCGACTCGACCCCCAGGCCCTCTACTTCGTCTCCTTCGACGGCCTGGTCAACAACAACTCCTTCCAGAAGAACGGCCTGCTGACCCACCAGGGCCACCAGTACGCCGCCTGGTACACGGCGAGCCGCAACGCGGTCGTCGCCCGCCGGCCCCTCGGCGCCGGCACCTGGTCGACGGTCACCCTGCCGCACCGGCTCAAGGCCGACGACTCGCACAACGTCATCTCCCTGGGCGTCTCCCGCACGGACGGCCGCCTCCACCTGAACATGGACTCCCACAGCGACGGCTTCTTCTACGTCAAGTCCGTCGCGGGGCTGCTGGACGACCCGGGCGGCACGGCCTGGACCCCGTCCGTCTTCGGGCCCGTGCGGACGACCCTGGACGGGCTCGCGCTCACCTCGCAGTTCACCTATCCGCAGTTCGTCGCCACCCCGGAGGGCCGGCTCCAGCTCAGCTACCGCGCCGGCGTCTCCGGCGACGGCCGGTGCGCCCTGGCCGAGTACGACGGTGCACGCTGGACCGCGCTCGGGGAGTGGACCGGCGCCACCGGCACGTACACCAGCGCGCACGGGTCCAGCACCGCCCGGAACATGTACCTGCACGGCCTCGACTACGACACCCGGGGCCGGCTGCACGCCCTGTTCACCTGGCGGGAGCAGAACGCCGCCGTCATGTGCAGCCGCGGCGGCATCACCAACCACGACACCGGCTACGTCTTCTCCGACGACCGCGGCCGTACCTGGCGCAACGACGCGGGCACCGTCGTCGGCACCACCGGCGGGCCCGACAAGGTCTGCGTCGGCGACAGCGGTCTCGTGGTCGACCCGCTGAGCCCGGACCACTCCCTGATGAACCAGGAGAGCCAGTTCACCGACTCGGCCGGCCGGCCGCACGCGATCATCAGTTACGTCCCCGGCCGCTTCGGCCGGTGCACCACCGGCTACGTCGCCGACCGCACCGCCCACGGACGCGCCTTCCACCTGCGCAAGAACGCCTCCGGCGGCTGGCAGAAGACCGAGATCCCGGTCCCGCTCGGCTCCAGCCAGCGCACCAAGCTGGTCCTGGACCGGTACGACAACGCCTACGCCGTGTTCCCCTTCGGCCGTATCGCCGCGGCGTCGCAGGCCTCCGGGTACACCGACTGGACGCTGTTGTTCGACGGCGGCGGACTGAACGCGTTCGGCGAGGTCGTCGTCGACGAGACCCGGATCAGGGCGGACCACGTCCTGTCGTTCCTGTACCAGGAGAAGTCCACCGGGACGACGCCCTCGGCGCTGCACGTGGCCGACTTCGCCCTGCCGGCGTGACGGTAATGTGAAGGTCGTCCCGCCGTATCCGCGTCCCCTGGAGGTCCGAACCCCGATGGCCCAGTCGGTGGGTATCAAGGACGTCGCCCGAGCCGCCGGAGTGTCGGTGGGCACCGTGTCCAACGTCATCAACCGCCCGGACACCGTCGCCGGCGAGACCCGGGCCCGGGTGCTGTCCGCGATCGACCGGCTCGGCTACGTCCGCAGCGAGTCGGCGCGTCAGCTCCGGGCGGGCCGCAGCCGGATCATGGGGCTGCTCGTCCTGGACATGGGCAACCCGTTCTTCGTGGACGTCGCGCGCGGCGCCGAGCGGGCGGCCCGGCGGGCGGGGCTCGGCGTGATGGTCTGCAACAGCGCGCAGGACGCGGCCGAGGAGGCGGAGTACCTGTCGCTCTTCGCCGAGCAGCGGGTGCGGGGCGTGCTGCTGACCCCCGCCGACGCCACCGGCCGCAACATCGCGGCCTTCCGCCGGCACGACATCCCCTTCGTGCTGGTGGACCGGGTCGCCGAGGGCACCACCGAGTGCTCGGTCTCCGTGGACGACGTCGCGGGCGGCGCGCTCGCGGTCCGGCACCTGGTGGACGCCGGGCACCGCTCGATCGCCTACGTCAGCGGGCCGCCCGGCCTGAACCAGGTCCGCGACCGGCGCACCGGCGCGCTGCAGGCGCTCGCCGAGGCCGGGCTCGGCCCCGAGGCGCTGCGCGAACTGCCCACCGAACGGCTCGACGTGGCCGCCGGCCGGGACGCGGGCGCCCGGCTGCTCGGCCTCGCCGACCGGCCCACCGCCGTCTTCTGCGCCAACGACCTGCTCGCCCTCGGTGTGCTCCAGGCGATGTACGCGGCGGGCGTCACCGTCCCGGACGACCTGGCGATCGTCGGCTACGACGACATCGAGTTCGCCGCCGCTGCCGCCGTACCCCTCACCTCGGTGCGCCAGCCCGCCGTCACCATGGGTGCCCTCGCCGCCGAGCTGCTGCTGGAGGAGACCGAGCAGGGCGAGGGCGAGGGGAAGCGGACGCACGAGCACCGGCGCGTGGTGCTCCAGCCGGAGCTGGTGGTGCGCCGCTCCAGCCTCGTCGCACGCTGAGCCCCGCGCCCCGCCCGGGACCGCGCCGGCCCGGGACCGCGCCGACCCGGGACCGGCCCCGTGCTGACCGGCGGTTCAGTGACAAACCATGATCCCGGGGCTCGGCGCACGCCCGGTCATGTGCTCCACTGGGACACGTCCAGCCCGTCCGTCCCAGGAGACCCGTTGAGCCTCAGCTACCGACAGCCCGGCGTCGTCCTCACCGACCACCGCTTCACCGTGCCCCTCGACCACGCCGACCCGGGCGGCGAGACCATCGAGCTGTACGCCCGCGAGGCGGTGGCGAGCGACAAGGCCGGGCAGGACCTGCCCTGGCTGGTGTATCTGCAGGGCGGCCCCGGCTTCGGGGCGAATCGTTTCGTCGGACGTCAGGCCTGGCTCGACCGGGCCCTGAAGGAATACCGCGTGCTGCTGCTCGACCAGCGCGGCACCGGCCGCTCCACGCCCGCCACCCGGCAGACGCTGCCGCTGCGCGGCGGCCCCGCCGCACAGGCCGACTACCTCACCCGCTTCCGCGCCGACTCCATCGTCCGCGACTGCGAGGCCATCCGCCCCCGCCTCACCGGCGGCGCCCCGTGGACCGTGCTCGGCCAGAGCTTCGGCGGCTTCTGCACGGTGTCGTACCTCTCCCTCGCCCCCGAGGGCGTCCACACCGCGCTCGTCACCGGCGGCCTGCCCTCCCTGCACGCCCACGCCGACGACGTCTACCGGGCCGCCTACCCGCGCATCGAGCGCAAGGTCACCGCGCACTACGCCCGTTACCCGCAGGACGTCGAGCGGGCCCGCCGGATCGCCGACCACCTCCTCACCCACGACGTCGTCCTCCCGAACGGCTACCGCTTCACGGTGGAGGCCTTCCAGTCCCTCGGCCTGATGCTCGGCGCGAGCGACGGCAGCCACCGGCTGCACCACCTGCTGGAGGACGCCTTCGTCCGCACGCCGGCCGGCCTCGAACTGGCCGACGCCTTCCAGGAGCAGGTCCAGGCCCTCCTGTCGTACGCCGCCCACCCCCTCTACGCCCTCGTCCACGAGACGATCTACGGCCAGGACGCCCGCCCCACCGCCTGGGCCGCCGAACGCGTCCGCGCCGAGTTCCCCCAGTTCGACGCCGCCAAGGCACTCGCCGGCGACGGCCCGGTCCTGTTCACCGGGGAGACCGTCCACCCCTGGATGTTCGACGCCGACCCGGCCCTGCGGCCCCTGCGCGAGACGGCCGAACTGCTCGCCGCCCGCACCGACTGGGGCCCGCTCTACGACCCGGCACGGCTCGCCGCCAACGAGGTCCCGGCCGCCGCGGCCGTCTACCACGACGACATGTACGTCGACACCGCCCACTCCCTGGAGACGGCCGCCGCGATCCGCGGCCTGCGCCCCTGGGTCACCAACGAGTACGAGCACGACGGCCTGCGCGCGGGCGCACCGCGGGTACTGGACCGGCTGCTGGCGCTGGTGCGGGACGAGGTGTGAAAGACGCCGGGCAGGGGCGGCGGCCCTGAGGGGCGCGGGGCTGTGCCGACGTGCGGCAACCGCCGCGCTGGCGGTCCCCGGGTTCGAGCGAAGCCGGGAACTCGGGGGAGCGACCAGCCACGACGGACCGCAGCCGCCGGACGGCAGACGTGGGCGGACGATTAGTGTGCAGCCATGACCGAGCCGAAGATCACGCTCCAGCCCCTGCCCGACGACTGGCAGCGCGCCCTCGCCGTGGTGGCCCACCCCGACGACCTGGAGTACGGCTGCTCCGCCGCCGTCGCCGCCTGGACCGACGCCGGCCGGGACGTCACCTACGTGCTGGCCACCCGCGGCGAGGCGGGCATCGACACCCTGGACCCCGCCACCTGCGGCCCGCTGCGCGAGCGCGAGCAGCGGGCCAGCGCGGCCGTCGTCGGCGTCGACACCGTGGAGTTCCTCGACCACCGGGACGGCGTGATCGAGTACGGCCTCGCCCTGCGCCGCGACATCGCCGCCGCGATCCGCCGGCACCGCCCCGAACTCGTCGTCACCCTCAACCACCGCGACACCTGGGGCGGTGTCGCCTGGAACACCCCCGACCACGTCGCCGTCGGCCGCGCCACGCTGGACGCCGCCGCCGACGCCGGCAACCGCTGGATCTTCCCGGAACTCGCCGCCCAGGGCCTGGAACCCTGGAACGGCGTGCGCTGGGTGGCCGTCGCCGGCTCCAGCAGCCCCACCCACGCCGTCGACGCCACGCCCGGCCTGGACCGGGCAGTGCGCTCGCTGCTCGAACACCGCACGTACATCGAGGCGCTGACCGACCAGGACCCCGAGGCGTACGTGCGTGACTTCCTCACCGAGACCACCACCGCCACCGGCCGGCGCTTCGGCGGCCGGCCGGCGGTGGCCTTCGAGGTGTTCGGCCGCTAGGGCCCGTCCCGAGGCCGCCCAAGGGTTGACCCTCCTCTTACGTCAGGCTCAACGCTGTGACCGGACGAAAGGGCAGACACATGGGCTACTCGGTGGGGCAGGTCGCGAGGTTCGCCGGCGTGACCGTGCGGACGCTGCACCACTACGACAAGGCGGGGCTGCTCTCGCCCGGCGAACGCAGCCCCGCCGGCTACCGCCGCTACACGGACGCCGACCTGGCCCGGCTCCAGCAGATCCTCTTCTACCGCGAACTGGGCTTCCCGCTCGACGAGATCGCCGTCATCCTGCGCGACCCGCAGGCCGACGCGCTGCACCATCTCCGGGAGCGACAGCGGCGGTTGCGCGAGGAGATCGCCCGGCTGGAACGGCTCGCGGAGGTGGCCGAGCAGGCCATCGACGTGCAGCGCACCGGCGTGACGCTCACCCCGGAGGAACGCTTCGAGGTCTTCGGCGAGATCTCCTTCGACCTCAGCTACGCCACCGAGGCACAGCTGAGATGGCAGGACTCGGCCGCGTACCGCGAGGCGATGACGCGGGCGGCGGGCCACACCACGGAGGACTGGCGGCGGCTCATGACCGAGGCCGCCGCCTGGCGCGCCGAACTGCTGGCCGCCTTCGACGCCGACGAGCCCGCCGACGGCGAGCGGGCCATGGACCTCGCCGAGCAGCACCGCCGCCACCTGGCCCGCTGGTTCACCCCCTGCCCGCCGGACACCCACCGGCGCATCGCCGACGACCTCGCCGCCGACCCGCGCGCCTTCGCCCTCCTCGTCCCGCCGTCGCAGCAACGCCCCGGCCTCGCCGCCTATGTGAGCAAGGCGATCCATGCCAACGCCTCCCGCCGTGACGGCTCCCGCACCGATCCCGGGGAGCACCCATGAGAATCCTGATCGCCACGGCCGGCTCGCGCGGTGACGTCGCGCCCTACACCGGCCTGGGCGCCGAACTGGCCCGCGCCGGGCACGAGGTGACCCTGGCCGCCACCGACGGCTTCGCCGCCCTCGCCGAGGGTGCCGGGCTGGGCTTCCGGCGGCTGCCCGCCGACGCCCGGGCGCACGGCGGAGCCGGCGGCCGGCGGGACCTGCTGCGCACGGCCGCCGCGTTCGTCACCGAACTCGGCCGGGGCTTCGCCGACGCGGTCGCCGACGGCACGGACCTGCTCCTGCTGTCGGCCACGACCGCGCCGCTCGGCTGGCATCTCGCCGAGGCCACCGGTGTGCCGAGCCTCGGCGTCTACCTCCAGCCGACCGCACCGACCGGTGACTTCCCGCCCGCGGTCACGGGCACCCGTTCGCTGGGCCGCGCCGGCAACCGGGCGGCGGGCCGGTTCGCCCTGCGCATGGCCGACCGCGTCTACGCGCCGGCCGTCGCCGAGCTGCGCCGCCGCCTCGGGCTGCCCCCGCTCACCGCCGCCGCGATGCGCCGCCGCCGGGAGCGGGCGGACTGGCCGGTGCTGCACGGCTTCAGCACGGCCCTCGTGCCCCGGCCCGCCGACTGGCGGCCCGGCCTGGAGGTCGTCGGCACCTTCTGGCCCCATGTCGGCGCCGGGGAACGGCTGCCCGCCGGCCTGGAGGACTTCCTGCGGGCCGGACCCCGGCCGGTTCTCGTCGGCTTCGGCAGCATGGCCGCGGGGGAGGGGGACCGGCTGAGCGAGATCGCCGTGGCCGCGCTGCGGCGCGCCGGGCTGCGCGGGATCCTGCAGTCGGGAGCCGCCGGGCTCGCCGCCGGCGGGGACGACCTGTTCACCGTCGGCGAGGTGCCGCACGCCCTGCTGTTCCCGCGGCTGGCGGCCGTCGTCCACCACGCCGGGGCCGGCACGACCGCCGCGGCCCTGCGCGCGGGCGTGCCCGCGGTCGCCGTGCCGGTCACCGCGGACCAGCCGTTCTGGGCCGCCCGGCTCGCCGCGCTCGGCGCCGCTCCCGCCCCGGTCCCGCTGCGCGCCCTCACCGTCGAACGGCTCGCCGCCGCGCTCACCCTCGTCACGAGCCGGCAGACGTACACCGCTGCCGCCGCGCGGGCCGCCCGGCACATGGCCGGCGAGGACGGCGCGGGCCGCGCGCTCAAGACGATCGAACGGGTGGCCAGGGACGGCAACGGCCGTGGCGGATCCGCAGGTCAGTAGGCTGGTCCCCATGCCGGATCAGATAGCCGACCCCTCCGTCGCCCCCTCCGCCGACCTCTCCGCCGACCTGCGCGGCGATTGCGCGCGGTGCTTCGGGCTGTGCTGTGTCGCCCTGCCCTTCGCCCGCTCCGCCGACTTCGCGACGGACAAGCCGGCCGGCAAGCCGTGTGCGAACCTCCGGCCCGACCACCGCTGCGGCATCCACGCCGACCTGCGGCAGAAGGGCTTCACCGGCTGCACGGTCTACGACTGCTTCGGCGCCGGCCAGAAGGTCTCCCAGGTCACCTTCGGCGGGCAGGACTGGCGCGGCGGACCGCGGGAGCACGCGCGCCGGATGTTCGACGCGTTCCCCGTCGTACGGCAGCTGCACGAGATGCTCTGGTACCTGACCGAGGCGCTGGGACTGCCCGCCGCCCGGCCCGTCCACCCCGAGCTGCGGGAGGCGCTGGAGCGGACCGAGCGGCTCACCCGGCAGACCCCCGAGGAGCTGGCCGCGCTGGACGTGGCCGCGCACCGGCAGGAGATCGGCGTACTCCTGCGGCGCACCAGTGAGCTGGTCCGGGCCGCGGCCGGCGGCAAGGGCAAGGGAAAGGGGAAGGGCCGGAGCAGGGACCGCCGGGGCGCCGACCTCATCGGCGCCCGGCTCAGGGGCGCCGACCTGCGCGGGACGAGCCTGCGCGGCGCCTGTCTCATCGCCGCCGACCTCACCGGGGCGGACCTGCGCGGCGCGGATCTGATCGGCGCCGACCTGCGCGACGCCGACCTGACCGACGCGGATCTCACCGGCGCCTTCTTCCTCACCCAGCCGCAGGTGAACGCCGCGCGGGGCAGCGCCGGTACCCGTCTGCCGGCGTCAGTCACCCGCCCTGTGCACTGGACAGCGGGCGGCTGACTCGCGCTCCGCCGGTCCGGCCGGGGCGTGCCGTCGGTCGTCCGCGGCTCCGTCGGGGGAGAGAGCCGGCCGGCGTTCCAGCCGCAGCCGTAGCCCCTCCGGCATCAGCGTCAGGCGCTCGGAGACCGTCAGGCGGTAGCCGGGGTCGATGTGCAGGTCGTAGCGGCGCAGCAGCAGGCCGAGGACGAGGGTGGCCTCGTGCAGGGCGAACTGGCGGCCGATGCAGGCCCGGGCGCCGGTGCCGAACGGCTTGAAGGTGTGCGGCGGCCGGGCCCGTACCGCCGCCGCGGCGAACCGGTCCGGGTCGAACCGCTCGGCGTCCTCGCCCCACACCTCCGGCTCGCGGTGCAGCATCGGCGTCAGCACCAGGGCCCATGCGCCCCGGCGCATCGGGTGCTCCCCGGCAAGGGCGGTGTCCTGCCGGGCCTCGCGGGCGAAGGCGGGCGCGGTCGGCCACAGCCGCAGCGACTCGTCCAGCACCCGGCGGACGTAGCGCAGCTTGGCGATCCGGTCGTAGCCGGGCCGGGGGGTGTCGCCCCAGACCCGGTCCACCTCGGCGCGGGCCCGGGCGGCGATCTCGGGGTGCCGGGCGAGGTGGTAGAGGGCGAAGGAGAGCGCGCCCGAGGTGGTCTCGTGCCCCGCCACCAGGAAGGTGATCACCTGCTTGCGGACGTTCTCCGCGGACAGCCGCTCCCCGGTCTCCGGGTGCGCGGTCGCCAGCATGCGGTCCAGCAGGTCCCCCTCGCCGCCGCCGGTCCGGCGCCGGTCGGCGACCAGGCCGTCCACCGTGCGGTTGAGGTAGGCCATGTCGGCCGCGTTGCGCCGGGCGGCGGCCCGCAGCAGCAGCGGGGCCAGTGGCGCGGGCACGGTGTTCAGGCGCTGGGCGTAGGTGAGGGTGCCGACCATCGCCGTGACGAACGGGTGCGGACGCTCCCGTTCGAAGGAGTCGAAGTCGTGCCCGAAGCCGGTCCGCGCGATCGTCTCCAGGGTCAGCCGGGTCATGTCGCCGGGCACGTCCACCGTGCGCCCGGCCGCCAGCTGCCGGTCCCAGTGGTCGGTCAGCCGGCCGGCGACCGCCAGCATCATCCCGTGGTAGCCCTCCATGGCCTCCCGGCTGAAGCCGGGCGCCAGCACGTCGTGCGCCAGTTGCCAGTTGGGCTCGTGGTTGTAGGCGGTGAACAGGCCGTCGCCGGCCAGCGGGCGCAGATTGGCCACGCCCAGCCCGACGTGCTTGGCGAACCGTGAGTCGTCGGCGAGGTCGGCGACGAGCCGTGCCCCCCACACGAACACGAACTCCTTGCCGAAGGCCCGGCGCCGGAAGATCGGCCCCAGCTCGCGCGCGAAGCGCATCGAGTCCTGCATCGGCCGGTGCCGGTCGGCGCCGAGCACATCGCCGAGCAGCGGCAGCCGGCGCGGCGGGTGCGGGATGCGGTGCAGCTCGGGCCAGCCCTGCTCGGCGCTCCGGAAACCCTTCGGCAGCCCGGTCGCCCTGGTCTCCGTCGTCTCCGCCATGACGCGATCTCCCTTGACCCAGCGGATGGTTGAAGCAGTGACGTGCGCGTGTTGTACGTGGGTTCAATAACGCGGTTCAGTGTGATCCCGTTGTTGAACCGACGTCAAGTAAAGTGACGCCATGCCCGCGAACCAGGGGGAGCGCGCCCGGCGCAGACTCAGCACCGGGGAGCGCCGTGAGCAGCTGCTGTCGGTCGGCGCGCGGCTGTTCTCGGAGAGCCCCTACGACGAGGTGTGGATCGAGCAGGTCGCCGAGATCGCCGGGGTCTCGCGCGGGCTGCTGTACCACTACTTTCCGACCAAGCGGGACTTCTTCGCCGCCGTCGTGGAGCGGGAGAGCGCGCGGATGCTGCGCATGACGGCCGCCGTGCCCGGGGTGCCGGTGCGCGAGCAGCTCACCGCCGGCCTCGACACCTACCTCGGCTACGTCCAGGAGCACGCCCACGGCTTCCGCGCCTTCCACCGCGCCGACGCGGCCGGTGACCAGGCCGTGCGCCGGGTCTACCAGCGGGCGCTCGCCGCCCAGGAGCAGCAGATCCTGGCCGCGCTCGCCGCCGACCCCGAGTTCGGGCCCGCCGTAGAGACCGCGCCCCAGGTGCGTCTCGCGGTGCGCGGCTGGCTCGCCTTCACCACCGCGGTCTGCCTCGAATGGCTGCGCGGGGAAGGGGCGTTGAGCCGGGAGCAGGTGCGCGATCTGTGTGCCCGCGCGCTGCTGGGTGTCCTGTCGTAAATCCGATGACTTCGCTCGTAGGCGTGACGCGGTTGGCGTGCGCCCCGATCTTCGATAGGTTAGGCAAGGCTTACCTAAGGAGGTCTCGGGATGGGTGACACGCAGGACTGGACGGCCGCCCCCGGCGCGGCGGAACGGGCACGCTCGGTACTGGCCGCCGCGTGGTCGTGCGCGGTGACCGCGGACGGCGCGCGCGAGGAGTACGTGGGTGCGCACACCGTGACCGAGGACGGCGCGGTACGGCTCGCGGTGCCCGACGACAGCGCCCTGTTCGGGGCGGTCCTGTGCGCCCCCCGCCAAGAGCCCTCCGCCCTGCTGGAGTTCGCCGACGTCGCCCCCGTACCGGTACGCCACCGGATCCGCGCCCGGCTCTGGCTCTCCGGCTGGTTCGCCCCGTCGGAGGGCACCCTCCTCTTCCAGCCCACCCGCGTGGTGCTGCGCCAGTCCGCGGGGGCCGTGGTGGTCGACCTGGACGAGTTCACCGCCGCCCGGCCCGACCCCCTCGCCGGCGCCGAGGCCCGGCTGCTCACCCACCTCGCCGAGGCCCACCCGGACGCCGTCGAGCGGCTCACCCGCCTGGTGCGCCCCGAGAGCCTGCACGCCGCGACCCGGGTGGCGCCGCTCGCCGTCGACCGGCACGGCCTGACCCTGCGCATCGAACGCACCCGCGCCCACGGCGACGTACGGCTGCCCTTCCACACGCCCGCCGACGACGTCGCCCAGCTGACCGAGCGCATGCACGCCCTGCTGGCCCAGGCCAGCGCCGCCGCCTGCCCCCGCGCGCTACAGCGGCAGCGCGCAGACGGCGACGGGTGACGCGAACGGCTCGCCCGCCGGCCGGAGTTCCCCGCTGTCCGGGTCGACGCGGAAGACGGTGACGGTGCCGGAGCGCTGGTTCGCCGCGAACAGCAGCCGGCCGTCGGGCGCGCACGCGATCTGCCGCGGGAAGTCCCCGCCCACCGGCACCGTGCCGAGCAGCCGCAGCCGGGCCCCGCCGGCCTCGACGGCGTACCGGGCGAGGCTGTTGTGGCCCCGGTTGGCGAGGAACGCGTACCGGCCGTTCGCCGCCACCACGATCTGCGCCGGATAGTTCGTGCCGCCCTCCGACCCCGTCGGCTGCGGATCGCCGACGCGCAGCCGGCCGGACCGCGGGTCGTAGCCGCACACGGCCACGGTGTCGTCCAGCTCGTTGGCCAGATAGGCGTACCGGCCGCCCGGATGGAAGGTCAGATGGCGCGGCCCCGCGCCGGGACGGGTCTGCGCCCGGGACACCTCCGTGAGCGTGCCCTTCGTCCGGTCGAGGCGGTAGCTGTAGACGGTGTCGGTGCCCAGGTCCACGGCCAGGACGTGCCCGCCGTCGGGACTCGTGACGATCTGGTGGGCGTGCGGGCCCTGCTGGCCGGGGCCGGGCGGCGGGGACCCGTGCGTCACCAGGTCGGTGCGCTCGCCCAGGGCGCCCGAGGCGTCGATCGGGTGCACGGCGACACTGCCCGAACCGTAGTTGGCGCTGAGCAGCCAGCGGCCGGTGGGGTGCACCGACAGATGACAGGGCGCTGCGCCGCCGGTGCTCCGGGTGCCGAGGATCCGCCGGTCCGCGAGGCGCACGGCCGTCACCCCGCCGTCCTGCCGCTCGTCCACGGCGTACAGCGTGCGGCCGTCCGGATGCACGGCGAGGTACGACGGGTCGGGGACCCCGGTGAGCGTGCCCGCCCCGGTGATCCGGCCCGACTCCGGGTCGTACGACGCCAGGCCGATGCCGGTGCCGCCGCCGTCGACGGAGGTGTAGGTGCCCACGTACAGCGGGCGCGGGCCGGACGGTTTCCGGGGCGGTGGGGCGGCGTCCGGCTCGCTCTTCGGGGTCTGGGTGTCGGCCGGCGGGGCGGCCGGGGACGGAACCGCCACCACGGCCGCCGTGCCGGCCACCGCACCGACGAAGCGGCGTCTGGTCCAGCCGCGCCCGCCGTCCCGCCGGGGCGGGAGAGATCCCTCTCCCGCCGTTCGTGCCTCCGTGTCCATCCCGCACCTCAGGTCGTCGGTCGCCCCGCTCGTGACTGCCACCTTGACCTGCCCGTACCGCCAAGGGCAAGCCGGGCAAAGGGCGTTGCACCGCGTGCAACTTCTGCCGCTACCACTCCCCGTCCTCGACCGGTGTGCCCGGCGCGTCCTTGAGCGGCGTCACCTGGCCGGCGGACGGCGCCTGCCACGGGTCCAGGTCGTCCCCGAGCCACGCGCCGACCGGCTCGACCGCCTCCAGGGCGTCCGCGGGGGCGAGGTCCTCGGCGTCCGCATCGTAGTAGTCGTACCAGGGCAGGCCCGCCCGGGTGTACGCCGCCCGGTCGACCGGCGAGGGCGGGGGCGCCTCGCCGGTGATCCGGCGCCACTCCGGGGGCGTGACCAGGTGCACGAACACCCGGCCGGCCGGCTCCTCGGACCAGTCACCGAGCGGCCGGTCGTCGCGGTAGACCTCCTGCCGCATCGCACCGCCCGCACCGAGCCCCATGGCGGCGGCGCGCCGCGGGGGAGCGGCGCGCCGCCGCCAT
>NZ_MUMF01000504.1 GCF_002155905.1 Streptomyces tricolor | reverse complement strand
CCAGGAGGTTGCCCTCGCCGAGGTCGGCGATGCCGAAGCGGAACGCGGCGGCGGCGAGGGAGCCCGCCCGGTGCCAGAACCGTTCCGCCTGACGGCGGCCGAGGCGGGTGCCGTACAACCGCCGGTCGGACGCCAAGCGGATCACCCCCCACTGCGCCGGCGGCTCGATCCACTCCTGCCAGGTGTACTCGCGTCCGTCCGGGCCGGTGCCCGGCGTGCAGCGCAGCACGGGCAGACGGACGGGACCGGACGCGGGCGGCAGGCTGTTGAGGAGGGCGAACACGGACGTGTCCGGGGTGAGGAACAGCACCTCACCACCTGCGGGGCGTGGCTTGTAGGCGATGCTGCCGCCGCCGCTCAGGCGCACTCGCAGCACCCGGCGCCGGCCGTTGTGGGTCTCGCCGTCCTGGGCTTCGATGCACGTCACCGGCAACCGTAGCGAAGGCCGGTCGAAGAAGGAGGTGCCGGCGGGCGGGGCGCCGCAGGTGCCGGTGTCCCGGGACAGGCGTTCCAGGAATGGCTCCAGAAATCCCGTCCAGCGGGCGCACTCCTCCTCGGCCGGGTAGGGGGCACCCGCGGCGCAGGCGGTGAACGCCTCGCTCACCAGCGGCCCGAACAGCGCGCCCTGGGTGACGTCGAGGACGCCCGGTGCGAGCAGCCCGGGGGTGCGGGCGGTCGTGCGGCGGCACCAAGCGTCGAGGGCGTCCAGCAGCGTGCCGAGCGGGCCGAAGCGGGGTGTGGCGAGCGCCGCCGCCAGCAGTTCGGCGTCCTTCTCACCGGACGGGAAGCGGTCGTGGGTGAGCAAGTCGTCCTCGACCGGTCGCAGCACCGGCGGGAACAAGGGGCCGGCGGTGCCCGCCCGTACGGCCTCGATCACCTTGCGGACGGCAGGACTGTGCGCCGGGGCACTGCCCCGACCGGTCGGCGCGACGGACTCCCACAGCACCTCGGTCATGGCGTCCTTCCTGCGTGGTGCCGTCCCGCTGCCGGCGGGACGGCACCCGGTTGCCGTGCCGGGGCGGCCTGTTGCGTGGCCGCGGCCGGTGTCAGATGCAGTAGACGCGGCTACAGGTGCCGGGCGTCGCCGCGGAGCGAGCCGGGATCTCCTGCTCCAGCTCGCCGATGACGAGGTCGAGCTCCTCCTCGGCGGAGGCGACGGCTTCGGTGCGGGACTGGCCTTCGTGGGCGGTGGCCTGGTTCACGGTGGTCCTCCTGGATCGTCGAGGGACACTCGGTGATGCCGCGACAACCCGGCCGAGCTTAGGCAGCCGAAGACGCGGTAAAAAGGGGCGAGGGCGATGACTTCTCGCCAATTACCCACCGTCCGGAAAGGGCGGACCAAGTTCCGCTCCGCTGACAGCGGCTGACACATGAGGTGGATCGATCCGGCTGCCCTGTCCCGGGTGGCCGTTGAGCGTCCGGTCTGGTGCAGGGACGTCGCCGTGGCTCGTGTCGGATGAGCTGGAGGACCGCGGCCGGCTCGGCGTCGGACGCTTCTGCGTGGGCGGCCCGCTCCAGCTGCACGAACGCCCCTGACTCCGGCCGCCTGCACGCCACCGCCTTGCGTCCGCGGGCCCTGCCCGGGGCACGACCGTCCCGGTCCCGGTCAGACGGTGCCGACCGGGACCGGTCGCCCGTAGGTTCCAGGCGGACGAGGATGCCCTTCGACGTGGACTGTTCACTCATGGCGGTGACGCTGCCGAGCGGTACCAGGACGAGGTGAACCGGGCCTTGCCCGCCTCCACGACGGCCTTTGTCCGAGCATCGACCGCATCGCCACCGTCACCAGGACCGACCCACGCCCGCGGGCGCCGTCCTCCTGGTCGCCACCGGCCGCCGTCGGTGTGCACTGCGTCCGCGTCGCGACACCGACGACGGCGTCCGGTTCTGGTGGCAGTACGCCGCCGGCGCCGGACAGCCCGCCGCCTGCTGCCGAGGAGATCTCCTACTACATCGCCTCCTGCCCGGCCGACACCACACTGGACGAACTCATGCGCATCGCGGGCAGCCGCTGGGCTGTTGAGGAATGCTTCCAGACCGCCCAGCAGGAGTGCGGCCTGGACGACTACGAGGTCCGCCGCCATCCCGGCCGGCACCGCCACATGACCTTGGCGATGGCCGCCCACGCATGCCTCACCGTCCTGCGGGCCCGCCAGCTGGACGCGGAGCAAGCAGAGACGGATCCTCCCAGCTCATCCACCTCAGCCTCGCCGGGAGCCGACGGCTGATCACCCGCCTCACCGGCCGCTGTCCCACCCCGATCGGCCACGTCCTGCACCGGTCGGCCTGGCGCCGCCGACGCCGACACCAAGCCCGCGTCAGCCACTGCGAACGAAGCGGACGCAGCCCCTGAGAACTGCCCGGCACTCAGCACAGACACCGTTGCAGTACTAGACCTGTCCGACGATGACGAGCGTGCCCCGGCTGCCCGCGCGCACGGCGTGCTCCACCCCCGCCGCGACGACGTACATCTGCCCGGCGCGTACGTCCACGTCGGTGCCGCCGGCGTGCAGCCGCAGCGTGCCGTCCAGGACCAGCAGGGCTTCCGCCGTGTCGTGGGATTCGGGGGCCAGGGGCCGTCCGTCCATCCGGAGCACCTTCACCCCCGCGCCCCCGGCCCGCCCGAGCAGGTGAGAACTCCAGGCGTCCGGCAGCCTCGCGGCCGTGCTCCGTACGTCGACAAGGGTCATGGCGTGCCTCCTTGCGGGCCGCCGCGCCGGGGGCCGGAGCCGCCGGGGACGCCCGCGATCGTGATCAAGGGATGCGGTGACGTTACGGCAGGGCGGCGCGCTGTTGGTCGACCGTAAGGCAAAAAACGGGGCTCAGTAGCCGATGGTGAACCGGCGTTGGACGAAGCGGGGCAGCTCCGCCTCGTCGATCAGGGCCACGGCCGCGTCCTCCACCGAGATGCGGCTGCGGCCGTCGGCGTCCAGGACCGGCTGGTCGCCGCCGAGCCGGAAGCGACCCGTGCGCTCGCCGGGGGCGATCTCCTCGGCGGGGCTCAAGTAGGTCCACAGCCGGTTCGAGGTGCGCAGCACGTCGAGGGCGTCCCGGTGACCGCGCACCGCCGACGCGTACGCGCGGGGCAGGCCGAGCCGGTCGAGGGCGGCGTGCAGCAGCTCGTCCGAATCGGCGCGCACCACTCCCGGTTCGATCTCCAGGCTGCCGGCGCCGCCGATCACGATGAGCCGGGTCCGCGGGTGGCTCTCCAGGGCCTTCAGCAGGGCCCGGGCCGCCGTGGCGTACACGGTCGGGTCGGCGATCGACCGCCGTACGGTGTCCGCGAAGTCGCTGGCCGCGTTGCCCGGCTGGAAACCGCTGATGAGCACGTCGAGGCCGGGCAGGGCACCGGCGATGCTGCGGGCGTCGAGGACGTCGACGTCCGCCCAGACGATGTTCTCCCGGCGCTCCTCGCGCCGTGCCCGTGCCGCGTCACGACTGAACGCCCTGACGTGGTGGCCCCGGTCGAGGGCCTCGGCGACGACGCGGCTGCCGATGGTTCCCGTGGCCCCGATGACTCCGATGTGCATGGTTCTCCCCTGAGCAGGCGGACAGGGACGCCACCGATTCGGTGACGCCGTGCGGAAACTATACGCCGTGAAGTTTTTGCGCAGGGGGCAGTAAGTGGACGCTGTAGAGTGGGCGTTGTGACGGTGACAGGCGGCAGGGGACGGCGCGAGCGGCTACGAGCCGAGACGACGGCCGAGATCAAGAAAGTGGCACTGGCGTTGATGGCCGAGGGCGGGCCGGACGCCATCACCTTGCGGGCCATCGCCCGCGAGATGGGCATGACCGCCAACGCCATCTACGGCTACTTCCCGACCCGGGACGACCTGGTCACCACGCTCATCAACGACGTGTACACGGCTCTGGCAGACGCCGTGGACACCGCCTGGGACGCCTCCTCCGGCTCCGGTCCCGCCGTGCGCATCGCGGCCTGGGCCGGCGCCTTCCGGAGCTGGGCCCTGGCCAACCCCCAGGGTTTCCGGCTGATCTACGGCGATCCCGTCCCCGGCTACCGGGCTCCGGAAGGGGGTCCCGCCCCCGACGCGGCCCGGCGGGTCTGCACCGGGCTGACCGCGCTGGCGGACGCCGCCTGGCCGCACGCCCGGCACCTCTACCGGGACAGCGCCTTCGACTGGTCCGACTTCGACCCCGGGCTCCTCGGCAAGGTGCGCCCCGCCTTCCCCGACCTGCCGCCGGCCGCCGTCGCCCTCGCCCTGCGCATCTGGGGGCGTCTGCACGGCCTGGTGTCACTGGAGATCTACGGCCATCTGCGCACCCAGACCACCAGCCCGGAGAAGCTCTTCGAGGAGGAGATCGCCCAGCTCACCCAGGCGCTGGGCGTCCCGCGCCGGCGCTGAACGGACCGGCCCCGCGGGGGTGTTCCGCCGAGCGCCGGCACCGGGAGTGATCGTCGCTGCCGGGCAGCGGTCACGGCTTGCGTGCCAGGCCCCCGTGCTCGGCGACGATCTCCGGGGCGGGTGAACCGGGATCCGGGCGCCACCGGGTGACCGGCACGACGCCGGGTTCGATCAGTTCCAGGCCGTCGAAGAACGAGGTGATCGCCTCGACGGTGCGCAGGTTGTACGGGACGGCCCCGCTGTTGTTGTACGCCTCCTGGGCCTGCTCGAAGACCGGGTCGATGCCGAGCGACCCGTCGTTGACGGCGAGGTAACTGCCCGATGGCAGCGCGCCCATGAGCCGGTCCACGATGGAGCGGGCCTGGCCGTGGTCGGCCACGTGGCCCAGGATGTTGCTCAGGATGAGGGCGGTGGGCCGGGTGAGGTCCAGTGTCTCGGCGGCGACGGCGAGGATGCGGTCCGGGTCCGTCACATCGGCGTCGATGTAGGCGGTGGCGCCCGCGGCGGAGGAGTAGAGCAGGGCCCGGGCGTGGGCGAGCACCATCGGGTCGTTGTCGACGTAGACGATCCGTGCCTCGGGGGCGAGCCGCTGGGCCACCTCGTGGGTGTTCTCGGCGGTCGGCAGACCGGTGCCGATGTCCAGGAACTGCCGGATGCCCGCCTCGCGGACGAGGTAGGAGATGGTGCGGCGCAGGAAGGCACGGCTGCTCCGGGCGATGGTGACGATGCCCGGGAAGACGGCGGTGTACGCGTCGCCCGCCTCCTCGTCGACCGGGTAGTTGTCCTTGCCGCCGAGCCAGTAGTTCCAGATGCGGGCCGAGTGCGGCACCGACGTGTCGATGTGCTGGTGCGTGGCCGGCTCGGGCGTCGTGGCCGGATCGGTCATGGGTCGTGTCCTTCTTTCAGCCGAGGCATGGATCAGCCAGGACACAACCTACGTCGAACACCCCCCGGCCACCTCCTGGTTCACGCCCGCGCGCCGACGGGGACCGGCTGCGCCGTGGGCGGCACGGCCCCGGCGGCCGGCTGAGCGCCCGGCACCGGAGCGGTCCCGCACCCGTTCCCCCGGGTGCGGGACCGCGTCAGGTCAGCTCAGCGGGTCCAGCGTCAGATACGCCTGCTGCGGGCTGCCGTCGTGCACCAGGGACTCCTGGTTGCCGACGTCGTCGAAGGCGAAGGCGTACGCCTTGCCGTCGGCCATCTGCGCGTGGATCGCCCGCGCGTAGTGGTTGGTCACCGCGTCCCGGTAGAAGTTCGCCGTCGTGGTGTCCGGCTGGTTGGGGTTCACCAGCAGCGTCGACCGGTTGAAACCGGCGCACAGCGTACGGGAGATGGGCCCGCGGACATTGTCGTTGGGTGCGTCCAGCAGCTTGTGGCAGCCGAAGACACTGGCCGCGTCGGGCTTCTGGAAGCTGGTGACGACCGCGCCGGAGGAGTTGGTGAAGTTCATGACGTTCCCGGAGACCCGGCCGTAGTACTTGGTGTTCGGCTGGTCCGCGAACGGCGTGACGGTCAGGGTCGAGGTCGTGTACTTCTGCCAGACCCGGTTGATGTAGTCGTCCATCGCGTTCGCCGGCAGCGCGCCGGTCTCCACGCCGTACAGCGGGGACAGCGCGCGCAGCACGGTGCCGTCGGAACGGGTCTGGACCAGGCCCGCCCAGCCGCCCGGCTGTCCGCGCAGCGCGTTGAAGACACCGGTCCAGCCGCCGGGCTTCAGATGCCCGGTGGTGCTCACGCTGCCGTCGGCGCGTTGCACCCCGACCGCGTACGGCGCCGAGAACATGTCCACCTGGGTGCTGTTGAGCCACAGTCCGGAGTCGTTGAGCGTGTACTCCGACCAGTTGAAGAGGATGTTCCGGTTGGGGTCGGAGGGGTTCTGCACGGCCGGCTGCACCAGCCCGCCGGTCGCCAGTCTGAAGTCCAGCTTCTGGCCGTAGGAGAAATAGATCCGGCCGGAGAACTTCGGGATGCGGATCGTCTTCGACTGGCCGGCGGCCGGGCCGGGTATCGCCGCGTCCGGCGCGGGTGTCGGCGGGTTGCCGCCCGCAGGCCAGGCGTGGAAGACGCCGTTCGCGTCGGCCCAGCCCTGCCGTCCCGACGACAGCTCGGTGCCGAGGTCGTAGAGGTAGACCGGCTCGGAGCGGCCCGAGTTGTTGGTGATCTTCAGGGGGATGGTGTCGGGGACGGCGGCATCGGCGCGGTCCGGTGCGCCGAGGGCGAGCAGTCCGCCGAGCAGCGCCGTGGCGGCGGCCAGGGGCAGCACGCGGCGTGTGAGCCTGTGAGGCACTCTCCACCTCCGTGTGGGGTCGGGGTCGTACGGAAATTGGTCCGTACCTGTTTGAGAGCGCTCTCAGCCTCATACTGGAGATGAGTTCATGTCAATGACATGGACAGGATCGGCCCGGCGCCCGCCGGCCGGCGCCCGCCGGCCGGCGGGCGCCGGGGCCCTGCGTCAGAACGCCCGCTTGAGCAGGTCGAGCAGCGCGGCCCAGTGCCGCTCGTCGGCGTCCCGGTCGTAGGCCGGGGTGTCGGCCTGGGTGTAGCCGTGGCGGGCGCCGGCGTACACCTCGCAGGTGTGCCGGACTCCCGCGGCGGTCAGGGCGTCCGCGAAGCGCGCGATCTGCTCCGGGGGCAGCGAGGGGTCGTCGTCCGCGTGCCCGAAGTACAGCTCCGCGGTGATGCGCGGGGCCTCCAGGTGCGGGCTGTCCGGGTCGTCGGTGGCCAGTCGCCCGCCGTGGAAGCCGGCCGCCGCCGCGACCCGGTCCGGGTGGGCGCCCGCGGTCCACAGCGCGAGCCGGGCCCCCATGCAGTAGCCGGTCAGCGCGACGGGGCCGGCGACCGTGAGCGGGCTGTCGGCCAGCCACCGCAGGTAGGCGTCCGCGTCCCGCTTGACCTGCTCCGGCGTCAGCCCGGACACGATCGGGCCGAGCCGCTCCCAGAGGGTGGGGTCCGCGCCCGGGTCGATGAACTCGGGCAGGTCCAGGACCGGCGCCCGGCCCAGGCGGTGGAAGACGTTCGGCAGCAGTACCGTGTATCCCGCGCCGGCGAGCCGGTCGGCCATCGACCGCAGGTACGGCCGCGGGCCGTAGGCGTCCTGATAGAAGAGGACCGCCGGACGGGGGCGGTCGTCGGCCGGGTGGACGAGGTAGGCGTCGGCGACGCCGTCCTCGGTGGGGATGTCGACGGCGGTCGCCCGGACATCGGTCATGGTGAGCAAGCCCTCCCTCGGGAACGGGCGGCGGGCGGCGGGTGCCCGCCCGGCGCCGTGGCTACGGCCCATGCTGTCACGCGCCCCGCGGGCCGCCGCACCCGGCGGCCCGGTCACTCGAAGCGGCTGGTGTCCCCGGCGCCCCGCCGCACGATCTCCGCCTCCCCGGCGGAGAAGTCGACCACCGTCGTCGGCTCGGTGCCGCAGTCCCCGGAGTCGACCACCGCGTCCACCACGTGGTCGAGCCGGTCCTTGATCTCCCAGCCCTGGGTCATCGGCTCCTCCTCGTCCGGCAGCAGCAGCGTGCTGGACACCAGCGGCTCGCCCAGCTCCGCCAGCAGCGCCTGGGTGACCACGTGGTCGGGGATGCGCACGCCGACGGTCTTCTTCTTCGGGTGCTGCAGCATGCGCGGCACTTCGCGGGTGGCCGGCAGGATGAACGTGTAGCTGCCCGGCGTCGACGCCTTCACGGCCCGGAACACGTCGTTGTCCACCCGGACGAACTGGCCGAGCTGCGCGAAGTCCCGGCACATCAGGGTGAAGTGGTGCCGGTCGTCCAGCCGGCGGATGGAGCGGATCCGGTCCATGCCGTCCCGGCTGCCCAGCCGGCAGCCGAGCGCGTAGCAGGAGTCGGTCGGATATGCGATGAGCGCCCCCGAGCGGACCGCGTCGGCGACCTGGCCGATGCTGCGGGGCTGCGGGTTGTCGGGGTGCACGTCGAAGTACTTCGCCATCCGCCGAGCTTATGCCGTCGCGCGGCGCCGGGCGCGCAGCCGCGGCGCCGCCGGACACCTATGTCCTCATACCTGTTTGACATAGGTATGAGGAGATACCTACCTTGGGGTCATGCCCGGATCCAGCGCCTCCCAGCGGGACGTCGACAGCGTCGCCTCGGCGCTCGCCGACGCCCTGCCCGCGCTGCACCGGGCCCTGGACCGGCTGGTCGCCCGCGACTACGCCCACCCCAAGCCGCCCGAGGGCCGGCTCAACCTGCTGCGCCACGTCGCCGAGCACCCGGGCGCCACGGTGCGGGAGGCCGCCGAGGCGCTGCTGATGAAGCCCAACAACGTCAGCGCGCTGGTCTCCCAGCTCACCGAGGAGGGCCTGCTGGAACGCCGGCAGGACAGCGCCGACAAGCGTGTCGCCCGCCTGTACCCGACGGCGGTCGCCCGGCGGCGCCTCGGCGAGGTGCGCGCGTTGCAGGTCTCCCATCTCACCGAGGCCCTGCTGTCGCTGACCGAGGGCGAGATGGACGCCCTCGGCTCGGCCCTCGG
>NZ_MUMF01000503.1 GCF_002155905.1 Streptomyces tricolor | reverse complement strand
CAGGCGGTGGGCGACCGCGCGCGGGTTGGCGACACCGGGCAGCGGCAGCTTCTTCGGCAGCGAGGAGATCGGCTCGAAGTCGTCGCCGAGCGGGTGCCCCGGCAGCGCCTCCAGCTTCTTCATGATCGTCCGGCCGATGTGGCGGAACGTCGTCCACTTGCCGCCCGCGACGGACAGCATGCCGCCCTTGCCCTCGGTCACCACGGTCTCGCGCTTGGCCTTGGCGGTGTCGCCGGGGCCACCCGGCAGCACCCGCAGACCGGCGAACGCGTAGGTGATGAGGTCGCGCTGGAGCTGCTGGTCCCGGACGGAGAACGCGGCCTCGTCCAGGATCTGGGCTATGTCCTTCTCGTTGACCGCGACGTCCGCCGGGTCGCCCTCGAACTCCTCGTCGGTGGTGCCGAGCAGCAGCATGTCCTCCCAGGGGAGGGCGAAGGTGATGCGGTACTTGTCGATGGGGGTCGCGAGCGCGGCCTTCCAGGGGGAGGTGCGCTTCAGGACCAGGTGCGCGCCCTTGGACAGCCGGATGGACGGCGCCGCGTTCGGGTCCTCCATCTTGCGCAGGTGGTCGACCCAGGGGCCGGTCGCGTTCAGCACCAGGCGGGCGGTGACCCCGAACTCGTCGCCGGACAGCCGGTCCTTCAGCTCGGCGCCGGTGACCCGGCCCTTGGTGAAGCGCAGCCCGGTGACCTCGGCGTGGTTGAGGACGACCGCGCCCGCCTCGACGGCCGCGCGGACCGTCATCAGCGCCATGCGCGCGTCGTTCATCTGGTCGTCGCCGTACACGGCCACGGCCTTGAGGTTCTCGGTGCGCAGCTCGGGCACGTCCTGCGCCGCCTTGGCCGGCGAGAGCAGGTGGCCGACGCCGTCGCCGAACGCGGAGAGCGCGGAGTAGGCGAAGACGCCCGCGCCGAGCTTCGCCGCGCCGTGCGGCCCGCCCTTGTACACGGGGAGGTAGAAGGTGAGCGGGTTCGCCAGGTGGGGGGCCACCTGGCGGGAGACCGCACGGCGCTCGAAGTGGTTCTCCGCCACCAGCTTCACCGCGCCGGTCTGCAGGTAGCGCAGACCGCCGTGGAGCAGCTTGGAGGAGGCGGAGGAGGTGGCGCCGGCGAAGTCGCCGGCGTCGACCAGCGCCACCCTGAGCCCGGACTGCGCGGCGTGCCAGGCGGTGGAGATGCCCAGGATGCCGCCGCCGATCACAAGAAGGTCGTACGACGCCTTGGCGAGCTGCTCCCTGGTCTCGGCCCGGCTCGGGTTGGAGCCGGAGGCCGGGTGCGTCCCCAGGGCAGGCACGGACTGCAGGGTGGACTGACTGGTCATGTCGGGTACTTACTCCTCGTCAGACTGTCTGAGCCGGCTTGGGCCGCTCAGCTCTCGTCCTCGATCCAGCCCATGGTCCGGTCGACGGCCTTGAGCCAGTTCTTGTACTCACGGTCGCGGGTCTCCGCGTCCATCCGGGGGGTCCATTCGGCGGCCCGGCGCCAGTTGGCGCGCAGGTCGTCGGTGCTGGACCAGAAGCCGACGGCGAGACCGGCGGCGTAGGCGGCGCCGAGGCAGGTGGTCTCGGCGACCATCGGGCGCACCACGGGTGCGTCCAGGACGTCGGCGAGGGTCTGCATCAGCAGGTTGTTGGCGGTCATGCCGCCGTCGACCTTGAGGGTCACCAGCTCGTCGCCGGAGTCCTTGACCATGGCGTCGGCGATCTCCCGCGTCTGCCAGGCGGTGGCCTCAAGGACGGCGCGCGCGAGGTGCGCCTTGGTGACGTACCGGGTCAGGCCGGCGATCACACCGCGGGCGTCGGAGCGCCAGTGCGGGGCGAACAGGCCGGAGAAGGCCGGCACGAAGTAGGCTCCGCCGTTGTCCTCGACCGAGAGCGCGAGCGTCTCGATCTCGGCGGCGGTGGAGATCAGGCCCATCTGGTCGCGCATCCACTGCACCAGCGAGCCGGTGACGGCGATCGAGCCCTCCAGGGCGTACACCGTCGGCTGGTCACCGATCTTGTAGCCGACGGTGGTCAGCAGACCGGCGTAGGAGTTGATGATCTTGGAGCCGGTGTTCATCACCATGAACGTGCCGGTGCCGTAGGTCGACTTGGTCTCGCCCTCGGAGAAGCAGGTCTGGCCGAACAGGGCCGCCTGCTGGTCGCCGAGCGCGGAGGCGACCGGGATGCCGCCGAGCAGGTCGCCCAGCCTGCCGCCGGTGACCTCGCCGTAGACCTCGGCGGAGGACCGGATCTCGGGCAGGATCTGCAGCGGCACGCCGATCGACTCGGCGATCTTCTCGTCCCACTGCATGGTGTGCAGGTTCATGAGAAGGGTGCGGGAGGCGTTGGTGACGTCGGTGACGTGCTTGCCGCCGTTGACACCGCCGGTCAGGTTCCAGATGACCCAGGTGTCCATGGTGCCGAAGAGGATGTCGCCGGCCTCGGCGCGCTCCTTCAGGCCCTCGACGTTGTCGAGCAGCCAGCGGGCCTTGGGCCCGGCGAAGTAGGACGCGAGCGGCAGACCGGTCTCCCGGCGGAAGCGGTCCTGGCCGACGTTGCGGCCCAGCTCCCTGCAGAGCGCGTCGGTGCGGGTGTCCTGCCAGACGATGGCGTTGTGGACGGGCTCACCGGTGTTCTTGTCCCACAGCACGGTGGTCTCGCGCTGGTTGGTGATGCCGATGGCCTTGATGTCGTCGCGGGTGATGCCGGCCTTCTCGATGGCTCCGGCGACGACCTCCTGGACGTTGGTCCAGATCTCGTTCGCGTTGTGCTCGACCCAGCCCGGCTTCGGGAAGATCTGCTCGTGCTCCTTCTGGTCGACGGAGACGATACGGCCGTCCCGGTCGAAGACGATGCAGCGCGAGGAGGTCGTGCCCTGGTCGATCGCCGCGATGAAGGGGCCTGCGGTGTGGGCGTCGGTCACTGTGTGCTCCTGAAAGATCCGTGGTGATGGGGCTGTACGTACGGCGCGTGCTCGAAGACTCGGTGCGTGGCGCGAGCTTCTCAGGCGAAGGCGACGTTGTAGAGGCCTGCGCCGATGGCGCCGCCGATCAGCGGACCGACCACCGGGATCCAGGCGTAGCTCCAGTCGGAACCGCCCTTGTTGGGCAGCGGCAGCAGGGCGTGCACGATGCGCGGGCCCAGGTCGCGGGCCGGGTTGATCGCGTAGCCCGTCGGACCGCCGAGCGAGAGACCGATCGACACCACCACGAACGCGGTGATCAGACCGCCGAGGATGCCGAGGCCGTTGCCCTTGTCGTTCAGGCCCTGGGTGAGGACAGCGAGGATCAGCACGACGGTGCCGATGATCTCCGTGGCGAGGTTCTGCGCGACGTTCCGGATCTCCGGACCGGTGGAGAAGATGCCGAGGACCGGGCCGGCCCCCTTCTCCTGGGCCTCGACCGCCTTGGCCGAGGTGGCCTGCGCGCCCGGACCGCCGACGATCTCCTGGTCGGTCAGGTGCGCCTGGAACTGGCCGTAGTAGGCGACCCACACCAGGGCCGCGCCGATCATCGCGCCGAGCAGCTGGCCGGCGAAGTACGTCGGCACGTTGCTCCACTCGCCGTCCTTGACGGCGAGGGCGACGGTGACGGCCGGGTTGAGGTGAGCACCGGACAGCGGTCCGGAGATGTACACGGCCGTCATGACGGCGAAGCCCCACCCGAAGGCGATGGCGAGCCAGCCGGCGTTACGGGCCTTGGAGGCCTTCAGGGTCACGGCGGCGCAGACGCCGCCGCCGAGCAGGATGAGTATGGCGGTACCGATGGTCTCGCCGATGAAGATGTCGGAGCTGGACACCCGCGACTCCTTTGTCCTTCGTCCAGGGGTAGCCGAACCCCGGGTCCCTCCGGGGGTCTGGCGCCCTCGGGGGTGAGAGCGATGTGCTGGCCCTTGGCGTTGTCACACTCTAGCGCGTATTGCCGGTAGGTGTTCGACAATGCCGACCGATGGACGGGAGTCTTGTTCGGCGTTACGCGTGCGTCAAGAGTTCTGTTATCGAAAACAGGATCGTTATTGATCGCTGTCGGTTATCGACCTTCGTGTGCGGACGTACGATCTAGCCCTTTTGTCGCTTTTAGGGTAGGGCGAGGACCGGAACGCCGCCTGGCGTCCCGGTCGTTCCGCTGTCGTCAGCCGCCGGTCAGAACCGTCCGGCGCCCAGGTCCCGGGAGACCGCGCGGGCGCAGTCGCGCACCGCCGCGATCAGCTCCGGGCGCAGCTCGCCGTCCCGGCACAGCCGCTCCACAGCCCCGGTGATGCCGACCGCGCCCACCGGCATCCGGCGCCGGTCGTGGATGGGCGCGGCGATCGACGCCACGCCCTCCCAGGTCTCCTCCACGTCGGCCGCGTACCCACGCGCGCGCGTGAGGTCGAGGAGGTGCTCGAAGTCGGCGGGGTCGCACACCGTGCGGTCCGTGAAGGCCTTCCGCTCGGCGTCCAGCGCCTCGCTGTGCGCCACCGGGTCGTACGCCGAGAGCACCTTGCCCAGGGCCGTCGAGTGCAGCGGCTGCATGGCCCCGATCTCCAGCACCTGCCGGCTGTCGTCGGGCCGGAAGACGTGGTGCACGATCAGCACGCCCTGCTGGTGCAGGACCCCCAGGTGCACGCTCTCGCCGCTGGAGCGGGCCAGGTCGTCCGCCCACACCAGGGCCCGCGCGCGCAGTTCGTGCACGTCGAGATAGGTGGTGCCGAGACGCAGCAGCTCCGCGCCCAGCTGGTAGCGGCCGGAGGCGTCGTCCTGCTCCACGAACCCCTCCTGTTGGAGGGTGCGCAGGATTCCGTGGGCCGTGCCCTTGGCGAGGCCCAGTGAGGAGGCGATGTCCGAGAGGCCGAGCCGTCGCTCGCCGCCCGCGAGCAGCCGCAGCATCGCCGCCGCCCGTTCGAGCGACTGGATGTTCCGTGCCATCGCCGTTCTGCCTCCGTCCCTCGACTGCCCCCGGTGCGGAAAACCACCGTTCGGCAATGTCGAACACTACCGGTCCATGCCGACCTCTCGCTAATGGTCGGACGGGACCTGTTACATCACAGGTGACCCGGGCGTGGCATCAGGGTCACCGGCGTCCGCCTCGTGGACGCCTGTGCCCATCCAAGCCGACTCCCGGTTACTCTGGCGCCGTGCGGCAACCCCCGCCTGCCCGGGAAGCCGCATAGCCGACAGCCGTCGCATCCCAGGGAGCCCCTACATGGCCTCGTCGCCGACGTCCCCTTCCACCGACAGCCGGACCCGTGCGTCCGCGCTCCGCGAGGCGCTCGCCACCCGTGTGGTGGTCGCCGACGGAGCGATGGGCACGATGCTCCAGGCCCAGGAGCCGACCCTTGAGGACTTCGAGAACCTTGAGGGCTGCAACGAGATCCTCAACCTCACCCGCCCCGACATCGTCCGCTCCGTCCACGAGGCGTACTTCGCCGTGGGCGTCGACTGCGTCGAGACCAACACCTTCGGGGCCAACCACGCGGCCATGGCGGAGTACGACATCGCCGACCGCGTCCACGAGCTGTCCGAGGCCGGCGCCCGCATCGCCCGCGAGACCGCCGACGCGTTCTCCGCCCGCGACGGCCGCCCCCGCTGGGTCCTCGGCTCCATCGGCCCCGGCACCAAGCTGCCCACCCTCGGTCACGTCGGCTTCACCACCATCCGCGACGGCTTCCAGGCGAACGCCGAGGGCCTGCTCACCGGCGGCGCCGACGCCCTGATCGTGGAGACCACCCAGGACCTGTTGCAGACCAAGGCCTCCGTGCTGGGCGCCCGCCGCGCCATGGACAAGCTCGGCGTCGACGTCCCCCTGCTGGTCTCCATGGCCTTCGAGACCACCGGCACCATGCTGCTGGGCTCCGAGATCGGCGCCGCCCTCACCGCGCTGGAGCCGCTCGGCATCGACATGATCGGCCTGAACTGCTCGACCGGCCCGGCCGAGATGAGCGAGCACCTGCGCTACCTCACCCGGCACTCCCGCATCCCGCTGCTGTGCATGCCCAACGCCGGCCTGCCCGTCCTCACCAAGGACGGCGCCCACTTCCCGCTCGGCCCCGAGGGCCTGGCGGACGCCCAGGAGAACTTCGTACGCGACTACGGCCTCTCCCTCATCGGCGGCTGCTGCGGCACCACCCCCGAACACCTGCGCCAGGTCGTGGAGCGCGTGCACGGCCTCACCCCGCCCGAGCGCGACCCGCGTCCCGAGCCCGGCGCCGCCTCCCTCTACCAGTCCGTCCCGTTCCGGCAGGACACCTCCTACCTGGCCATCGGCGAGCGCACCAACGCCAACGGCTCCAAGAAGTTCCGCGAGGCCATGCTGGCGGGCCGCTGGGACGACTGCGTCGAGATGGCCCGGGAGCAGATCCGCGAGGGCGCGCACATGCTCGACCTGTGCGTCGACTACGTCGGCCGGGACGGCGTCGCGGACATGGAGGAGCTGGCCGGCCGCTTCGCCACCGCCTCCACCCTGCCGATCGTGCTGGACTCCACCGAGGTCGACGTCATCCGGGCCGGCCTGGAGAAGCTCGGCGGCCGTGCGGTGATCAACTCGGTGAACTACGAGGACGGCGACGGCCCCGACTCCCGGTTCGCGAAGGTCACCCAGCTGGCGCGCGAGCACGGGGCGGCGCTCATCGCGCTCACCATCGACGAGGAGGGCCAGGCCCGCACCCCGGAGAAGAAGGTCGAGATCGCCGAACGGCTGATCGCCGACCTCACCGGGAACTGGGGCATCCGCGAGGAGGACATCCTCATCGACACCCTGACCTTCACCATCTGCACCGGTCAGGAGGAGTCCCGCAAGGACGGCATCGCCACCATCGAGGCCATCCGCGAGCTGAAGAGGCGGCACCCCGCGGTGCAGACCACGCTGGGACTGTCGAACATCAGCTTCGGCCTCAACCCGGCCGCCCGCATCCTGCTGAACTCCGTCTTCCTCGACGAGTGCGTCAAGGCGGGCCTGGACTCCGCGATCGTCCACGCCTCCAAGATCCTGCCGATCGCCCGCTTCAGCGAGGAAGAGGTCCGGACCGCTCTCGACCTGATCTACGACCGCCGCGGCGAGGGCTACGACCCCCTCCAGAAGCTCATGCAGCTCTTCGAGGGCGCCACGGCGAAGTCCCTGAAGGCCGGCAAGGCCGAGGAACTGGCCGCGCTGCCCCTGGAGGAGCGGCTCAAGCGCCGGATCATCGACGGCGAGCGCAACGGCCTGGAAGCCGACCTGGACGCCGCCCTGCGGGACCGCCCGGCACTCGACATCGTCAACGAGACCCTGCTGGACGGCATGAAGGTCGTCGGCGAACTGTTCGGCTCCGGCCAGATGCAGCTGCCGTTCGTCCTCCAGTCCGCCGAGGTCATGAAGGCCGCCGTCGCCTACCTCGAACCGCACATGGAGAAGTCGGACGCCGAGGGCAAGGGCACGATCGTGCTGGCCACCGTGCGCGGCGACGTGCACGACATCGGCAAGAACCTGGTCGACATCATCCTGTCCAACAACGGCTACAACGTCGTCAACCTGGGCATCAAGCAGCCGGTCTCCGCGATCCTGGAGGCCGCCGAGGAGCACCGGGCCGATGTGATCGGCATGTCCGGGCTGCTGGTGAAGTCCACGGTGATCATGAAGGAGAACCTGGAGGAGCTGAACCAGCGCGGCCTCGCCGCCCGCTTCCCGGTCATCCTCGGCGGTGCCGCCCTGACCCGGGCCTACGTCGAGCAGGACCTGCACGAGATCTACCAGGGCGAGGTCCGCTACGCCCGCGACGCCTTCGAGGGCCTGCGCCTGATGGACGCCCTGATCGGCGTCAAGCGGGGCGTGCCCGGCGCCAAGCTGCCCGAGCTGCGGCAGCGCCGGGTCCGCCCGGCCGCCGCCGTCCCGGTGGCCGAGCGGCCCGAGGAGGGCCACGTCCGCTCCGACGTCGCCACCGACAACCCCGTGCCCACCCCGCCCTTCTGGGGCACCCGGGTGGTCAAGGGCATCCAGCTCAAGGAGTACGCGAGCTGGCTGGACGAGGGCGCGCTGTTCAAGGGCCAGTGGGGACTGAAGCAGGCCCGCACCGGCGAGGGACCCACCTACGAGGAACTGGTCGAGACCGAGGGCCGGCCCCGGCTGCGCGGCCTGCTCGACCGGCTCCAGACCGACAACCTGCTGGAGGCGGCCGTCGTCTACGGCTACTTCCGCTGCGTCTCCAAGGACGACGACCTGATCATCCTGGACGAGCAGGGCAACGAGCGCACCCGCTTCACCTTCCCGCGCCAGCGCCGCGGCCGGCGCCTGTGCCTGGCCGACTTCTTCCGCCCGGAGGAGTCCGGCGAGACCGACGTCGTCGGCCTCCAGGTCGTCACCGTCGGCTCCCGCATCGGCGAGGAGACGGCCAAGCTCTTCGAGACCAACGCCTACCGTGACTACCTGGAACTGCACGGCCTGTCCGTCCAGTTGGCCGAGGCCCTCGCCGAGTACTGGCACGCCCGCGTCCGCGCCGAACTCGGCTTCGCCGGCGAGGACCCGGCCGACATCCAGGACATGTTCGACCTGAAGTACCGCGGGGCCCGCTTCTCCCTCGGTTACGGCGCCTGCCCCGACCTGGAGGACCGCGCCAAGATCGCCGACCTGCTCCAGCCCGAGCGGATCGGCGTCCACCTGTCCGAGGAGTTCCAGCTGCACCCCGAGCAGTCCACGGACGCCATCGTGATCCACCACCCGGAGGCGAAGTACTTCAACGCTCGGTGACGCGTCCCGCACCCGGCACACTGAGACGCACGTCTTGCTCGGCACACGGAGACGCATGTCGTACTCGGCACACTGATCGGACACGTCGTACACTGGTCGGTCCACCGCAGGCCGGTTCCCCGCCGGGGAGCCGGCCTGGTCGTCCCTCAAGGAGGTGCGCCCGGATGACCAGCACGGTCCCCGCGCTCGGAACCAGAACGGCCGAAGGCTCCGCCCTGCAAGCGGTGCTCCTCGACATGGACGGCACCCTGGTCGACACCGAGGGCTTCTGGTGGGACGTCGAAGTGGAGGTCTTCGCCTCCCTCGGGCACACCCTGGACGAGACCTGGCGGCACGTCGTGGTCGGTGGCCCCATGACCCGCAGCGCCGGTTTCCTCATCGAGGCGACCGGCGCCGACATCACCCTCGCCGAACTCACCCTGCTCCTCAACGAGGGCTTCGAGCAGCGCATCGGCCGCGCCCTGCCGCTGATGCCGGGCGCCGCCCGGCTGCTCGCCGAGCTGTACGAGTCCGAGATCCCCACCGCCCTGGTCTCCGCCTCCCACCGGCGCATCATCGACCGGGTGCTGTCCGTGCTCGGCCCGCACCACTTCGCCCTCTCCATTGCCGGCGACGAGGTCTCCCGCACCAAGCCCTTCCCGGACCCGTACCTGCTCGCCGCCGCGGGACTCGGTGCGGATCCGGCCAGATGTGCCGTCGTCGAGGACACCGCCACCGGGGTCGCCGCGGCCGAGGCCGCGGGCTGCCGGGTGGTCGCCGTACCCTCCGTCGCGCCCATCGGCCCGGCCACGGGACGCACCGTCGTCTCCTCCCTGGAAGAGGTCGACCTGGCATTTCTCCGGGGCCTGATGACGGAAATGCGCTAGCTGTTCACCCAGCGTGCAATGGGGATTGGCCGCGCCGGACATATTCCCGGGGAAGTGCACCCGAGCGGAATTCGCGGCGTGCGGCCCGGCTGAATTCCGCTGACCGGCCGCACAGTTGGAAGTGTGACGTTCGCCACGCCGGAGCGGCTCGACAACGTTGGTCAAGTGTGCTGGACCACTCCGAGCAGGGGGAAACGGGGGCACGTTGTGTCCCGATTGAGGAGACGCTGCACTAATCATGCCGCTGTCGGGTTTTCGGTGTGTCCGCGGCCGGTTCCACTGCGTGATGGGGGATCAGCTCACGCGGCTGTGAACCGGGCTGCGAGCGCGGACTAATCTCATCGCGAGAACATCGCCGAGAACCCCTGTGATCCGCCGCACCACCCATGCATGCCGGATACAAGGACCCGAACAGCTCTGGAGAAACTCCCGCATGAACCGCAAGACTTTGGTGCTGCCGGCGGTGGCCGGCCTGCTCACCCCGGTTCTCGCCGCGTGCGGCGGCTCCGACAGCGGGAGCAAGAGCGGTGACGCCATCGTCGTCGGTACCACGGACCAGTTCACGGCCACCAAGGACGCCCCGGCGCCCCTCGACCCGGCCTACGCCTACGACGTCGGCACCTGGAACATCCTGCGCCAGTCCGTGCAGACGCTGATGGCGCAGCCCAAGGGTGAGGGCGAGCCCGTCCCGGAGGCCGCCGAGAGCTGCTCGTTCACCGACAGCGGCAGCGAGCGCTACGCCTGCAAGCTGCGCGAGGGCCTGACGTTCGCGAACGGTGACCCGGTGACCGCCGAGGACGTCAAGTACTCCATCGAGCGTGCGCTGCGCATCAACGCGGACAGCGGTGTCTCCGCCCTGCTGAACACCATCGACACCATCGAGACGCAGGGCGACCGCGAGGTCGTCTTCCACCTGAAGACGGCCGACGCCACCTTCCCGTACAAGCTGTCCACCCCGGTCGCGGGCATCGTCAACCCGAAGGACTACCAGAAGGACAAGCTCCGCGACGGCTTCGCCATCGACGGCTCCGGCCCGTACACCTTCGAGGCCGAGGTCGAGAACAACGCGATCGTCAGCGCCACCTTCACCAAGAACCCCTCCTACAAGGGCAGCGTGAAGGTGAACAACGACAAGGTCGAGCTGCGTGCCTTCGCCGACGCCGACGCCATGGGCACCGCGATCGACCACGGCGACATCGACGTCATGACCCGCACCATGTCGCCCGCGCAGATCCAGAAGCTGGACGGCGGCAGCGACGAGAAGGTCGACCTGGTCGACATGCCGGGCCTGGAGATCCGCTACCTGGCCTTCAACACCGACGCCTCCAGCGTCAAGTCCAAGGCCGTACGCCAGGCCATGGCCCAGATCATCAACCGCGGCGAGCTGGTCTCCAAGGTCTACGGCACCCAGGCCGAACCGCTGTACTCGCTGGTCCCCGCCACGGTCACCGGCCACTCCAACGCGTTCTTCAACAAGTACGGCAACCCCAGCGTCGACAAGGCGAAGGGCCTGCTGTCCAAGGCCGGCATCACCACCCCGGTGAAGCTGACCCTGCACTACACCACCGACCACTACGGCTCGGCCACCAAGCAGGAGTTCCAGGTCCTGCAGAAGCAGCTCAACGACAGCGGCCTGTTCGACGTCTCCATCGAGGGCCACCCCTGGGCGACCTTCCGGCCGGCCGAGCGCAAGGGCGAGTACGACGTCTACGGCATGGGCTGGTTCCCGGACTTCCCCGACGCCGACAACTTCCTCGCGCCCTTCCTGGACAAGAACAACTTCCTCGGCTCGCCGTACGCCAACGGCACCATCCAGCGTTCGCTGATCCCGCAGTCCCGCCGCGAGGCCGACCGGCTCGGTGCCTCCAAGAGCCTGACGGAGATCCAGGACATCGTCGCCGAGGACGTCCCGGTCCTGCCGCTGTGGCAGGGCAAGCAGTACGTCGCCGCACGGGACGACATCACGGGCGTGGCCTACGCCCTCAACTCCTCCTCGACGCTTCAGCTGTGGGAGCTGGGCCGCGGTGTGAGCGGCTGACGGCTCTCCGCATCCGGGGCCGAGCACCACACGGCCCCGTGCCCGGGTCCAGGGACGGCGGACCCGGGCTGACGAACCGACGACAAGGCACACATTCAAGTGAACATGCGCAACCAGTGGCCAGTCCTGCCCATCGTGGCGGGGCTGGCCTCCGGCCTGCTGACCGGCTGCGGCTCCGAGACCGGTGACTCCGGGGGCACCGGCTCCTCCGTGGTGGTGGGGATGTCCGACGACGTCCTCGCCACCGACCCGGCGGCCGGCTACGACCCCGGCTCCTGGCTGTTGTTCAACAACGTCTTCCAGTCGCTGCTCACCTTCCCCAAGGGCGCGACCGAACCCCAGCCCGAACTGGCGAAGCAGTGCGGCTTCACCGACACCCGGGCCATGGTCTACAAGTGCGAGCTGAAGGACGGCCTGAAGTTCAGCAACGGTGACGCCCTCACCTCCGCGGACGTGAAGTTCTCCTTCGACCGCATGCTGAAGATCAACGACCCCGCGGGTCCCGCGATCATGTTCCCGATGCTCGACAAGGTCGAGGCACCGGACGCGAAGACGGCCGTCTTCCACCTCAAGGTGCCCGACGCCACCTTCCCCAGCAAGATCGCCTCCGGCGCCGGCTCCATCGTGAACCACCGCCAGTACGACGCCGACGCCCTGCGCACCGACCACGAGGCCGTCGGTTCCGGCCCCTACAAGCTGGACTCCTTCGACAAGGACCAGGCCGTCTTCTCGGTCAACGAGCACTACACGGGCGCCGCCAAGCCCAGGAACTCCGGCGTCACCCTCAAGTTCTTCCACGGCGACCGGACCGCCCTGCGCACGTCCCTCCTCGACGGCGGCATCGACATCGCCTACCGAGGCCTGACCGCGGCCGACATCGCCGACCTCGACCAGCAGGCCGACAGCAAGGGCGTCGACGTCATCGAGGGCAGCAGCGCCGAGGTCCAGCACCTGGTCTTCAACATGAAGCACCCGGTGGCCGGCAAGCTCGGCGTCCGCAAGGCCATGGCCTACCTCATCGACCGCGACGCCCTGATCAAGGACGTGTACCAGGGCACCGCCACCCCGCTGTACTCGATCATCCCGGCGGGCATCGCGGGCCACAACACCGCGTTCTTCGACACCTACGGCGCCCGCCCCAGCCGGGACAAGGCCGCCGCCGCACTGCGCGCCGACGGCATCACCGGCAAGGTCAAGCTCACCCTGTGGTCCACGCCGTCCCGCTACGGCCCCGCCACCGACGAGGAACTGAAGGCCATCGCCGGCCAGCTCAACGCCAGCGGCCTGTTCGACGCCGACGTCCAGTCCGTCGCCTTCGACCAGTACGAGAAGGACATCGCGGCGGGCAAGTACGGCGTGTACGTGAAGGGCTGGGTGCCGGACTACCCGGACGCCGACAACTTCACCGCCCCGTTCTTCGGCAAGGGCAACGTGCTGGACAACAACTACGACAACCGCACCATCACCAAGTCCATCATCCCCGGCACCGCCGCACAGAGCGACCGCTCGGCGACCGACAAGGACTTCGGGAAGCTGCAGGACATCGTCGCCGACGAACTGCCCGTCCTGCCGGTCTGGCAGGCCAAGCAGTACGCGGTCGTCCGCGACGGCGTGTACGGCCTGGAGTACTGCCTGGACGCCTCCACGGTGTTCCGCTTCTGGGAACTCAGCAAGAGCTGACACCCGGGAACCCGGCAGGATCTGACACCGCACACCACGAAGGGCGCCCCTTCCCGCGGGGGAGGGGCGCCCTTCGCCGTCGTCCGCCGGCTACTGCGCGCCGGGACGCACCAGGCCGCTCTCGTACGCGTACACCGCCGCCTGCACCCGGTCTCTCAGGCCCAGCTTGGTGAGCACATGTCCCACGTGCGTCTTCACCGTCGTCTCGCTGACGAACAGATCGGCCGCGATCTCGGCGTTGGACAGCCCGCGCGCCACCAGCTTCAGCACCTCCACCTCACGGTCGGTGAGGGTGTGCAGGGTGTCCGGCACCGGCTCCTCGCCCGACGGCAGATGCGTGGCGTACTTGTCCAGCAGCCGCCGGGTGATGCTCGGCGCGAGCATCGCCTCGCCGGCCGCCACCACCCGGATCGCCTGCACCAGCTCGTTGGCCGGCGCGTCCTTGAGCAGGAAGCCGCTGGCCCCGGCGCGCAGCGCCTCCACCACGTACTCGTCCAGGTCGAACGTGGTCAGCACCAGCACCTTGGCCGGGCCGTCCCGGCCGGGCCCGGTGATCTGCCGGGTGGCCTCCACGCCGTCCATCCGCGGCATCCGGATGTCCATGAGCACGACATCCGGCTGCAGCGCTCGTACCTGGTCGAGGGCCTGGAGGCCGTCACCGGCCTCGCCGACGACCGCGAGGTCCTGCTCGGCCTCCAGGATCATCCGGAAACCGGTACGCAGCAGCGGCTGGTCGTCGACCAGTAGGACGCGGATGGCCACGTGACACTCCTTCGCTAGTCCGGCCCCAATTCTGCCCTGCCGGGATTTTCCGGTTCACACCGTCCCGGACTCCGCCGCCCGCACCGGCAGCGGATAGGGCGGGGGAGTGCCGCCGAACTCCGGGCAGTGCGCCCGGTGGTCGCACCAGCCGCACAACTTGGTCGGCCGGGGCCGCCAGTCACCGCTCTCCGTGGCCTGCCTGATGGCCTCCCACAGCGCGTGCAGCTTGCGCTCCACCCGCTCCAGGTCGGCGAGCACCGGGTCGTACGTCAGCACGTCCCCGCTGCCCAGGTACACCAGTTGCAGCCGGCGCGGGATCACCCGCTTCAGCCGCCAGACCACCAGGGCGTAGAACTTCATCTGGAACAGCGCGCCCTCGGCGTACTCCGGCCGGGGCGCCTTGCCCGTCTTGTAGTCGACGATCCGCACCTCGCCGGTCGGCGCCACGTCCACCCGGTCGATGATCCCGCGCAGCCGCAGGCCCGACTCCAGCTCCGCCTCCACGAACAGCTCGCGCTCGGCCGGCTCCAGCCGCGTCGGGTCCTCCAGCGTGAACCAGCGCTCCACGAGCCGCTCGGCCTCGGCGAGCCACCCGGCCAGCCGCTGCCCGTCCGGATCGTCCGCGAACAGCTCGGTCACCTCCGGGCGGCTCTCCCGCAGCCGGTCCCACTGCCCCGGGATCAGCGCCTTGGCCCGCGGCGCGGTCCGCTCCCCGGCGGGCGCGTCGAACAGCCGCTCCAGCACCGCGTGCACCAGCGTGCCCCGCGTCGCCGCCTCGCTCGGCTTCTCCGGCAGCCGGTCGATCACCCGGAATCGGTACAGCAACGGGCACTGCATGAAGTCACTGGCCCGGGAGGGCGACAGCGAGGTCGGCGGGAGAGCGCTCCGCTCCGCACCGCCGTCTCCCGCGGGTCCGCCCGAGCCGGGCGCACCGCTCTCACCGCGCTCGCCGCCACCGCACGCGACCGTCCCGGCCCCGCCCCGGCCGCCGCTCGTCCCGGCCACGCTCGCCGGACCGGCCTCGGGACCGGCCACGGGCTCTGCTGCCGGGTCTTCCGCCGGACCGGCGAGCGTGGCCGGGACGAGCGGCGGCCGGGGCGGGGCCGGGACGGTCGCGTGCGGTGGCGGCGAGCGCGGTGAGAGCGGTGCGCCCGGCTCGGGCGGACCCGCGGGAGACGGCGGTGCGGAGCGGAGCGCTCTCCCGCCGACCTCGCTGTCGCCCTCCCGGGCCAGTGACTTCATGCATTGCCCTTTGCTGTACCGATTCCGGGTGATCGACCGGCTGCCGGAGAAGCCGAGCGAGGCGGC